>JAHEAD010000001.1 GCA_019721075.1 Candidatus Sysuiplasma jiujiangense
GCGGCAAACTGATACAAAACGCCGGGTTAAGAATTCCTGAAAGTCCGGATGGTGGAAGAGCATAAGGGTTCCCCACATTCCGATCGTATGCACCTATTATAATCAGATCCAAAAGCTCCTCTGTTTCTATATATCTCAATCTGCAGCCAAATATTTCAATCGAATCTATGCCAACCATATCAAAATTTCTCAGTACAACAGCGCTCCTTCTGTTTCCATTAGGATTGCTGACATGACTCTTCAGCTCTTCAAACACTTTCGAAAAATTACCTTGGTTGAATTCGAACTTAAAATTCATAATGTAATCTGCGACGAAATTGCGGAAGATCCTGTGCAGAAGAAATGCCTCTTTGCTCATGTCCCGCTTTGACTCCTCAGGAAATTGCACAGGCAGTGGAAGCTCAATCCAGCCAAAGCGCTCAGCAAAACCTGCAGAAGACATGAATTCGACACACTTTTTCACTTGTGGAAATTCAGCCATCTTAATGATCTCCTCTGCAAAACCACTCGACATCAGGGGCGATAGTCTTTGAATTTCCTTCATTTTCCACGTTCTGGCTTCATAGTTAATCTCTACTGCCGTGATTTCTTCATTAATTGCAACTTGATTGGCTTTATTTGCAAGTTGACTCAAAACAAATTCTGTTGCCCTTTCGAGAATGGCACTGAGTCTGTCAAGGTTCTCCGACAATTCGTTGTCTTGCAATGCCACCACTGGTGTAATAGAATGCTGGTGATTTAAGCGCTTCAGATACGCCTCACTGAGGGCTGACAGGGGTGACGGGAAATCCAGGACTCTGGAATTCATCGAATCTCACTTTTCTGCGGGAAGAGTAATCCGCGCTTTGTTTCAATTAATCATATTCGACTGCTCTAAGCCTTCAAAACTGCGATACAGTCAAATAATAACACGCTTATAGTAGACGTCGGCGCGGGTGTAACGCGAAGAGCTTGACAGCATATAATTCCGGCCAAGGCAGGGGGACTACTAAATCCATGGAAGAGCAGTTGCTCTCCTTTTCATTCAGGCACGGAAGAGACTGGACCAGGCTGACAAACAGGCTACGTTGCCGTATGGAGAGCCTTTCCTGGCATCCGAACGGCACCGACTTCAACTATGAAATTATACTGGCAAAATGGGATGACAAAAGGACAACAATCGATTCATTCTTCAGGAGACAGGAGACAATCGGGCTGATCAATGAACTAATCAACTGTGAGCGTATTTTCCGCAATATTTACATGGTATCGTTCACTGGACCATTTCACAATACGGTCAGGGAAAATCTCCTGAAGTACAACTTGACAACATACAGTTCAAGTGTGGAAGAGGGCGTTCAGAAATGGAATGTTTTGATACAACCGAGGAGTCAATTCAGATTTATACGCAGTTTGATGGATATCGGAAACTTTACTGTAAATCCCGCCTTGTCGGCGGTCAGTTCAATTGACATGTCCAGAATCATGTGGGCAAATCAGCTCCTCTCTAAACTTTCCAAGCTGGTCCTTACTGACAAGGAAATAGAATATCTCATGGCTGCAGGCAGACTGGGTTACTTCAACGAAAGGCGAAGCCTCAGCGTAACAGACATGGCCGCTCTTCTTTCCAGAAACAAATCAACAGTTGACAGATCACTGAAATCTGCGATCGGTAAACTCCTCAGTTGCATTATCGCTTCCATGAATGAGGCCAATTAATGCGAAAGCATCAATAAAACCGGGGATAGTGCGGATTTACTTTTTCCCAAATCATCCTCCGTATACCTTCCCACACGAGTCCCTCCAGTTCAAAGGGAATGCCATCTGAGCCGGGATCAAGCCATTTCGGGGGACCATTGTGAAGACCGGCGGTTGCCGCACTTTTGAGGGCGGATATTAGTGTCTGTTTGTCCGGAAGCGCATAAAAGTCTCCCGAAATTGCAGCCAGTGCCCCTGCAATTCCGTAAGCACCGAAATTTGAAACTGAGGAAAAGACCAGTGCGTCTGTTCCAACAGCCGATGCAATGATTCTGCCATTAGGATGGAATTTAATGACTTCTTTCTCGATGAGGCCGCATCCGGCCTCATTGCCTCCGTCTCCCACGCCAACTGTTGGTATGCCTCTTTTTGGAGCTTCGTTTAAAATGTCATCTAGCCTCGCCACTTTGGAAGAAATGTCCATTCCCTTCATTGACATATATCTGCCTGAGGAATTCTTTGATGGCCTTTCAATGGCTACAATTGCTGACGGAGAAAACTCATCAAATACGGAGCTAAAATCAATCTCTGTATTTTCCTTGAATCCTCTGACCACGACCTGGTGTTCCTCCCCCAATCTGCCAGCCAAACTGAAACCGCAGCCCATGAAGCACTTCTCAACCATCCATGCCTGGCTTGCATCTGTAAGCACCACGGGTCTCACCCTCAGCAGCTCCGAAAGAACCCTTGACAGCATGGATGCTCCGACCGGACCATCCTGCTCGGCAACGAAGTCGCCGTAAGTCGGGAAACCGGTAATGAACAAGACGCATGAATCAGGCCTAACCTTCTCATTTATCAACGAAGCTGCCCTGTAAGTCAATGGAATATTTCCGGACTGTCTGCGTGCAGCGTCGTAAAGGTCAATTATGAACTTCCTGGAATGAAAGTCCGTTGATACAAGTCTGTCAATGTGTTCGGATATCTCCATTGCTGCGGAACCATTCATTCAGCGATCGGACATTGATGGCAATTTGCATATATTTAGTCACCTAAATCAATTTTCATTTGAGCTGGTAAGCTTCACAGGGTTCCGGCTGGAGATTGATGCAGACACAAGATTTCAGCGCAAAAGCCTGGCATAAGATTATGCCCTCAATGCGACAGGCATGATATGCTTAGATCGCCCGGGCTTTTGGAGATTGCCTGATGAAATTACTACGGTGACCTGTTCGCAGGAAGCCATGAGCAAACTGTCAGGTTGGGTCGCGCCCGGCATGGCCTTCCGATTAATTCAATGATTGATGGAAAATTTTTGAGCTGCAGGACCTCATATGTGGACTCAAGGTTCCGGATTTGCGCTGGATGCAACATGTTGCATACCAGGTTTATCTCTTTCCGGGAATTTAGTGGTTGTTGCCGGCAGGATGGTCTCTGTTCGTTCAGTACTTTGCTTACCAACATTGAAAAAGACTGTAGACCAACCACGGATGCTCCATAAGTTAAGAAAGGGGACTCGAAATGTCGTCGGGAACGGTTAATGAGAAGGTGGGAGTGGCTAAGCATGCGAGCGCAACTGGCCTTGTTCCGAATCAGGTCGGATTCTGGGGACTGGTCTTCCAGGGTCTCGGCGGCATTGCTCCGATCGGCATATTTTTTGCACTGATCGGAACAGCAGAATTCGTGCAGGGCGCAATGGCGCTGGTCTTTCTGGTAGGATTCGTGGGTGTGTTGATGTCCGCAAACACGTTATTCTGGTATTCGAGAAAAATTGCCAACGCCCGAGGCTACTATGGCTATGTGAAAGACGGCCTTGGAAGACATGCGGCAACATTTACAGCCTACAGTTATGTCCTATACGCGGCAAGCAATGCAGCTGGACTGATTCTCTTTTATCTTGTGGGTTTCAGCGGCTCAATTAATCTGGTGTTTCATACAAATTTCCCGTGGTGGGCAGGCATAATATTTGCAGGCTCAGGTCTTGCTGTTGTCTTCTATGGTATGTGGTCTGGTCTGAAGCCGAGTATCAAGGCGATGATTGCGCTTGGTGTTCTCCAGATGATAGTCCTGACAGTAATATCTCTCATCTTCATAGCGAAGGCACCTGACAACAGCGTCAAGCCCTTTACACCGTATACAGGAGTTTCAGGATTATTCCTTGGTTTTGTAACAGGAGGATACCTTGCTTACGGCGGATATGGCTCCATCGTTTCTCTGGGTGAAGAAACGAAGGCTCCAAACAAGACCGTTGGAAAGGCACTCATTACAATCCTTGTGATAGGCGCATTTGCATGGGTCATTGCCTCCTACGCGACTGCAGTAGCCTGGGGTCTTGGAAATATGAAGTCTTTCGTTACAGCAGAGGTTCCCGCAGCAATCCTCACCAACCGATATATCGGTGTCGGGGCAACTGCCATAATGACTCTGCTTTATGACCTGGTCATATACACACTGCTCAACAACTTCCTTACGTCAGGGAGCAGGGTGGTCTTTGCGATGGGAAGGGATCGCCTGCTGCCCGCATCACTTGCCAAGGTGAATCCGAAAAGAGGAGTACCTGTTGCAGGTATAGCCGTCATTACGGGTATAACCATCCTTCTTGCTGCAGTCTCGACCGCTGTCCTGGTTGCAATGTACGGCGTGCCCAACGGCATAATAGATTCATACATAGTGCTTGGAATACTCACGACACTGCTCGCATTACTCGTCCACGGAATGGCCAGCCTTTCTATAATATGGTCAGGTCTAAGAAAGAGGTTTGGTCAGCTCAATGCAAAGA
The DNA here is from genome assembly GCA_019721075.1 of Candidatus Sysuiplasma jiujiangense. Classification (NCBI taxonomy): domain Archaea; kingdom Methanobacteriati; phylum Thermoplasmatota; class Thermoplasmata; order Candidatus Sysuiplasmatales; family Candidatus Sysuiplasmataceae; genus Candidatus Sysuiplasma; species Candidatus Sysuiplasma jiujiangense. The sequence continues at coordinate 4,457 of JAHEAD010000001.1, forward strand.
GGATTTTGCTGCTTGTTTTGATTCCCATCGCATCCATAATCCTGACCGTAGCTGCCATCTACTACGCCGTACTCGGAATTACGTTTCCATTTGAAGCCGCTCCGATAGTGTTTGTATTGTTTTGCATCGTTCTCATCGTTGTTCTGGCGCTGCGAAGAGACAGAATTCCTGCGCTGGAGGCGATAGGTGAAACAGAGTGATGAGAATAGTGTGATCCCCCTGACTTGCTTGGATGGAAGTGGACGGTTTGCTTGAACGGCTGGGTGTAAGGAAAGTCATTAACGCAAGCGGAACCCTAACGCGACTCGGCGGATCAAGGGTCTTGCCTGAAGCAATGGGTGCCATGCTTGAGGTCGCTTATGATTTCGTAGACATGAATGAGCTCATGGAAAAGGCAGGCTCATTCGTTGCAAAACTCGTGGGTGCCGAAGCCGCATTCATAACTTCTGGAGCGGCTGCCGGGATCGTTCTGTCAGTTGCATCCTGTATGACTGAAGGTGATCCAGACAAAATGGCCGCGCTTCCGAATACTGATGGTATGAAAAATGAGGTACTGATGCAATCGGCTCACTGGAAGGATAACCCTTATGCAGTCCTTTCCACGATAGCCGGTGCTAAGATAAAATTGATCAGCAACGAAGCGCCAGACATTGAGAGCGAACTGGAAAGGGAAATCTCAGTCAGAACAGCTGCAATAATCCATACAGAATACTCTCCGGACGATTCACTGCCTCTCACAAATGTGGTCAGGATAGCAAGATCACATGGAGTTAAAGTGATAGTCGATGCTGCCGCCGAACTTCCGCCTGCGGAAGCACTGACAGAATTTCTAGAGGCGGGTGCCGACGCCGTGATCTTCAGCGGCGGAAAGGACATTTCCGCACCCAATGATACTGGCGTCATCCTGGGAAGGAAGGACATCATCGACCATGCCAGGCTTTTGGGACCATTGAGCTATCTCAACGTTGGCGGACAGATGAGAACTTTTATCGGCAGACCCATGAAGACAAGCAAGGAGGACATTGTCGCGTTTGTCACAGCATTTGAGAAATATCTGAGCTTGGACCATGCTCAAAGAATCAGGAGATGGAACGACATCTGTGATCGGCTTGTAAAATCGGTAAGAGCTGCAACGGACGACAGGATCAGCATAGAGAAGGTCATTCCCGGAAAGGGAGAGCGCATCAGACCTGTCGTTGCACCTAGGATAAAATTCAACATTTCGGGAATAGAACCGGAGATTATATCTGAAAGACTGAAAAGGTATGAACCGCCTGTCTATGTTATTTGCCGCGACGACGGAATCTACATCAATCCGCAGTGTCTGAGAGATGACGAAGTCGCAATCGTGGAGAGTGCCCTCCTTTCTGTTTCGGGAGTCAAATCCAACAGGAGCACCGGCGATGTCCCAGGACTGGGAAAAGGAGGAATATACAGCCACTTCACCTCAGCGGGTGGGCTTGTGTTCGTATCCGGTGTCAGCGGTCAGGACAGTCAGACCGAAACGACATTTGCGGATCAACTGAGCACGACAATGATGAAGCTTGAAAGAATCCTGCAGGAAGCTGGCTCCTCTCTCCAGGACGTGTTGAAGTTTACAGTCTATCTTTCGAGCAAGGAATTTTTCAGCGAGCTTAACGAAGTGTTTGCAAAAAGGTTTCCGTCAAATCCGCCCTCTAGGACGACCATCGTCTGCGATTTCGTTGCGCCTTTTATGAAAGTTGAGATTGACGCTGTTGCGATCAAAACACACCATACAAAAGAAGGTTGAAATTCGATGAAAACAGTCCTTGTTGTAGAACCACATCCTGATGACACTGCGATAATGGCAGGAGGAACAGTCGCCAAGCTGACAGCTGAAGGAAGCAGGGTCATAATAGTGACCGTCACTGACGGTGAAAGAGGAACGATGGACAGAAGCATAAAATCGGCAGATGATCTCAGAAGGATCACCAGGACAGAGGCAGCCAGAGCTTCCGAAATACTTGGTGTCGAACAGCAAATATTCCTGGGTTATCTCAATCACGACGTAATGTTTGAGAAGGAATTGGAACTCAAAAACAGGATCATGGGCCTCATCAGAAAATTCAAGCCGCATATAGTGATGACTTACGATCCTTATGGTAAGTACGAGCCAAACCCCGACCACCGCACCGTCTCGTTTGCAACATATGATGCAGCCACCTTTTCGCATTACCACCTCGAGTGCCCCGAACAGATAGAGAAGGAGGGTCTTGATACGCACATAGTTGATGAAGTCTGGTTCTACAATTCACCGGAGCCAAATGCAAGTTTTGATGTGACCGATTACCTCCCAAAGAAAGTGGAAGCAATGTCTGCTTATTCAAGCCAGCTGGAATCCATGATCGAGGAGGTTAGACAGAGACTGCGTTCTGCAGGCTACCGGGCAAAGTTTCTTGAGAGCGGTTCGAAGAAGGAAAAGATACTCAACCTGTGGGTATACCCGTCGCTGAGCGGCGGCCGCCTCGTCGAGAAGTTCAGAATAATCAGGCCATTCATAACAGAGCGCGTCGGCTATCTGCTGTCCAGCAACCTCGTGGAACCGGCTGTCTGAACCTCTTCAGGACGTGGATTCGTATTTCATCCTGCCTGTAGCCGGAGCTGCTTAATAGAGGATTTGTTCATTTGAATTATCTCTTTTCTCGTGCAAACTCCCTTTTCTCCCAACAACTCCTCAGTGTCTGAATTTCCAATCTGCGAGCTGATCTCACCTTCCTTCGCATTCTGAGTCCGACGTTTATGAGATTCTGAGTGTGGACATAGCTGCAGATGCTGGCACAATGTAATCGTCTTCCAGAGCCGCCAATAGAGTGGCTGGATGCGGTGAACTGCTTTAGAAGCGATAGAGTGTGGGATCCGGATGAAAGACCGGTCAGCCTCCATTCCCTATCAGGTTTAAAAGCCAAATAAGATTGCTTGGTGATGGGTTTTATTAGATATGCTATCAGTGATTTTTTAGCTATTACTGTCCCGTAAATACGGTTTCCTCCTGAACGAAACAAATTTTATTCCCAAACGGGTCCTTCAGGTAGAATGATGTTTCTCCCCAGGGTCTTGTCCCAATCTCATCTAAAATTACAGCTCCCAATACCTGCGCTCTTCTGAAGACAGCATTGAGATTCCTGACTGAGAAATATATGTGATCTGGATTTGGGGGGAGATCGAAATTGTCACCATCTTTCCTTGGGTCAAAACATGCAAGTATTGTGCCGCCGCACTGGAAATAATGCCTTCCGGGAGAGACCCTACTTCCCTCCATGTTAAGCAATGAGGAGTAAAATTTCTGAGCCTTTTCTATGTCGCTTACAGGAAGTATGACCCTGAAGAGTCTCGGAATACAAGTATCCGGATCTGTAACAGGCATTGAGATACAGATCAACAGATCATTTTATGCCTATAAGGTTTTCCGGTTACTGGCGTTGTTACATTCCTGCTGATAAGCAGCGGTGAGTTAGTAAGATGTTCGCAGGAGTGGAACGGACCCATGTTTTTGGAATCACCTTCCGCTCTTTGGACTTGATGTAACCGCCTAAGGCAAAGGCTGTTCCCTGTATTTCATGTAGAACTCTATAGGTGTTGAATAACCTCTTGCCGGACTCCACAGGCCATATGTATTCAGTCTTCAGCGTGCTGTGGAACGACTCTATGTACTCCTGCTGTTCAGGAGTTCATTCCCTGTATATTGATGAATCCTCCTTCTGTTTCCAAATCGATCCATTTCTCTGTTCGCTCTTTCACTTTTACCTCTTTCTTTGGTAATTAATCTCCCGAGACGATTCTGTTTTCAATGGGTCCGGACCACGCTTCGATCCTAAAGGCAGGAAATGAATAGTCTCTTCATTGTGTGAATACTCAATTTTCCATATTCCACAGAATGAGCCGTGAGAGTCTTCACCTTTCCTAATTCAAGTCACAATTGCAGTGCACAATCCTCTTTACCTAATACCTCAAAAGTGAATACTTCTAATCTGCAACTATTCCTTAAGTCGCACTATGAGAGTATTTGCTGAGAAATACTCTGCTCCGTCAAGGCATATGCGCATACGGTGGGATTACTGCTACTGTTCGTTCTTAAGTGCGATAATTGAGATTCATAACGGCTGACAAATATATATTCATTGTAAATGAGTGCTCATCAGGTAAGAGGAACGAAAGAGAAAGAATAAAAATCATGGGTGGTTCGAGATGATGAACAACAAATCACCTCCACTGCTTCCTGTAAGGATGCTAAATGAATTCTCCTACTGCCCTCGTCTATTCTATCTTGAGTGGGTGCAGGGAGAGTTTGCGCACAACGACGACACTCTTGAAGGAGAATTTGTTCATCACAGAGTTGACAAAGAAAGCGGAAATATCGGGGTGGCAGATGGGATTGAAGAGACAGAGAATATACACGCAAGGTCAGTTTCATTATCCAGCGACAAGCTAGGAATAGTCGCCAAACTTGACATTATAGAAGGCAATAATGATGAATTGTGCCCTGTTGATTACAAGAAGGGAGAAGTCCCAAATAATGAATATAGAAGTTTTGAGCCTGAGAGGATCCAGGTTTGTGCGCAAGCGATAATTCTGAGAGAAAACGGATATCGCTGCAATGAAGCATCGATATACTATGCAGGTTCCAAGATTCGAATTCCTGTACCAATAACAGACGAATTGGTAAGCAGAACGCTGAAATTAGTTGAACAGGCAAAGGTTACTGCAGATTGCCCTGCCATTCCGCCTCCGCTTGTTGACAGCCCCAAATGCCCGCGTTGCTCCCTTGTTGGCATTTGTCTTCCTGATGAGGTTATTGCTCTTTCACGTGTGAAATTGAACAATATTGACAAAGAAGAAGTAAGAAGCCTTCTACCAGCTAGAGACGATGCTCTGCCCCTCTACGTCCAGGAACAAGGGGCAATGGTTGCTAAAAGGGGGGAAGAACTGGAAATCAGAAGCAAAGGCGATGTGATAGCAACGGCAAAGCTATTCGAAACTTCGACCCTGGCGTTATTTGGTAATGTTCAGGTCACCACTCAAGCGATTCGCGAGCTGTGTATACGTGGTATTTCCTTATGCTATTTCTCATTTGGCGGATGGTTTTACGGCATTACAAACGGGATGACTCACAAGAACATTATGCTGCGACAGTGCCAGTTCAAAACCGCATCCGAAGAACAGTTGTCGCTTCACATAGCGAGGCGAATAATATGTGGTAAGATCCGAAACTGCAGGACCATGTTGAGAAGAAATTGCGAAACTTCTCCTGATGCAGCCCTGGAAGAACTTGCCAGGCTGGCAGAAAGTGCATTGCAGATAGATTCTGCCGGTGAACTGTTTGGAATTGAAGGGGCAGCTGGAAGAGTGTATTTTTCCCACTTCGCTGAAATGATCAAAGCCAACGGACAGACAATCAAATTCGATTTTCACGCCAGGAACCGGAGACCGCCAAGAGACGCGGTTAACGCGCTTTTGTCATTCACATACGCACTACTTGTAAGCACAACAACTACAGTACTTATGAGTGTGGGTTTCGATCCATACCTAGGTTTTTTTCACCAGCCCAGATACGGGCGTCCATCTTTGTCATTGGACCTAATGGAGGAGTTCAGGCCCTTAATTGCAGATTCAACCGTCATCAGTCTTATCAATAATGGAGAGATCACAGCAGAAGACTTTGTCGAACGCGCCGGATCTGTCGCGCTAAAGCCAGATGCCCGAAAGAAGGTCATGCGTTCATACGAGCGCAGACTTGAAACTCAAATCACCCATCCGGTATTTGGTTATTCAATAAGTTATAGACGAGTGCTGGAAGTGCAGGCTAGATTGCTTGGCAGAACACTTACGGGAGAGATCAATGAATATCCAATGTTCCTGACGAGGTAGCATATCACATGAGAAACTTGTACCTGGTGTCTTACGACATCAGAGATCAGAAGAGGTGGCGAAAAGTTTTTAGGATAGCAAAAGGGTACGGAACACAGTTGCAGTATTCTGTCTTTTACTGTTACCTATCATCACGGGAAAAGGTGCTGCTTACCAGTGATATTGAGAAGGTCATAGACCACCTCACTGATAGGGTACTTGTCGTGAATATTGGCGGACAGAGCGTTGGTTTAGAGCAAAGGGTAGAATTTTTAGGTCAGAAAACAGATATAGAAGACCATCAAGCAGTCATTGTCTGACGGTTCAGGTGTAGAGCAACAGACGGGCGTGAACGTTCTCCATCCCGGAGATGGAAAGCATCTGAATCGACAATAGTCGCCCAGACCTTTCGAGTGGAGGTGTGATGAAATGATTACGAAGAGGCGCTCGCAAACATATACTTTCCCTCAAAACAAACAAATAATTCCTGAAAATGAACGAAAATCGATCCACATGACCTATAGAAAGCAATAATCGCTCGAGATTTACTTGGTGAGAGTATTTAAGGCCATCTCCACAACTGAAAAGTTGTGGCCCCATTGAAGCATGTAGTTGAATTTTGAACAAATATTGGTGGTACCCCACGATCTCCACAACTGAAAAGTTGTGGCCCCATTGAAGCCTGTACCGTGGATTGACTACAGTCGTCACTGCCCGTGCATCTCCACAACTGAAAAGTTGTGGCCCCATTGAAGCGTGTTGAACGATTTTGCGTCCACCAGATATGAAATGATCTCCACAACTGAAAAGTTGTGGCCCCATTGAAGCTATCCCAGGAGCTTCCTCTTATGCAGCTGCCTGCTCAGCGATCTCCACAACTGAAAAGTTGTGGCCCCATTGAAGCCACTATGCTGTAACGACTGGATGCGTATGCATAGACTTATCTCCACAACTGAAAAGTTGTGGCCCCATTGAAGCGGCAACCGGAAGCGGTTCAATCACGGGCAGTGCAGGCATCTCCACAACTGAAAAGTTGTGGCCCCATTGAAGCCTGGTTTATCGACCTCATATTCTCGCATATAATAACCAATCTCCACAACTGAAAAGTTGTGGCCCCATTGAAGCTAGTTAGAGCAGTGTGTTCAGAACGCAGATGGCCACATCTCCACAACTGAAAAGTTGTGGCCCCATTGAAGCAAGACATTTTCCCAAAGTGCTTTGTCAGCTTCTGATAAATCTCCACAACTGAAAAGTTGTGGCCCCATTGAAGCAACTACTAATTCTTCCATTCAATCACTCCATTTAAAGATCTCCACAACTGAAAAGTTGTGGCCCCATTGAAGCGTATTTTCTGCCTTTCCTGACTGGCATCAGAGTTCACCTATCTCTACAACTGAAAAGTTGTGGCCCCATTGAAGCATGAGTTCTCCCTCCCATAAAGTTGTCCGCTTCCCTATCTCCACAACTGAAAAGTTGTGGCCCCATTGAAGCATGGTTGTAGCTCTCGTGCTATCAGTAGCGATAACTATCTCCACAACTGAAAAGTTGTGGCCCCATTGAAGCCTTTCCGGCAAACGCAAACTCACAACAAAAGTTCCTACATATCTCCACAACTGAAAAGTTGTGGCCCCATTGAAGCACGGAGACTCGGATTACAGCTAAGGGTGTTATAATAATCTCCACAACTGAAAAGTTGTGGCCCCATTGAAGCATATTGGCATTGTTGTTGATACTACAATGACATTAAATTCCACTTCCAGCAAAGACGCCAAGTCCTATGTGACGTCCTGCGCCTATTGCAAGTGGGCCATGAAAAGGTTCACGGAAAGTGATGTTCACATGCCAGCCGGGCCATCCCTTTGTTCTGATGTAATCCGGCAGAAAGTACGAGCGTGGATGACAGGATCCAGGAAAAAAGGGGGCCTTGCGCATGCTAATATCCGATACACTTTCAACCGACAGTCCCGCCTGACGGACTGCAGTTAGGAATAATTTTTCTGCCTTCACTGCTGACCTCTCATCGTGTCCAGGCAGTATGACCGGAGTGACTGTAGACCAACTATAAGACTCGCCGGTATAGCGCCTGAACATAAAGGATGATGTTTGGCGCCATGGATTTAGGAGCCTGCCACACTGCCTGCCATCACGATCTTTCAGTACTGTGCCGATAAGGCGGCGCCTCGCCCACCCTGCATGTGTATCATCTCCTCCGAAGGGTTCGGCTATGATAATTCGGCGGATCATTCCGTCTGCATGTTCACCGCCAATTGACGGCAGCGGCATGTAAGAGAAACGAGGTGGAGTGGTGTCCTGTGTTCCTGCATGGCCAGCAACATAAGTTTCAACACCACCTGGGAACGTGTGTGTATCCACTTTGGCATGATTGCAGGCCAAAGAGCGTGTCATTGCGGCAACTTTGACAACATCCTCCTGGCGAAAAGATATCCCGTCTGGAAGCTCGAATGCGGCAAAATAACGGGGGGGTGTGGAATCCTGACGCAGGTAGATTACACGATCAAACCGACTGGATTTGAGCGGTGGTCTGAAAAACGATGAGTCCAGTCTGTGGACAAATGAATGATGCACACTTTCGAGATCTTTGAGCAAGCCGTCTTTCGGAGTGCGCAGTGCATGGGCTCCAGGCAAAAATACATTCTTCATCGGGCGCCACCGCCTTCCGGACAAAGCGATGGCTCCGGCATCATCTAGGATTATGCCGTTGCCAACTACCTGATCGATTCCCCAACCCAATGCAAGGATATGGCGAGCCTCTCGGCAAATAATCTCAGCATGCTTCAAATCACTTTCCTCGCCGAGATGCCAAAGAAAGTATACCGTATCTCCATTCAAAAGATAATTAGCATGTACCACTTTGGTCACGAGACGATCTGAACGCTCGAACTCTCTGTCGCTAACGTTGTCCGGGACAAAGATAAGATGGCCATTTGACTGCTCAACATCCGGGGCAAAAATTAGCGGAGGCTGGCGGCTTTCCAGCCAATTAAAAGCATCTGCCTTTTCGTCTGACCAACTGCCTGCATAGCTACCTGCTCGTGTTCCGGCAATTAAAGCCTGATACAAGCGCATTGGGGAGGGTGGCCACTCCGGTTTGCCGTCATCGTTCTTGCCATGGAATACACGATTCAAAAACGTGACCGAAAGGCAGAGATACCTTGTCATCTCTATCCTTCATTTGCTTGTTCTTCCGGGATCTGACGGCTGGTCTTTCTTTTCTTTGAGTTTGAATCGTCTATCGCCTTCTTTGCCGCCTTAGAGTCGAAAGTCCCCGTCCTGCTGGACCCCACACCAAATTCTGCAGAGGCCATCTGAGCAAAATTTATGGCTTCCGAATGCTGCAGGCTGAAAGCTTCGCGGCTTCCGTCGTTTCGGACCACCTGCCACTCAACCGGATGCTTTTGATCCGGGACGAGCTGGCAACCTTCTCGCAGGAATGTTTCCTGTGGCCAGGTAATTGCCACAAGAGCCAAACCTAGAATGTACCGGCGAAGCTTCAAGGTCATTCCGCCGTCCAAACCCTTCAGAGCACGGATCGCTGCAAGATTCAAAGTGGCGTCTCGCCTGATGTCCCCTCTAACCCTGATACCGCCATGTTTTCGAACTGCCGGAACGTGCGCCAACCCAAGTTCTGCCTTGGGTCCGGATTCTATAACTTCTGCCTCACCCCCTTCTATGATTTCCCCTGCGATGGTCGAGTATTGCGCAGAACGATGTAGCACATCAACATCGTAAGCACGGATCACTGAACCGACAATTCTGGGCAATTTTGCCTGAGTGCCGCGTGAGTCCCATGAACCGAACACGATAGAGGTTGGTGCAATTTTCGCAAGCGCGTCAGCATTTCCGCCGTTTTGATACTTGCTGAAAGCATCTTTCAACTCGTCGGAAAGTGTTGAGAAACGCACTATTGCGTCGGCGGCACGATGACCCGCGTCCAGCAGATTAACTTCACGATCGCCAGCCTTGATGATAACCTGGGGGATCAACTTGCTGCATTCCCCTTTCTTGAAAATAGGCTCCATGCGGTTAGCCTGGGAGCCAACACTGTCTATCTGACAGACACTGTGTCCGTCATTAAACCGGTCAATATTATAGCCTGTCCATTCTTCATCCTTCTTCCCGGGAGGAGAAGCGTAAGTCGGCGGGAATATGACGGAATCTTTTCCACCTACAGGCTCAAGCAACTGCCTCATGACTATCGCGGCTGCATCGCTTTCATCTCTCAGCCATTCATCATAAATATTCAGACTAATCTGTCGGTCGCCCATAACTATCCTCCAATCGTGATTAAGCTTCGAAAGGGTGAACCATTTCCAGATATGTAATTATTGTGATAATATCATGTTCTGTCTATAACGGGGATTGCCTTACTGAAGGCCTTGTACCGTTTCTGATCATCCCGAGAGCGTAATGAAAATCTGTAATGACTTGAGCCTGCTGCCTGTATCGCTCCGCAGGCCGCCGCTCTGCCGACTGTTACCCCAAGCGGCCTTGTCCATACCCAATAATCGAAGCTTCTGGTCTGTCCTGTTGTTGGCGATGGACGGAATCTCTGCAGTCCAATCAGGCACAAAAGCTCAACGGCAGGGTAGGACACAGACTCCAATTTCAGTGCATCAAGAGAAAAACCGGCATCAAGCCGATGCGCAAAACGCCTATCGTCAAAATAAAACGCTTCAACCTTTCCTTCACTGCGCGCCTTCATGCCATCCTCCTTCGGCTTCCGTATTATGCAATTATAATCAAGCATCATTTGAAGATCTTTATCTTGTATTCCGGAAAGGGCGTTCTGAAGGGCAACTGCCATTTTCTCGATTTCTTGTCTTCCTGCCCAAGTTTTGGGGACGGCCACATCATCTCCCTCGTCGTCTTCTGCGTTCCACCAATCCAGAAGAAGTCCGAAAGGTTTTCCAATAGTGAGACTTCCCTTACGTGCCTTTTTACCTAGTTTGGACAGTTTTTCTTCCTCCTCCGGCGAAAGATGCCCAGTCTTCTTCCGGCTTTCAAGGGATTTCAAAGTGTCACGATCGGAAGCCGATAATCCGGAGATTTTACATTTGAGGATTTCTGTGAAGAGACTTCTGATATCTGCCCTCTCAGTATTTCCTAACGCATGAACCGCGAACTGCGTTTCCTGGAAATAACCCTCTGCACCGGGCCACAGGCAGTGCGACAGTTCCAGCAATCCGCAACAGGCGAAGAACTGACCTGGGTTGGTCACATCGACATTGACCTTGAAATCTGGCGCCTCAGGGGTCAAGTCCGCACCTCATCTGGCATTGCCATATCCGGCCTCTCTTCAATTTTAGTGGATGAGATTGCGTCGGCACAGCGCATCAGAGATTCGAGCCATGTAAGACCCCACCTGCCGAAGCGTTGCTGCAATATTTCGAAACGTCGCATCACCCTGGCTGATGCCGCTTCGTTTTCATCAGTGGTGTAGGTGACATCCCAGGCACTTGTTTCAAAGTGCGGTCTGGCCCTGCCATGGTGAGAGGCTATGAGATGCAGTATTAAATCTGCTTCGGGATGAGTTCGTATTCGGTATTCTTTCTCTGCTTCAAGCAGTGAACCGAACTCATGGCGGTACCCGCCAAGATCTCTTCCGTCTCTGTATCGGATAGATTTCGCTAGAGGAATAGCTTCGCCTTTGTTGTTTGCATACCACTGCCAGATGGGACGGTTCTTTCCACGATCATGCCACTCGGCTGCAATTATGAAGGCCTCTTTCAATGATTTATCCAGCTGAAGGTTGTCGCAGATGCGGCCCATTTCACCAGTTATGGCAGATAGATGAAATGCCAGAGACTGACGAATTCTGGTCATCTCAGCCTGCTCTTCTCGTTCAGCGAAAAGGATCAGATAACGTCCCCCTTCTGAGCTTTCTTCCTCTGGCTCTTTCAGCGTTATCCGGCAAACCTCACGAAGACCATTCATCAGTACTTCAGAATTGTCCGACTCGACGGCGCTTCTATAGACTTTGCCATTTTCATCCTCGGTCATCACTCGCCTCTGCCGTCTCTTACTTGTTCCAGTGATTTTATCCGCAACGTCTACGGTGGTTGTGCTCTTTGCATCTAATGTCCCGCTATCCCCCAGACCGCCTGCTTCGAAAGGCAATATAACAATTGAATAGTTGAGATTCAGATCTTTTCCGGCTATTTCAGACAAATTATACCACTGGTTTTCATTTTTCTCTTTGAGCCGTGCTTCTCCCCTCGGATCCAGCAATATTACAGGGAAATCCAACATCTGATTATTGTTTTGTTTCCTACGCTCTTTCAGCAGAGAAGTGAGCTTATCTTTCACACGATCTGTCCGATCGTGGAGACGCTCCTGCGTCAAGATTGGACATGCCTCAAACCACTCATTCAAAGCAGCTTTGTCCACCTTTGCATCGGCAAGTAATTTAACTTCACTTCTCCAAACAACGTAGGTCTCAGGCAACTCCCTACCGGAGCCATGAAGATACGAGGCAACAGGGGGGCATCCCGGTAAATCAGTGTTTACAGAAGTTAATGACCACGAGTCCAGCAAAATATCTGTCAGCTCAGGCGCAGGGGCCCTGGGAGCAAACGCTCCTTCTCTCTGTTCCGGGCTCATCCTTCCGACCAATTCATGCAGACGCCGCGGACTGCCGTCAATCTCGCCGGAATTCATGTCTGCCCATTCTTTCAAAACACGGAAAGTGGCATTCATTGCTTCCCTGATTTCGGAGCTGCGAAATTCCGATCTCGAAGTCACGGACTGCGCAACGACATCTATTTGAGCTGTTTTGTCCCTCCCACCGCGCCTGTTGACCCGTCCAAGCCGCTGAATGAACGAGTCGAGTGGGGTGAGGTCACAGACCATATGGTCGGCATCGATATCGATTCCCACCTCACCAGCAGACGTACTCACAAGGTATACAGTGCGTTCAACCGAAGAGCCTGAATTCAAGAACTTTAGGAACAGCGGTTTTTGCACTAGTTTGTCTCGTTCATAACCTCGCATTGTGCCTGTGAGAATCTCGACGCGCTCACCGCCGACAGCCTTGCGAAGCTGATTGAATATATCGAGAGCATCTTCAGGCGATTGTACATAAATTAAGATTTTGTCTTTGCCATCTCTGTATCCGAGGCTGATATCAACGATCTTTTCCCTGACTTTTCTCATAATGTCTCTGTCTTTTTCCGTCTGACCCGTGTTAAGCACGTGCAGATGCACACGTTTTATTGCGCAGATGCGTTCCTCCACAATCTGGTCCTCTTTTTCCTCGTTTGCCAATAGCGTGAAAGCGGAATCAAATCCGCTTCTTAACGTAGCGGATAATTCCAATATCTTCACGGGTCTGGTTTCGCCTGACTTTTGCTGTATTTTTGTCAATTGTCTAAGCAGCTCACTGAATGCAGGAGTAAGATGAGCTTCGTCATGAACAATAATAGAATCCTGACCAATCAGTCCCGCATGTTGTGAACGCCCATAACGCCTATCACCATAGCCATTGAAGAGCAGTTTGCTTCCAATCATGTCGATTGTGCCTATAATGATAGCTGGTTTTGTCGGATCTGCCTCCCATTCTTTATTATCTGCGAGTTCACCGCGAAGTGTGCTTACGGCGATGACAGGATCTTCGGTCACCGATATGCGTTTCAATTCAGTGGAGAGCAGTTGTAAAGCCACACTATGAACCTGCCATCGTGCATCATTCGGTGTGGAGAGTCTTTCCCTCATCTGTTCTGCGACTGATGTGGCCTGATCAACCACCGTTCTTCTGTCTACTATGTAGACAAGGCGTGCCGGAATCGTCCTCTTTCCGCCAAGCTCATGAATTTGATGTACCAAAGCTACCAACCATATGGGAATAACAGACGTCTTCCCCAATCCTGTTGGTATGTCACATACCGCAGGTATGTCTCCCTTGACCATATTATTGTAAAGTCGTCTTTGCCAGCTGAATGGCGAAAAATCTGTCAAAGCCTTGAAATCTTCATCCAGCGCCATGTTTTTCTTGTGATGCATGCCTTCATTGTATCTTATTTTTTGTTATTACTCAGCTTTTCTGTAAATGAGGAAATTACAGCAGATCCGGTACATTGTCCTTCACACTGAATTATGTACCAGATTACTGAATGCAACTGGTCTCTGTTACAAAAGCCGATGAACTCGGAGTGAGATGTTCATGCTCATACCCATTCCGCAATTCGTGAGTTTACAATCGTCCTACCACCGATTTCATGAAGGGCCTGTTCCCCCCTTCACATTGTCGCTTTCCTGGACGGGCAAGACGTCACGCTTTTGTTCCATGATTGAATTTGTGAATCTGTTCATAAACTTGAGATACCTGGTTATCTCATTTTCTCCTTTCTCAGTGATTTTCACGATGGTTCTGGGTCCGCCCATCCTGATGAATCCATGTTCAATATTCACGTAACCATTTCTTTCAAGTATGTTCAAACTGGAATTGAGGGAACTTTTCGATATTTTGACCGCCATAAGAAGATCCGTGAATGTCGCACGTCTGAGGGCAAGCAGCACGACCATTATTCCCACCCTGGTCGGATTGGTGAACGGGCCCATACTGGCAAGCTCTTCTACAAGATTCATTCCCTGCTCTCTCCCTGTGTCCTCTTCATCCGCCTTCATACTCAAACAGGAACTCCTCCGGAGCGCTGTAGAGAGATTTTAAGCTCGCAAATGTGAAAAATGGCAGAGCGAATACAAAACCCTCAAGACCTATTCCGGGAAAAATGACGAGAAATGCAGCGATCGCGAGGCTTGCTGAAAAAACCCAGTCCTCCGTCTTGAACTCAACTATTATGCTTCCCTTCTTACTGAAACCGCGGTGCCATTTTACAAGAATCAGAATGACCCAAATCAGCGGGAACCAGACAGCGATATCTACATAACCAAAACCAAGCAGGATGATGAAAACCAGCCATGGCCATATCCTGTTGGAGTACGTTCTGATGATCGCAACTCTCCCTTTCCGTTCTCTTTCCGTCTCCCTATCTTCGAGTAGAGACATAGTGTATTCCATTCTGCCGAACGCGACGAAACCTGAAATCCTGGATAAGTACCATACAGCAAAACCGCCCGCAATCCAGACTATTCCGAGCAGGACAAGTGAGTTAAACAATAAATCAAGTAAAAATGACGCCATCACTAGAATTGAGAAGGAACCGTAAAAAACTCCTATTCCCCTCCTGGCCCTGAATCTGAAGATTCTGATGGCCATTTCACCGGCATCATGCCTGTATCTTTCAAATTCGGTTCTCTCCGCATGCTTCCGATACACTGCATCATCTGTCAACAGACCTGTCCTTCCTGCTGTTTCGAGTCTATCATTCGCCAGTACCTCAAGTACAGTATGACCCCTATTAATCCCGCTGTCAATGTTCGTGAGATGAACTCTGCTTTCCCATCTTATATCACCCCCAATACTGTCCCTCACGGATAACATGAAACCAAATGAAAACACCGGGAGGCGCTTCTCGTTGCGCAGGATGTGGAGCATCTCATGCTATGAAATGAAGTGGGATTTCAAAAAGAAGAAGGTACTCTTTGCAGTCTCATTTGTTGCAGTGGCTGCAATACTTGCAGGCATATTTTTCAAGTACGTTTTCAACTCCGAGATCGTGTCAGAACCCGGCTATCTATGGGACAATATCATCCTGTTCATAACAAACGGGTTCGTATCAGGCATCTTTCCGATGATTATCGCGGGCGCCGTTTCGGTTGACTCCATAGCATGGGAATTTGACAGGAATACCATTCAGCCTCTGCTATCGCAACCCGTCACAAGGAGTGAAGTTTATTTCGGGAAGTTTTTTGAAAAATTCCTCTTACTCACTGCAATATCAATTCTTCTTGTCGTTCTGTCCGTCGTCATATCGGAGTTTGTTGCGGGAAGCCAGGGGCACCTGTTGTGGGTTGTGCCTGTTGCATTTGGATTTCTGCTCGAACTCATGCTCTTTGTTGCGCTCGCCTTCCTGCTCGGTGCACTCGTCAGGCAATCAGGTTTCATGATGATCATGGTAGCAGGAGTTTATTTTGTAGCCCTGATATCCGATCTATTCCTGGAAATCAAGGAGGGAGTTCGCCTCTGGATGAGCCTGCTTCCTTTGACATCCTCCAATATGATAATTCCGGCCATGCAGCATTTTTCACTTTCACCAACCGAAAACGTTTATCTTTCCGTCAACATAGGATCCATGACAGGAGGAGCTTATTTGCCGGTGGCCCCGCTCCTGGCATATTCTGTTGCGGCTACACTGCTTACTGTTTTGGCCCTTCTGTTGTCTGGTTTTCTTGTATTTTCAAGGTTGGAGATAAAGGGGTGACTGCTTGGCGGAAATAATGAAAATCTCCAACCTTTGCAAGATGTATACCTCCGGTTCCGGCATTACCGATGTGAACATGAACCTCTTAGATGGGACAATTCACGGCTTCCTTGGACTCAACGGTTCGGGCAAAACGACCACCATGAAGTGTGTCATGGGCCTGCTGAAGAAAGATGGTGGAACAATAGAGTATGAGGGAAAACTGTTCGATCCAATGAATGTTGCCGATAGATCGCATATCGGTTTCTCTTCAGATTTGCCATTTTACCTTCCCTACCTGACAGGATTCGAGCTGATGTCGGTATACGGAAGAATCAGGGGAATCTCAAAGGAGCAGAGCAGGATGGACGCGCAGGAGTTCCTGAAACTAGTCGGCCTTCATGAGGAAGTCAACAAGCAGGTGGGAAGTTACAGCAGGGGCATGATGGCAAAACTAGGCATTGGAGTTTCACTGCTGGGGGATCCTGATTTGCTCATTCTTGATGAACCGACCTCGGGAATGGATCCATTGGCCTCCGCGAACATTAGGAAACTTCTTTCCGAACTGAAGAAGAGAGGGAAGAGTATCCTGTTCTCTTCGCATCAGCTGGGCGAAGTCCAGGCTTTGTGTGATAATGTCACCATAATCGACAGGGGGAAGACAATACTGGAAGGATCTGTTCAGGACTTATCAAGGAGATTGGGGAAGAACTTCTGCTACATCGCCGAATTCAAGGATCTCCCTTTTGATCTGCTCATTGAAATAAGGAAACTGGATGGAGTGAAGGAATGCAATACAGTCGATGGAAAGCGCAACCTGGTCAAAATTACTCTTTCAGGTGAAATGGAGTTAAGGGAAGAATTGGCAAGGCTGGCATTCAAGCACGGAAGCGTTATGCTTTCATGCACCACATCATATACATCGCTAGAGGAGATGTTCCTCTCCCTGATTGGTTGACATGGGTCGCCGGATTACATGCAAAAATACTGCAGAGATACTACAGCGCCACATTTTCACTGGCCCCTTTACTGAATTGCCATACATGCCTGTCACGCAATGCAGGCGATGCTGTCCGCTCATTTACCGCATCGGGTACTCTTCACTCCATGTTTTAGTGCCTGGAAGGGCAAAGGGTCAGAGTTGGAATTTTAACGCGAAAAATCCTGATTATTCACAGCCTCTCCACAAACGGGAAGAGCGGCAATCCCGAGAGGCCAGACTGCTTTGCCGGCGCTCTTGCTGTCCCCGGCCAGCCGGATATAATATCTTCTTTCAGCAGTTCATGCATTTTGCCTGAGGCTCCTATGTAATCGACAGCTTCAGACCATAACGTCTATTGAACGATTATCCGGTTCTGCAAATGGCACCTGGTTGGCATATTTAAGCATAACAATGGTATCACTCAAGTATACAAATAGTAATACCTGACCTTAATGCAGGAAGCGGCTATCCGTGAAGGACGTAGTCGGAGTTGTGCGCGAGACAAGGGATGAGTATTGACACGTGATGCCCGGCCATCACGGAAGGGCCCAACTGCGGACGGCAGCCTGTTCGATGCATCGGCGATTATCAATCTCCTGATTTCTCGCGGTAATCGCATTATAGACCTGCTGACAGGAAACTGGATTCTGGATCTGACTGTCTATGAAGTGGGTAATGAAATATGGAAGATGAATAAGATTCACCGGAAAATATCATCATCTGAAGCAGACATACTGCTTGAGAGTTTGCTCAGCATCGCAGCAGACAGAATGAAACTCGTCCCTTCAGCCGCGATCGACCATCTGTCCAGCCTGGGCTTAGCCAGGGAGGAAAGGCTGAGCTTCTGCGATGCCTCCTATCTTTCTGCGGCAATTGAAAGAGAACTGGTTCCTGTCACAGACGACAGGAGGCTCTTTGAGGCGGCAGGAAAACATGTGAAAGTTCGGGCATCAACGGAAGTCTGAACCTGTGCCAGAGCAATGGAAGAGACAATCCGTATGACACGGAATATGGATGACCCAGTAGTCCCGCATAGGGAAATTACTGCACTGGCGCTGTTTTTTGATGTGAGAGTGCAATCCGCTGTTTGGAGGCAATGGGATGCACTCCACTGAATATGTAAACGAAAGAAAGCTTGAGAGCTTTGTGCTCAAGCGGTTTGAACGCCATTTTCAGGTGCCTGCAGGCCAGTCATAGCCACAGCGTATCTTCCAGATCCTTGAAATGTTGATCGCCCGTCAGGACCCTGGCCTGATTTACACGGGCAAATGCCAGGACTATACCGTCGAAAAGACCGGGTTTTGTAAGTGATTTCTCTTTTGCGTTCTTTTCAAGCAACAAATACATCTTGGCAGATTCAACCGCAGTTGCTGAATCAATCCCCAAGATCTCTGACGTTTCGGAAATGGTCTCGAGCCTTTCCATGGCTTTATTCTCATCGGCTCCTTCTCTCATATATTTCCTGGCCACTTCGGATAGCACTATATCTGGTGTAAGGACTTCATCTGCCTCTTCGATTGCCGCCAGCGCTCTTCTTCCCTTTTGAGTGCCCGAAAAGATTTCAATCCACGCGTACGAGTCAATAACGATCTTCACCGCGATCAGTCTCGGCGAATTGCTTTATTTTTCCCTTGTCCAGGCTGAATGCCTCTGCCAAAAGTGCCTTTCTGCGTTGTTTGATAAGTTCCCTGACTGTGTCATCCAGCGTACGTTTTCCAAGAATGCGCTGCAACTGGCCAAGGCTCTTCAGGGTGTTTTTCGAAACCTTGATCGTAGTGCTGTCCATAGTTAGGTATACAATATACAAATATATCACATTATTGATGTACGATATTGTGGCCATAAAGGGTTAGGCAATGGGTGCCGCGGATACGTCTATTTCTGAAACATGACCGACATTCCGTTTGACGGGAGCATCGTCAGCCGTGCTGTGCCGCCTGCGCCTGCCTCGCAGCCTGCGCCTCATCCCACAGTTTATCCGTATCTCGGTCATATACGGACTGCTCAAATAGCCGCATTACTTTCGAGGAATGCTATAATATGACTTTCCTTCAGTCGCCTCTTGTGAACCTGACAAGCGCCAGGAGAAAGGGAATGACAATCCATGCCAGTCCAACAGCGACGACAGAAAATAGAGTGATGCCCAGCTGTGCTGCCGTATATGTGCCGCCAATGAAGAACAGCCCGCTTACGGTAGAACCCGAAAGATAATCTGTCAGGGAACTGAAGCCCGCAGGCGATATGTAATCGAGTTTTATTATCGAAGAAGCATACGCGAGAGTTCCAACCGGTTGTCTGATGATGACAGATGATATTATAAGCGGTATCAGCGGAAGAGGGAATACCCATAACAGCACGAGGACTACGAACAGTCCTATAGCTACTCCGATTATCTGGCCAGAAGACTTCAGAAACATTGATGCAAGATACACAATCCCGACGAATGCTCCGGTCATCACGAGGAGAGACCAGAGCGCAAGGATAAGAGTGCTTGAAGGAATATAAATTCCAAGATAATGTTCGTATATCAGGGAAGTGACGCCAAGCGCAAGTGCGGATGCAATCGTAACAGAAACTATATTGGAGACAAATCTCGATGTCATCAGTGCCCTGCGCGATATCGGTCTTACAATCACGGAAGCAAGAGCACCTGTCGCCCTGTCTTTTCCAAAAGTCTGATATGCGGATACAGTTGCTATCAGAGGAACAAAGAAGCTGAGAATCGGCAGATCTGAAAGGAAGAATATCTGATTCACACCTGCAACGGAATAAGTGTTAAGCAGTTGAGTTTCCACCCAAGCAAGTTCCGTGCCGTTTGAGTCGAAGAGTTCGAACACATAGGATGTCGTGTTTGTGTGTTTTGTGAGATTGTAGGGCACTATATCAATAAGTGGGGAACTCGTATAAACCGAATAAAGTTTCATCTGGCTTTCATTGTAGTTTGCAGGAAATCCCGGTCCGGTTTTCTGCTGCCCGTTTGTGTATATAACCGTACCGGTACCCGTGAACTGGGAAGTTGAATTAGGCATCGCCCTGTAATAAAGGTAAACAGGAGGAGCATTTTTCACATCAGCAGCATTGTAAAACAGGAGAAGACCGTTGAGTTGTGGCGAATTCTGGACACTGAAAGTGCTGAATGAATATCTGGAATAGGAGAATGTAAGATTTGTGGAGCCGGAAGGACCATACTCCTTGAGGCTGGTGTTTGTGAAGTAAGGGTCGGTCTGGTTCTGGTAAACCTGGATCTTAAAGTAACCGCCACCATATCCTGGCGAATTCTGGCCGCTATAGCTGTAAGTTATACCGCCTTCCGTTTGGTTTGGCGACGTGATGCCCAGTTCCTGGTCTGTAACCCGGCTGAAGGTGGTGTTGGCAAATCCGAGGCTGTTGGTTTCGACACTAGTATTGTTGTTTCCGATAAAGTATGTAACTTTGGATCCTGAAACAGGGAAACCGTAGTTGTTGTAGAGGAGTACGGTTACATTATATGTCCCGTTGCTCCCCCAGCCGTAAGCCTCGCTGCTTACAAACACACTCACGTTGGAGTTTCCGCTTGCGGCAGACACAGCGATGAGTGCAGGTATGACAATCATCAGAGATAGCACGATAAGTGCGGATTTGCTTGTGAGCACCCTCCTGATCTCATAGATTATCGGTTTCACGATGCCTCCCTCGTGAGCTGAAGGAAATACTCTTCAAGGCTCTCCCTCTCTATACCGAAATGAGACAGCCTGTAACCGCCCGCGATCAATGCAGCGCTAACCTCTTCGGTTGCCGCCTGCGAATCATCGATACCTGAAACTACGACTTCGCCACCAACAACAACAGGAGCTCCGAATTTTGACAGCAGTCCCAAAAGATTGGCATCAACTTTATCTACCTTTAACCTCAGCAATGGCCTGCCAAGTTTCTTCATCGAATCCCTGGTCAGTGTCCGGAGCACTTTACCTCTGTGAAGTATGATCACCCTGTCAGCCAGATCCTGGAGGACGCTAAGTATGTGTGTTGAAAGCAGTATTGCCTTTCCCTCATTCCTGAATCGAATGAGCAGATTCCTGACATAGCTTATTCCTTCCGGGTCCAGCCCGTTAAGCATCTCATCCAGCAGATAATTTCCAGGATCGGAAAGCATTGCAGAGGCCAGCCCAAAACGTTTCTTCATTCCCTGGGAATATGTTCTGATTTTCATATCAAGCGCACGTTCCAGGCCGACAGCCTTCAGCACTTCGGTTATCCTCTGACCCGCTTCCCCGGAGGGCATATCGTAGAAACCGGCGAAATACTGCATGAGCAACACAGGTTTGGCGTTCTGCTCGAAACTTGGATACTCTGAGACCCAGCCCACAGTTCTGGATGCGCGCGCCTTCTCTCTAACTATGTCAAAACCGTCCACTAGAATCCTGCCGGCTGATGGCAGAACGATACCTGTAATAGCGTTTATTGTTGTCGTCTTGCCGGCACCATTGAGACCGGCAAGCCCGACTATCTCGCCGTCGTTCACCCTGAAGCTTATTTCGCTGACCGCCGGCTGACTGCGTCTCCCATACAGTTTGGAAAATCCTTCTACTTCTATCAACGGTGACGCTTAACGGCCTCGAGCGTAAAAGAGTTTTCCATGGGGAGAGGTGCGACACATATTTCGCAAATATCTGGATAATATTGGAACAGCCATGCCAGCACCTTACTTCCATCTTAAGAATTCTGCGGAAAGCGTAAGATCCGGGTAATTTGGTGTAACCCTCAGAAATGACTGGTGACTGTTTCAGGATCGTATCAAAGTCATTCAACAGACCTGCGAATATTTCCGTAGATAGCTTACACAACGAAAGTCAAGAACCTGCATTAGCTTAAACAGTCATAATCGGGCTCTTTCAACGCACGGCATTCAGCGAGAGCTGGCAGCTTGCAATCACGCGTCATGCATTTGCTCAGGCCATTGCTCCGGATTCCGGGCGGAAACAGTTTCATGCAATATGGATTGTGGCCCGTTGACTGTACGAAACCGACTTAGCATATCGGCGGTATAAAACCTGCCAAAATAGCCGCATCTTTCAAGGTTGGTCATAGAACACCCGGTCTATATTCGCACCGATCTGTCAACTCAGCATAGACGAGACCTTCTGTCACAATATTCTTTGCCGGCAGATGAGTTGAAACAAGACCGTCTGTCTTCTCGTGGCCGGCAGTGATGGTTCAAGCAGAATTCTGGTAATGCCCAGCCAGTTTTTTCCGTCGCGAATCTCCTGTTCGGTCTCAGGGGATAGAACAGAAGGAGGGGAAGAAGTTTGTAGTTCATGAGACGCCGGTCCCTATGTCTTTCCGGTTGTCTGCATTTCTTTTCTCATCCTTTTCCAATTCCTGAAGGAAACATATTCAGAATAAACTGCGAGTCCCATAAAGAGCGTCAAAAGTGTATAGGTCACAAGAAGGATTTCCCCATAACCGGTTCGATCCGAAAAGTGACTTTCCAGGCCGTAACCGGTCCCGGCCAGATAAACAGGGAACTGAGTGAAGAGCGACGTTTTGCTTATTGTCACCTGGCTCACAGCCGACTGCTGGGAGAAAAAGAGGCCGCCAGAATAGTACGAATATGTGATCCGCGGCACAACATATACACCCGGATTTGAAACATTCAGATTGAATGTAGCGTGGAAGGTCTGCCAGGCCTGGAGCAGACTAGTGTTCGCAAACGCACTACCCGCAGTTGCTAATGCAAGGCCGCTTGATTTTTCAATTCCGGGGAAAAATACGGATACGTCATTCAGCGTTGTATTGCCCAAATTTTTGACAGCCGCCTTTACCGTGATAACACCCTGACCGACCGCATCAGAGGTCAGAAGAGTGACTTCCGGAGAAAGAGGGGATGAGAATGTGATATAGGAGGATGGATTGACCATGCTCCCTCTTGTTTCATTTATGAATACCCATCCGGATCCATTGGATACTGTGCCGTTTGGAGGATTACTTGTTGAGTAAATGGTTGCATTGTATTCGCTGGAAATGGAGGTAAGCGAGAATGCGCTGCTGATTCTGGGGGTGAAAAGACCGATAATGGATGATGTAGCTGTAGGACTGAAAGAAATTGTCTTGTTACCTATGAGAGATGACAGTTGAAGCATGTGGATACCTGAACCGAAGGCAACCTCTGTTCTGTAGAAGAAACCGAGACAAAAGGAAATGGCTCCCCCGGGGAAAGGAGTAAGTGCAGATATATTGGTGCTGTTCCAGAAGCTTGGCAGGATAGAGTGGCTGGAGTATCCAATTACCATGAGTGCGGAATCCGAGCCATACAGGGTTGGCGTGAATAATGAATGCGCGGCCAGCAGGTCTGCAAAACCGCGGATAATGCCATCAGGATGGAGGGAGTAGAGATATGTGGATGCGATGTTTGCAGCGGCGTATCTGGCGGGCTGATTCCCTCCGTAAACGAAGACGTCGTTCAGTGAGGAAGTGGATGTGCTGGTAATAAAAGAGATGCCTGATAAAGACTGGTTGGGAAGAGAGGCCAGAAGCGTGAAACTCTCACCTGTTAGCTTGGAATAATAAGAGACCTGGCCTGATGCGACATTCTGAGGCGGGATGGAGCCGGGAATGACACCAATGATCAGGAGTTCCGGAGGTAGAAGCTCCAGAAAGGAGGACGCCGATGAATTCGTCAGAGAGAATGGACCGGATGGGTGTGACCCGCCGAATATCGTGCCGCTTGCATGAAGATCGATAAGATTCTGAACCAATACAAGAATGGAAAGGGACACCTGTCCATTGTCAGGAACTGAATTCTGAGGGAATGAATAGTTTGAAACAAACGAATAAAAGGAATACATGTTCCCGTCAGGTGAGATGAGACCCAGCGCACCTTCATCATAGCCGTTCGATGCCAGGTGAGGAGTCAACCCGGTTGCGCCTGAAATATCGTGCCTGCTTCCGGGCACCAGGTTTGAGAGGTTGGACGAGGTGCCGGTTAAATTATACAGTAATCCGAGAACTCCGTTTTCAAGTTTGCGGGTACCGGAATTGCTTATGTGGGCTATCATCTCCTTTTGATTCGCATTGCTCACGGAAACCGGCGGTATGCTGGGTATCGCACCCCACATGACGAGCATCATTGCAATGGATATCACAACTATCAATTGGACCTGCGCCATCGGCCTATAGTTCCCGCCCCTCCCCCTGCTCTCGGTTCCCGATAAGAACTTTCGAACATAATGTGCTACAAGAGAAGCGGTTACGACATTTATGATGAACAGGAGAACTGCAGAAATAATCAGTGGTCCGGCAAATCTGGCGAACAGTGCTAGAAGCGAGGATGAAGGTGAGGAACCCGAGAAGGCTGGTCCACTCAATAGTAAATTCAGCGCAGAGAGGTATATCTGATAAATAACAGGTTCTGTCAGAAGTGTGAGAATATTGGTACCATATGGAGGAACTGGTATCGACGACAGGGATGAAAACGCACCAATTCCTGCGGTCGTACTTCCGTAAAGAAAACCGCTTCCGGGGATGAAGACGGAGAGCACATATCCTGCAATTCCAATCAGCAATATTACGACACATGCCAGATGGACAAATATGGAAGAGACAATGGAACCAAGTACCCTTCTCGCCGAAAGACCGATTATCACGCCAACAACTATCCAGGCTGCGATCAGGACAGGATAGTCCAGTGGATTGCCGAGAAGCATGAAAAATAGGCCGAGAATGAGAGTCATATTGCCCCCCAGATAAGGAGAGAGCCAGTTTATGAGAGGTGAATAAGAATCCGAAAGAACATAATAGCCGATCAGCACTGCCGAAGTTGTTCCAAAAACGAAGCCGGAGAATTTTCCCAGTTTCCTCCCCGCTTTTCTGATTTTTTAATCTTATTTATAATTATTTCAGGTTCTTTGGTCATGTAGAGTACGGGAATCATTTCCGCCATAAGCCCTTCCATTTCTCTGTTCAGCACTCACCGGCATTCAGCCACTTCCATGAACATGCCGAGAATTGATTCCGGCTGCAGCTTCCTGACGATTGCATCCGACGGCCTCTCGGCGATGGCCGTCCACAGTGCGCCGTGAATCCTGTTGTTATACCACACAATGAATTCATGCATTGACAGGAAGCGCCGTCTGTGCCTGTCGTATTCATGCCAGAATCGTTCTACCTTTCCGTCTGTCTGCTGATTGTTCCGCCTTGACGGTATGTGCCTTATGCCTCTGTCCGGCAGGAACTGCTGGAACACCGATACACTGTCTGGATGGTTGCTGT
Source organism: Candidatus Sysuiplasma jiujiangense (assembly GCA_019721075.1). Lineage (NCBI taxonomy): Archaea > Methanobacteriati > Thermoplasmatota > Thermoplasmata > Candidatus Sysuiplasmatales > Candidatus Sysuiplasmataceae > Candidatus Sysuiplasma > Candidatus Sysuiplasma jiujiangense. The sequence continues at coordinate 29,870 of JAHEAD010000001.1, forward strand.
AGAACTGCGAGCCCCTGTCTATGTTCACTTCCTTTATCGCCGAGTTGTAGCAGGAAGCAGCGGGCATCGCCTCACGGAGCGTCTCTATCGAATGTTCGGTTGTAGCCTCCGTGAATTCACCTGCTGAAAGGATTATCCCGGATGTATCGTCCATCCATACTATTGCATATGGATGGTTTTCGCCTGTCCTGTGCCAGTCGCCATGCACGAGTGAGAGCGAGTGCTCACGTTCATAACGGCAGCGTGAGCGCTTCCTCTGCTTCCCCGGATTGGGCACCGTCCTGCCGTGTCGATAAGGTATTCGTTGAGCTTATGATGCGGTATGCGGTATCCGCGCCTCCTCAGCTCCCTGAACAGGAGGCGTGCGCCCAGCCGTATTTCGTTCCAGACAGTGTCTGTTGCATTCCTCTCCTCTGCTGTGTGGGGTGCCGATGCCTTCCTGCCAGGCTGTTTCAGCACAGGACAGATGCCTGTACTCCTGTACTGTGCAACCGGCTGCCTCACCCTCCTTGTGGTAACGCCATACTGTATGGTGTCAGGTGAGACAGACCAGTCTTTCCTGTGAACGATATGATTGCAGATGAAACGGATTTGTGTTTCATTGAGTTTGACCGAGAATCGTCATTGGAGTGGCGAATAATTGGTGTGATCGACGCCGCCACAGTCATTAGCAAAGGATTTATTTACTGACCACCTTTTGAATATATATGGCGTCGATTCTTTCTGAGGCAAAGGCTCAGTCAGAAAAGATTGAAATCACTGCTTCTCTGGATCAATGGAAAAGAGAACTGTACGACAGAGCCGTTCAGGAAAAGAATGAGAGAAGGAAGAGGTTTTACAACCTTTCATGGATTGAAATTGACCCGCTTTATACACCTGATCCTGATTTTAACTATGATGAAAAGCTGGGAGATCCGGGAAAGTATCCTTACACAAGGGGGATACACGGAAACATGTACCTTGGCAAACTCTGGACGATGAGGCAGTTTGCGGGTTTTGGCAGCGCTTTTGAAACAAACAGGAGATTCAAATACCTGCTGTCCCACGGCGAAACAGGCTTGAGTGTTGCTTTCGACTATCCGACACTGTACGGGTATGACACAGATGATGTTCATGCGGAGGGTGAATACGGAAAGTGCGGCGTCGCGGTTTCGTCACTCGAGAACATGAAGATGCTGTTCCGGGGCATACCGCTTGACAGGGTAAGCACCTCTATGACAATCAACGGTCCGGCTTCAATAATCTGGGCAATGTACATTGCTGCCGCAGAGGCACAGGGCGTGCCGAAGAAGAAGCTTCGCGGGACGATACAGAATGACGTACTCAAGGAATACATTGCGCAGAAGAGTTTCATATTCCCGCCTGAGCCGTCAATGAGATTGGTTGTCGACACATTCGAATATGGCATGAAGGAAGTTCCTCTCTGGAATACGATAAGCATAAGCGGCTACCACATAAGGGAGGCAGGTTCAACAGCAGTCCAGGAGCTGGCATTTACACTTGCAGACGGTTTCGAATATGTCAGGAGAGGCATAGACAGGGGGTTGGATCCAGATCTGTTTGTCCCTCGCCTGTCATTTTTCTTTAACGCGCACAACGATTTCTTCGAAGAAATAGCAAAATACAGAGCAGCCCGGCGCATATGGGCCAGAGAGATGAAGGAACGATTCGGCATATTGAATGAAAAAGCGCAGAAATTGCGTTTCCACACACAGACTGCAGGTTGCTCGCTCACCGCCGAACAGCCACAGAACAATGTGGTGCGAGTTGCAATCCAGGCAATGGCTGCAGTCTTCGGGGGAACACAATCGCTGCATACCAATTCGCTCGATGAGGCTCTTGCCCTGCCGACAGAGAAGGCTGTAAGGATCGCACTCAGAACACAGCAGATAATAGCCTATGAAAGCGGCATTCCGAATGTTGTTGACCCGCTGGGGGGAGCGTACTATGTTGAATGGCTAACAGACAGACTCGAGGAGGAAGCATACCATATTTTTGATGAAATTGACAGTTATGGCGGTGTCGTCCCGGCCATCGAGATGGGCTATTTCCAGAAGGCTATAACAGAGTCATCATACAGATACCAGAAGGAAATTGAGAGAAAGGAGAGAATCGTGGTCGGAGTCAATGAATACGTCATCGACGAACCTCTGACCGTCCCCACACTCAAGCTGGATCCTGCCGGAGAGGAAAAACAGATTGCAGGATTGAGAAAACTCAGGAAAAACAGAAACCAGCAGAAATACAGGGACGCGATGGATTACCTGAGAAAGATTGCGGAAGGGGATGGAAACACAATGCCGGCAATAATCGGAGCTGTAAAGGCAAAAGCAACGCTTGGGGAAATAGCCGGCCTTCTGAGAGAGGTATTCGGCGAATACAGGGAACAGCACATAATTTGAGGGTTATGGAATGCCGAGGAAAATACGCGTGCTTATTGCCAAACCTGGCCTGGACGGCCATGACCGCGGGGCAAAGGTAGTTGCAAGGGCACTCAGGGATGCCGGAATGGAGGTGATATATACGGGCCTTCATCAGACGCCCGAGCAGATAGTTCAGACCGCGTTGCAGGAGGATGTGGACGCCATTGGGCTGAGCTGCCTGTCAGGTGCGCACGACGTACTTTTTCCAAGGGTGATGGAACTTGTGAAGGAAAACGGAATGGACGTTATTGTCACTGCAGGCGGTATCATACCTGAGGAGGATATTCCGATGCTGAAAAAATACGGTATTGCGGCGGTGTTCGGACCAGGAACGCCAATTGAGGAAATCGTAAAGTTCCACAAAGAGCACCTAAAGAAGAGAAAGTGAAATGGAGTGAATTCTTTTGGACTATTCCACACTCATAACAGGAGTGATCAACGGGGACAGAAAAGCTGCCGCAAGGCTGATCTCACTTGTAGAAGATGAGGAGAACGGTTACAGGGAAGCGCTTGAAAGGCTGTATGGGAATACCAGGGGTGTTCCTGTGCTTGGTATAACCGGCGCACCGGGCGTCGGGAAAAGCACGATAGCGCTGGAAATAACGAAGATGCTCAGGGCTCAAGGCAGGAAGATAGGCATCGTTGCTGTCGATCCCACAAGTCCCGTTACCGGAGGAGCGATCCTGGGCGACAGGATCAGAATGACTGAACTGTTTGCGGATCCAGGTGTTTTCATAAGAAGCATGGGAAGCCGGGGAGGAAGCGGAGGGCTTTCGTCCCAGACGGGAAGCGTCGTTAGGATACTCGACGCGATGGGGTGTGATGAAATAATTGTGGAAACAGTTGGAGCGGGACAGACGCAGGTCGACATAATGGGAATGGCGGACACGATAGTGGTTGTTACAATGCCAGGCTCAGGAGATGAGGTACAGTCTATAAAGGCCGGACTGCTGGAAATTGCCGACATATATGTGGTGAACAAGATTGACCTCGCAGGCGGAATGAGAACAGTGAGCGATATTCAGTCCATGCTTGATCTGGTGGACGAATGGCATGGCTGGAAACCACCTGTCATACAGGCAAATGCCAGGGAGGGAAGGGGAATGGATGAACTGGTCAGGAAGATAGAGGAACACAACAGATTTGCACTCGAGTCCGAGCATCTCTCGAGGAGGAAAAAGGAACAGTACCTCAGGGAAATACAGGAGCTTGTCACCAGAGAACTTTCGAGAAGAATATTTGAATCGATGGACGGCAGAGAAATTGAAGACATGCTGAAAATGATTTCAGAAAGAAAGGAAAATCTCTATTCAGAGGCGGACAGTATAATAAAGGCATTCACTGCCGGAAAACTTGCAAAAAAGCATCATGACAGGAAACAGCGGCAGTCGGGCTGACCTTCCCCGGACAGGACAATAAAATGTTATAAATGGGAAGCACATCGAACAGTGAAGCTGCCGGGATGACAGAGTGGCCATGTGGCAGACTGCAGAACTGAGCTGCCGTAATCTGCAGACAGGAGTTCAAATCTCCTTCCCGGCTCCACACTTACTGAGAAACCGGGAACAGCCGCTGCTTGAAATGACTGAATCAACAATAGCAGCACAAATGAAGCACGCATGCCGGGCAGCAAAGCGGAAATCTGCCAGGCAAACTCATTTTTCATCGAACTTATCGGGCGTCATTATGGATGATACTGTATTTACCCTGCCATCAGGATCTGTTATCGGCGCGATAGAAATATGGCATTTCAGCGACCTGCCATCCTTTGTTATCCGTCTCGATTGATAGTTGACAGGCTTCTTATTTGAGACCATCTCGTTTATCTTTTCCTCTGTCCAGTTCAGCAGTTCCGGAGGTACCCATGGTATCCTCATGCCCCTGATTTCATCAAGCGTCCAACCGAATGTCTTCTCGAATGACGGGTTGGCATAAAGCACATTGTAATTTAGATCCAGGAGAACAACAGCATCATGGGTGTTATTGAGCACTGCCTCCAGTCTCTGGTTTGTAACCCTCAGCTTCTCCTTTTCCATTCTTTCAGTGACTGCAGAAGTTATAACATGGAGCATGTCGGTAAAGAGCGACTTTGGATCCTGTCCCTTCATAAGGTAGTAGTCCGCGCCGCTGTTTATCGCTTCAATGGCCACTTCCTCCCTGCTTCTTCCGGTGAAGATGACGAACGGAATATCGTTGCCTTCCGAACGGATATGTTTCAGCAGTTCTATGCCGTCCATCGACGGCATCTGGTAATCTGATACAACTGCGCTGTATTCCCGCTCTGACAGTTTCGATATTGCCTCTGTTGCGGATGCGGCAGTATCCACGCTCGCGTTGCCGAGCATCTCGACATAGAGTTTGAATGGTTCGTGCAGATAACTCTCATCATCGACATACAGTATTTCGAGTTTTCCGCTGTCCGCTTCGGAACCGGTCATTGCAAATCATCCAGGATATTTCAGGTAATTTTCAAGATAAAAAAACATTTAAGCTTAATAAACGCTCAGCGGCGGTTTTCAGAAATGATAACATGCATATCGAAAAAATAATTGTGCCTGTTCTTCCGGATGCCAGTTTGGTGAAGCTTTGGTTTAAGCGCCGGAAAATCACGAAACAGATAGGGGCAGATAGAGTCCGTAACAGTTTCTGACATCCACAGTCAGATCACGCCGCCGGTTTTGCCTGCTGTTAGATGAATGCATGCTCCCGTCCGCAGGGAAAATGTGGAGAGATCAGTTGAGTTTCACTACTTTACTCCTCACTGTTCTCCGCCTGATCTGCTTTTCATCAATTTCGATACCACTCCCGTAACCTGAGGGTACATTCATTCGCCCTGAAGCATCCATCTCAAAGGGTTCCGTAATTATATCCCTGGAAAAATAACGCGAACTTGGGGAAGTGTCGCCAGGAAAACGGACGTTGGGCAGTGTGTTGAGCGCAACATTGAAGGATCTGCCAACTCCAGTTTCGAGCATACCACCGATCCAGACCGGAATCCCATTTTTCATTGCCGTGTCGTGAACAGCAAGCGAAGCGCCTATTCCGCCAACGCGCCCTGCTTTTATATTGACAATTCTGCCCGATTCAAGCCTGCTCATTACGTTTACGCTCTCCGGACCCTTTATGCTCTCATCAAGGCAGATGGGTGTTTCCAATCCGGCCTGGAGAATAGAATGTTCAAAAAGATCGTCGTAATCGAGAGGCTGTTCGAGCATTGTAAGATTGAAACGGTCAAATTTCTTCAAATGATCCATTGACTTGAGCTCGTAGGCTGCATTCGCATCTACCTGAAGCGGAAGTTCCGGATACATTCTGCGTATCGCGCGCAGAACATCCACGTCCCAACCGGGTTTGACCTTCACCTTGATCCTTCTGTAGCCCTTCTTTATGCTATCGTCTATGACATTTAACAGGTCTGAAACAGATTTCTGTATGCCGATGCTGATGCCACATTCAATCCGCTTTCTGGCACCGCCTATCATCTGGCTAAGTGGGATGCGGGCCCTTCTGGCAAACAAATCCCATATCGCCATTTCCACGCATCCCTTCGACATGCTGTGGCCGCGAATTCTTCCAGCAGCCTTTGAAAAATCGCGGGGTGATCCCAGTTCAACTCCCTTCAGCGAGGGTATGATGAATTCGGATAGCACCTTCCATGACATTGCATTGAATTCATATGAATAAAAGGGCTCTGGTTCTGAAGTGCATTCGCCATAAGCCACATCCCCCTCTGAATGGAGTTTGACTATTATCGCTTCTTTACTGCTGCTGCGGCCAAAACTGGTTTCGAACGGACTAAGCAGCGGCAATCTGACCAGCAGGAGTTCCACCTTTTCAATGGTCAGCGGTTCAAGTTCAATGTTTTTCTCCTTTCTCGGTGCAGAAATCTGATTTTCATCCACTTAAATCACCACTCTGATTTTATTCTTTCCAGCAGTTCAATAAACATAGACCTGGTTAATGTTCCTGTGTTTGTGTTTCTGGGACTTGGATGATACGAAACATAAATATTCGGGCTTCCACTGACCGGGTACACTGCTCCGTGACTGAACTTCATTTGCCGGACATCGATATCAGTAGTTTCTTCCAGGAATCTAAGGTAGGAATCGAATGCAAATTTTCCAAGAACAAGTATCGCGCGTGCATTTTTCAGCAGGTTCAATTCCCTTCTGAGGAAGGGAAAACAATTTGCTGCCTCCTTCCTTGTGGGTATGTTGTTGGGCGGCACACACCTTACAGCTGCAAGCATGTATGAATTGATCATCTTCAGTCCATCTTCCGCACATTCAGAATTTGGCCGATTTGTGAAACCTGCCTGATGAAGGCAGCTTACGAGAAATTTCGCCGAAAGATCTCCCGTGAATACTCTTCCGGTCCTGTTTCCGCCGTGGGCCGCAGGCGCAAGACCGACTATTATGAGCTCTGCCGAAAAATCGCCAAAACCAGGCACAGGCCTGGACCAGTAAGTCCAGTCGGAATACCTTTTCGTCTTTTTCCGGCCAACCTCCTCCCTGAATTTGACCAGCCTGGGGCACTTCGAGCATGAGATAATATCGTGTCTCAAGAGATCGAAGCTGTCTTTACCGTTTATCCTGCTCTTCGTTCAATCACCGGTAAAGTCCGGATTGAATGCAATACTAAATTATTTATTGCATGTTAATGAAATAACCGATGCCCGCCAAATCAAAAATGTAACAAAGGCGGGATCCCGCTCTTTGCAGTTTACTGAAACCGTTGCATAAGGGACAGGACATGCAAAAATGGCACATCGAATGGTTTTAGACTAAACTAATATATGATAAACAAATTAATTCCTGTAAACTCGAACCGGTTTGATATAATTGCCTGATGAAAATATATTTGTTGAAGTTGAAAATCTCAAAAAGGTTTTTCCAAGATCACTCGGACTGCGCAGAAGAGGAAGGGGTGGCAGCGCGCTCAACGACATATCGTTCAATGCGAGACGTGGTGAAGTGGTGGCACTCCTCGGAGAGAATGGCGCAGGAAAGACGACGCTGCTCAAGATCATAGCTACGCTCATTACACCGACATCCGGACATGTCAGTGTAATGGGTTTCGACGCAGTGAGGGAAGACAACAAGGTAAGGTCCTGCATAACTTTTACGACAAACAGCGAGAGATCGTTCTATTACAGGCTGGACGGCTGGGCGAATCTCAGATTTTTCTGCGGACTCTACGGAATGAAGATGGAAGAGGTAAAAAGCAATATCGAGCCCTATCTGGATGCGCTGTCGATGAGGAAGGCGATGAACATCAGTTACATGTATATGAGTACCGGCATGCGGAGGAAACTGGCTTTCCTGAGGACGGTCGCTCTTGACAGGCAGGTGATGCTGCTTGACGAACCGACAAGCAATATGGATCCAGCATCATCCGAAGAAGTTTCATCAATAATCAGGGGCATCAGGAAGGAGAACAGAAAGACTATCCTCCTGAGCACGAACAACCTTGAGGATGCTGAAAAACTGGCAGACAGGGTACTGATCCTTTCCGGCGGAAACCTTGTATTTTCCGGAAGAGTCCCTTCGAAGTCAGCACTCAAGGGCGTTGTGGAAATTGTCCTGCAGGATGCAGTATATGCTGACATGTCAAAAATACTTCCGGGAGCAGTCATATCCGCGGATGCAGACGGCATACACTATGTGAAGCAGTGCGACGACGCCGTTTCAGAGCTTAACGGCGCCGTGGATAAACTGAGATCTGCCGGCGTTCCATTGACGTCGGCAAGGATTGTCCAGCAGTCGCTGCAGGAACTTTTCGTCACTAAAACAAGGGGGAAGTGAATGGGCAGCTTCGAGACAATACTCAGGAAAGCCTATCTGTTCACATTCATTCGGGGACTGAGAATCTGGACTACCTACAAGTCACAGGCAGTATTCACGGTACTTCAATGGATACTGCCCGTTTTCCTGTACTTCTTTGTTGCCTCCTATCTGACAAGCCAGATATCGTCTTCCATCTCTGCGTTCGGCGGCTCGTATATTGCATTCTTTGTAATAGGGCTTGCATTCCAGGGATATGTCAGCGCAATGGTGGCATCTCTTTCCCAGAGGATAAGGACTGAGGAAGAAATGGGGACGCTGGAACATCTGATGCTATCACCCACAAGACCGGGCGCCATATTGCTTTACACGCTTCTGTGGCCGATCCTGCTCAATTCGATGGAGGCGGCAATGGTCCTGTCAATAGGAGTCTATCTCCTCGGAGTACACCTGCATGTGAACGCGTTTGCGACTGCACTGGCCATACTGCTGATACTTGCAAGCAACGGCGGAATAGGGATGATGGCTGCAGCCTATACGCTCTTCGCAAAACAGGGAAATCCAATATCGCTGTTTTTCAGCACATTCAGCATATTCATCTCCGGCGTTGTCTTCCCGGTAACAATACTTCCTCCATCCATCAGGGTTATTGCCTACGCTCTTCCTCTGACCTACGGACTTGAAGCGCTGCGCTATACAATGCTTGACGGTGCCACAATTCAGTCGATTATGCCGCTGATAGAGTATCTTGGAGCAGCATGCGTTGTTACCATACCGCTTGGTCTGTACCTGTTCAGGAGGGCCTTCAACTTTGTTCGAAATGAGGGAACGCTTTCTGGTTACTGACAGAGCAGCGCATCAGATGCCAGGGGCGATCAATCGTTGAAATTGAATGCGGATGGACACAGTTTGTTGAGAGCGCAGGATGCGCAGAGCGGTTTCCTTGCCCTGCAGATCGTTCTTCCATGTGCAATCAGCAGCGTGGTGAAATCCCCCCAGTGCTTTGTGTCTACAATCTCCATAAGTTGCCTTTCAGCAGCGGTTGCGTTTTTAACCGTTACAAGGCCAAGTCTGACGGAAAGGCGGAGCACGTGTGTATCAACCGCTATGCCTTCGTTGATGCCGAAGGCGACAGAAAGGACAACGTTTGCTGTTTTTCTCGCTACACCGGGTAATTCAAGCAGGCCCTCCATTGTCCGTGGAACGCCGCCGTTGTAATTTCTGACAATCAAACGGCACGCTTCCCTGATGTATCTGGATTTCTGCCTGTAATACCCGCAGGGTTTCACGATCTTCCTTATATCGGAAAGTTCTGCGCCTGCCAGGCCGGCGGGTACCGAATACGAGGAGAAGAGGTTCGCTGTCACCCTGTTGACAGCATTATCAGTGCACTGTGCAGAGAGTATAGTCGCAACAAGAAGCTCTTCCGGTGTGGAAAAATTCAAAGCGCAACGTGCATCAGGATATTTTCGCTTCAGCACCGATAAGATACTGCGTACACGCGATCTCAGCACATTTTCCGGATTTCTCAGTTCGGAAACACTTCTGGCCGCCTTTGCGGTGGGGAAGGCAGGCTTTTGAAATTCAGACCTTGAATTTCTCTTCATAAAGTATCATCCAGGTGCCTATGCCTTTCGCGCACAGTTTGCCATTGCAGTCAAAAAGTTCCATATCACTGACAACTATATTGCGCCCGCCCCGGACGACTTTTGCAACGCATGTCATCTCGCCCATCCTGACCGGCTCGAGAAAATTTATCTTGAGTTCAATTGTTACCTGATTCTTTCCCCTGTTTACGGTAGCTGTTGCTGTTCCGCCTGCAGCATCAATCAGTGCGCTGATTGCACCCCCGTTCACTATTCCGCCATGCCTGAGGACAATACCGCTCTCTGGCATTTTCAATTTGGCATAACCGAAGTCAATCTCCACAACCTCGACACCAAGGTGACCAAGAAACGGATCACCCTTTATGATGGAGGAAAGTTGTGCAAGTATTTTGAAATCACCTTTGAAATCGCCTGAATCATCAGACATACTGTGTGAAAACCTGCCATTGGTTAAATAATTGCTTGATTCGCTCATGCTGCTCTTAGGAGCCGCTTGAGAACAAAGGGCAGGATGCCGCCAGTTTTGAAGTACTCCACTTCCACTTCGGTATCAAGCCTTACAATGAGCTTTGCTTCCGAAGGAGAACCTGAGCGATTCGTATATGACAACATGGCATGGTCTCTTGGACCTATGTTCTGATCCAGGATAATTGAAAGAGTCCCGGAAAAGTCAATGGAAAGAGTCTCCGGGTCCTTGCCTTCCTCAAACTGAAGAGGCAGCACTCCCATGCCGATCAGGTTGCTCCTGTGTATTCGTTCAAAGCTCTTCGCAATTACCGCCTTTACGCCCAGGAGCATGGGTCCCTTCGCTGCCCAGTCCCTGGAGCTGCCTGAACCATATTCGCTGCCGGCTATGACAACAAGCGGCACACTTTCCTTGCCGTATTCCACTGCTGCATCGAAAATTGTCATCTTCCTCCTGTCAGGGAAGTGGAGTGTGAATCCGCCCTCGGTCCCCGGCAGCAGCAGGTTTTTGATCCTCTTGTTCGCAAATGTCCCTCTGGTCATTATTCTGTCATTTCCGCGTCTTGAGCCGTAAGTATTGAATTCGGAAGGCTGGACTCCTTTTTCAATGAGATATTTTCCCGCAGGCGTATCAGGTGAGAATGCACCTGCAGGAGAGATGTGATCCGTCGTCACCGAATCTCCGAACACGCAGAGCACCCTTGCATCCTTGATCGATTTTACCGCACCGGACTCCGAGGGGTCAAAACCGCTGAAAAACGGTGGAAGCTGGATGTAGGTGCTGTTTTCATCCCATCTGTATAGCAGGCCCGACGGCGATTCAAGTCTGTTCCATTCCTCATTGGCGTTCTGGAAATTGGAATACCGCTCCCTGTACATTTCGGGAGTAATTGCATTGTTCATGACGTTCTGTATCTCGGCAGAAGAAGGCCAGATGTCCCTCAGGTAGACTTCCCTGCCGTCCTTTGTCATGGAGAGCGGTTGCGTTGTCATGTCGATGAGCACGGTGCCTGCAAGTGCGAAGGCAACAACGAGCGGAGGTGACATTAGATAATTCGCCCTGACATCATTGTGTATTCTCGCCTCAAAATTCCTGTTGCCGGAAAGAACGCTGCATGCTGAAAGGTTATTGGCTGCAATGGCCTTTGAAATGGGCTCCGGCAGCGGGCCGCTGTTTCCGATGCAAGTGGTGCATCCGTAACCGACAAGGTAGAATCCAAGCTGCTCTAGCGGTTTCGAAAGCCCCGCCTTTCTGAGATAGTCTGTCACAACCCGTGAGCCTGGTGCCAGGCTCGTTTTTACCTTCCTCTGGACTGACAGTCCTTTCTCAACCGCCTTTTTTGCCAGGAGGCCGGCTGCTATCATGACGGCAGGATTGCTTGTATTCGTGCAGCTCGTGATCGCCGCAATGACTACGTCCCCGTCCGAAAGTTCTGTCTTGTTACCCGGAGGATATTCGACAGCCACGGTTTTCCGTTCCGGATTCCTATGAACCTCTGTCTGGAGACCGGTTGTTGCATTTCCGCCCTCATAAAGCTGATTGGCCGCGCCACCATGATTGGCCGCCGGGGGAGAGCTGTCAAAAAAATGTGAAACAAAATTATTCCTGATGCCTGAAAGCGAAACCCTTGACTGCGGAAGTTTTGGCCCTGCGACGCTGGGCTCAATTCCTGACAGATCAAGGTCGACCGTTTTGCTGAACTTCACCAGGGAATAGTCGATGCCAGAAAATTCCTGAGCTTTGTAATATCGTCTTATGACTTCAAGATGCTTAGAACTTCTTGCCGTCGCCTTAAGGTAAGACAGTGTTTCTTCGTCAATAGGAAACAGGGCAATTGTCGCACCGTACTCAGGACACATGTTTGACATTGTTGCCCTGTCAGGAATGCTAAGGCTCTTTATCCCGTCCCCGAAAAATTCGACGAATTTGCCAACGACATTTTCCTTTCTGAGCATTTGCGTCAGAGTGAGCGTCAGATCAGTCGCCGTGACACCTTCCGGGAGCCTGTTTCTGATGTTCACTCCGACGACCTCCGGTTGCGCAAAAGTCACAGGCTGATCCAGCATGGCTGCCTCAGCTTCGATTCCGCCGACCCCAAAACCGAGAACACCGATTCCATTGACCATGGTAGTATGGGAGTCCGTGCCAACGAGTGTGTCTGGATAAGCGAGTTTTCTGCCTTCAATCTCATTCACAGTGACGCAGGTGGCAAGATACTCCAAGTTTACCTGATGGACGATTCCAAGTGATGGCGGCATTACCCTGAAATTCCTGAATGCGCCGGACGCCCATTTCAGAAACGAGTAGCGTTCCGCGTTTCTTTCAAACTCTTTCTCCCTGTTTATCATAAACGAGTCGGATGAGCCAAACGAGTCCACCTGAACAGAATGGTCTATTACAAGATCAACAGGAACCTGAGGCTGAACGATGTCAGGATTCGAGCCGCACTTCTTTACGGCCTCCCTCATTGCAGCAAGGTCCACAACAGCAGGCACACCTGTAAAATCCTGCATCAGCACCCTTGCAACTTTGAAAGGAACCTCCACATCGGCGGGGTGTGAAGCATTCCAGTTTGCGAGTGAAACTACATCATTCTCCCTAACCGAAACACCGTCAATATTCCTGAGAAGTGACTCCAGAACAATCCTGATTGAAAGAGGAAGTGTGTGTATTTTGCCTATGCCTTCTCTTTCGAGCGCGGGAAGGGAATAATAATGAATCTGCTCATCGTCATCCAGTTTGAATGCGTCAAGCGTATTCCAGCTGCTGTGAAGGCGGGAAACGCCGCTTTTTGCTGCCATGCGTCCAAATAAGGAACAATCCCAATTAATGCTTTTCGAAACACTGCCATAAACAATTCATGCGTCGTGCTTTCGCCTTTCAACCGGTGACAGGAACGGCCAGTAAAAGCCACCAGGGAGATTTGAACTCCCGACCTGCTGATTTCCAGTAATCAATACAAGTCAGCCGCTCTACCGCCTGAGCTATGGTGGCATTGACGGCCCAATTCACCTGAGTCATATAAAAACGATGCTCCGGATGAATCGCAACCGAAGTTTCAGGACATATCACGCATGTTCTCTGGCCATCCATTTCCTCTCACCCGGACACTGGAAAAAATAACGATCGGCGTTCTCGGTCATCCCCGTAAGGTCTTCATCTGTCAGAGCGACCGGATTCAGAATTGTTGGCGAATTCATTAAATACCATACAAAAGGGAATCTATTGAACGGCGGACCGGAACATGTTCGGTCACTCAACCGCCCGTTTGCGTGAAAGGGAGTGAACCATCATTGGCAGGCGCTCGTGAAAAAATAATCAGTTACTTTAAATTCTGGTATCCGCCCGTAATTGCCGCTGCTGTGCCGATAGGCATTACCATAATTATGGCTGTACTGGGACTTTCCCTCGGTTCCAGTTCGATGGACATGGGTATTGACCTTGGTTCTGTCGTGTATCTGATCATAATGACGTCCGCAATATGCACGGCTTATCTGCTCAGGTACAAAGAGCTTGAACTCAGGTATGACTTAATCTCGGCAGCGGCATTTTTTCAGTTTCTTCTCATCTGTATTGTCATATCTGTTTATTTCCCCATGACAACATTGGACATCGCTTTGCCGATGACCGGCCTGGCAACCATCATTGTTCTGGCAGCCGGCATCCCGTGGAGTACCACGAGGGAAAAGTGGCCGCCGAGTCTAATGTCTTTATGGATGTTGGTGCCCACTGTAATGACGTTTGCTTTTCTTTATTCTCTTAAGAACGTGTCCGTGGACGTTTTCGAGTTTCTGTCCAACAATCTGAATGATACACTTGTCAATGTGCTAGTTATCACAATAGCGCTCATTCTCATCCTCAATCTCCGGCATCGCGCGTTCAAACCGTTTCGTTACAGTTTCCATGGCATCATCGCATTTTCGTTTCTGCTCATTGCTTCTACCGTGATTCACTTCCTGTCGACCAGAAAACTCGATCTCGCATGGTGGATTTCCAGCCTACTTGTCTGGCAATCGCTGCTGTTCGTGTTGTGGGGTAATTTCAGGGATTACACGTGGTTTACAGAAGACGAAAAACACACTTATCAGCTGATGAATCAGGCGCAGAACAGTTTGAGGAGAGAGACGCCTGCGAGACTCTCGACAGGCATTGTCAATACCATTTCCTCTGAACTCAAGGGCGCAGGAAGTTTCAGCTACACATCAACGGATGGAAATGACTGGGAGCTTGAAGATGAGGTTGTGCCGTCCGGCACAGAGGCCGGATCCATGCCTCCGAGACTCAATTTCAGAACAAGGGAACTGATGCTGGATGAGCCAGACGTTTTCATCAGTTCTTCTGACATCACGGAGACAGGCAGAAGATTGAAGGAAGTATCGGTAGTTCCGTGTGGCGGGGCCGTCTTCAGAGCGCCAAACGGCAGATTCCATTTTTTAGGTATCAGAGAAGCAGGACGGCAGTGGTGGGAAAGATATGAAATCATAATGCTCAAATCGATTGTCCTTGCACTGGGACTCGCAGCCTATCAGCGTGAAACGTCGGCAAAGCGCGCAAAAATGATAATGCAGCTCCTGTCAATCACACACGCGGTGGAGAGGATATTCTCGGCATCCGATCCGGAGGAACTCCGCTCGAACGTAATCAGGCTTATTTCGGATGATCTGGGATTCGATAATGTCTCGCTTTGGAGCGCCGAAGAAAATGACATCCTTGTGCCACGCAATTTCGTTTGGAGAGGACGGAAAGAGAGAGAACTGAATTCAAACGATATTCTGCGATTCGGCGTTGGTATTATAGGGACCGTTGCCGGCACCGGCAAACCGCTGCTCGCGAATGATGTAACTGCTGAACCGGTGTATGTGAATCCGATCGGTTCCGACACCCGGAGCGAATATGCAGTGCCTGTAATGCAGGATGACAGGGTTATTGCCGTCCTCGATGTCCAATCAAATCAGAAAAATTCGTTTGACTCAATGGATACCGAAGTGATAGACACAATTGCAATGTTGATTGCAGCGGGATTTGACTTTTACCGCCTTAGATCTGACCTGAACGAGGGCAAAAAGCTTGCCGAGGTGCGTGCCGGACTTGTTTCGCATGACCTGCGGAATATGTTTCAAGCCATGCGCGTTTTTCTTCAATTGCTTCGCTCGGATCTGTCAGCCAACAGGAGTGTTCCGGCCAAAGATCTGGATTACATCGCGAATATCGACAGTTCGATAGACGCTTCCCTTGAATTTCTTGGAAATGTGCTGAAGATCTTCAAGACAGAGAGCGGAACGCTGGAACTGACATCCTTCGACCTTCGGGAGGTTCTGGAGAAATCTGCTTCAATAGTAAAGCTCAACTTTCCCTCCAGAGACATACGATTCATGTTCAGCATTGATACCAGCCCGACGATTCTGGTCGGAAACAGTCTGATCGGTGAAGTGTTTTCAAACCTGTTCTCCAACTCCGCAAAATATTGCGACAAGGCACAGGTAATTGTGGAAGTCACAGCGCAAAAATGCAGTCGCAAAGGAAGAGAAACAGTAAGCGTCAGGGTCACAGACAATGGCAGAGGCATACCACGCAATCGTTTTGCATCAGTATTTAACAGATTTCATACTGCCACAGGGGGAGCGGGTCTTGGTCTCTCGCTGGTAAAGAAAATCATGGACAGCATCAGTGCGGAAATAGAACTGGTGGAGAATGTCCCTGGCGATATCAACGGCGGAACTTCGTTCATACTGTATTTCATGCCATTCACGTGAAACAGGCAGGGATGTTGCACAGTGACAGAGGAGCAGTCCGCATACAGCGCCTGCCAGACAGTACTGAAAGAGGAGCTGGGAGTTGAAAATTGCCCATTAGTTTATCGTTTTTCCGGGCTGGTGTTCATAAAATCGTCAGGACCGCCGGAACTGATGTCAAAGGTTGTTTCACCGGTCTGCAGGAAGCGGGCTTGATTCTCATCCAGCTCTGTTACAGAGACGCCGTCGCCTATTATGGCGCTGTTGCCGTAGGGGTCCTCCACAACAAGATGGAACGGCTCATTACCGTCCTTCATCCGCGCCATCCTCTCAAGAAGTGATTCGCATTTCTCGAATATATCAAGTTCAGCGTCCCTTTTCACAATCGTGACGACCTCCAAAACGCGGTCAAGCACTCCCTCAACATTTGATACAAAACTTTCCGAGGCCGTTCCAGGTTCAACACACACACCGATTTCAGGAATACGGATCGTGCCTGAATTTGAACGCACGACCCTGGAGTTCAGCGCCCCGATGGAATCCACGAGCAGTTCGAATCTTCTGGGTCCCCTGTTTTCTAGTATAATTATATCTGAGTGCTTGAAACCACAGGAAGTGCATACGAACGTGGTCTGCATCGCCTTTCCGATAAACGGCAGTGAAAGTGAAATTAGAGTGTTAACCACTTTCTTTTCCGTGCACGCAATGCACGGCAGATCGACAAAGACTTTTACAGGTTCACCGTCGACGATGTCCTGGCTTTCACCGTTGGAGGCCGGCGACGCTGTTTCTTTATCCTTATCCATACACAGTCCGTATGAATTCAAATCTGAAACAACTACTTAAACCTGAGAGTGGCTGGCACGAAAAATTATGCCCTCAGCACTCGATGAGCTGCCTGTCTGCATCTGTGAGTATCCTCGGAGAGGATGAAGTCACAACCACGTCGTCTTCTATACGCACACCGCCGAAACCCTGCAGATATGCACCGGGCTCAACCGTCACGACCATTCCACTTTCGAGTTTTCCCTTTGACGAAGGGGAAAGCGACGGCAGCCCGTCATGCACCTGAAGGCCTAGGCCATGCCCCAGACTGTGAATGAAAGTTCCCTTGAATTCACTGCTGTCGATGACATTTCGGGCCGCCGCATCGACGTCCTTCCCCGTTGCGCCAGGGCTTATCTCCGACATGGCGGCAGACTGGGCCCTGAGGACCGTTTCATAGAGATTCTTCTGCCTGCTGCTTGCCTTTCCGAAGACAAAAGTTCTGGTGATATCCGAGCAATACCTTTTGTATGTTCCGCCAAAGTCTGCAAGAACAAGATTGCCTCTTTTCAGCTTCAAATCACCAGGAGAGTAGTGTGGTATGGCGCTTGTCCTGCCGAACGAAACGATGGGAGCGAAGGAAGGGGATTCGCTTCCCTGCTCATAAAGAGCCTTCGATATCAGGGAGGAAAGCTTCCTTTCGGTCATGCCTTCCTTCAGAAAACCGGGTATCATGTCGGCAACCCTGGATGCAATCCTGCATGATCTGGCTATGTCCGATATTTCCCCTTCATCCTTTACTGCCCTACAGTCTGCCAACTGGCCGGAACAGTCCACTATTTTGCCCTTGAAAGCCTTCCTTATGCTCCTGAATGATTCATGCGTTACTGCCGGAAAATTCATTCCTATTGTGCTGAATCCGTGTAGACTCTTCCTCAGAAGATTACCCATGTCGTTCTTCGTCCTGATGACATCGAATTGAACGTCAAGGCCGTCAAGTGCAGGAGCCTCAAGCGGAGAAGTGATGACATGAATACCGCGCTTTGTTATTATCGCAACAGATCCTTCAAAAATCCCCGAGTTCGGCCTCACAAAATACCTGAAATTATGATCTACATGGTTGTCGCTTCCGTTGGCAATGACAACTGCATCTGTCGAGCCGTTCAGTATTTTAAAAAGTCTTTCGTATCTCTGCTGCATATACTGTTGAATATGCTAATGGTAATAAATTGTTGCAAAGAAACCATAGGATAGCTTAATCTTTAAAGTGCGGATAACCGGCAATGTGAAATACAAGCTTCTGGACCACACGGCTGATATAAGAATTCAGGCATTCGGTACAGACCTTAACGAAATATTCGAAAACTCGGCATATGCACTGTTTGACCAGATTGTTGATCTGAGTACCGTGGTGCCAAAGGGTGAGGAAAAGATCGAGATCGAGGCACGTTCGGCCGACAGCCTGCTTGTTGATTACCTGAATGAGCTCATCTTCATTGAGAGTGCGATGGGAATCCTCTTCTCATCGTTTTCGGTAAACGTCAGTGGGACACGCCTCAGATCCTCGGTCAGGGGAGAAAAGATTGACAGGAAACGACACCTGCTTAAGGATGACGTCAAAGCTGTCACATACCACATGCTTGAATTAAATATTGAAAAAGGTTATGCAAAATTCATAATTGATGTTTGAGGTGCACAATTGTCGTCAAAAGCAACAGCCGTAGCACACCCGATGCAGGGTCTGATAAAATACCACGGTCTGAGGGATGAAAGGCTGCGCCTTCCCTATCATGATTCGATTTCAGTTGCAACGGCTCCGCTTACGACAACAACGACTGTCGAATTCGGTGATTTTGCTGCAAACGATGTCAGCATCGACGGCAGGAAGGTTTCCGGCAGGCCTCTTGAAAGGGTCGAAAACGTCATGGAAAGGGTCATGTCGATTGCGTCCGTCAGTGGAAAATACAGAATAGTCTCCAGGAGCGATTTTACCTCGGGTATCGGGCTCGGAGCCTCGGCATCGGGTTTTGCAGCGCTTGCGACTGCTGCATGTGAAGCTGCAGGCCTTAAAATCGGCGTTCAGGAGCTTTCTGCAATAGCAAGACTGGGAGCCGGTTCAGCAACACGATCCGTGGTGGGCGGCTTTGCCAGATGGCAGGCCGGAGCGGGAGACCATGACAGCGTCGCCTATTCCATTGCCGGACCCGAAGAACTGCAGATGGGCATCATTGTCGGCATCGTCAAAACGGTAAAGCAAACGGAGGATGCTCACAGAGAGGTTCTCACATCACCGCTTTTCCAGGGAAGACTGTCCTATCTCCATACGGCACTTGCTGACATGACCCTGGCCATAAAGTCCGGGGATGTGCCGAAGATCGGCGAACTGGCAGAGAAGGACACCCTGATGCTGCATGCCATAACGATGACAGGGAACAGCGGCATGATTCTGTGGAAGCCCGATACACTCCTGATTATTGAGGCAGTTCGGCAGATGAGGAAAGAAGGTTTGCATTCCTATTTCTCCATAGATACGGGTGCAACAGTTTACATAAACTGCCCGGATGATGAAATAAGGGAAGTTGAAAACAGAATAGGCTCACTCGGAATCGAAACGCTGAGATGCAGTGTTGGCGGCGCGAGCCGCATTGTGAAGAAACATTTATTCTGAATTTTCATTCTTCTCTGCAGATCGTTGAGCGAGTATCGCCTCTTCCATAGTCCGCTTCCCGGTAGCCACAGACTGTGCCAGCCTTCTGGAAATCGTTGTATCACCACCGCTTTTCAATCTGCTCCTCCTCTGTATATCCTTTAGCTCTCCGTCAGATGGTCTGACGACAGGCTTCTCCTTCATCCTCACACCCGGCGTGACGCAGATGATGGCTGCCGCCTCGCTGTCTGATCTTGCGATCCTGCTGGTTTTCCTCTCATCCACTATTTCGACGTAACTGCTTGAAGACCAGACAGAACGTACGATTCTATCCCTGTTTGTTGGATCGCCGTGTCCGACTCTTACGATTACGTTCTCCTTTCCGATTATTGAAGATAACACCTGCGTGAATTTTGAAACAGCCTCGGGAGAGGATGCACTCGTCACCATAATCCGCCTTCCGGCCGAGTATATAGCTATTCCAGGTCTTTCACCAGGATCTACACCGACATATGCAACCGATTTCCAGTCTACAAGACCGTTCTGAATGAGCCATGCCTTTCTTGCCGTCTCCTCCGCATTCCCGTAAATCGTGAACCTGCTTCCCTGAAGTATGACCCTCGGCTGTCCCTTTTTCACCACTATTGTATTCCCCTGGGGAACCTCCCTCTCGCTCAGCGGCTGGGAATAACGTACATTCAGCGAGCGAAAAATTTTTGAAACGTCATAGGAGAATTTGAAATCGTCTGAAACAATGTATATCATCTGGCGGCCACCCCGCCGATCCGGAGAAAGAACAGAAAAGTACAGCGGAATGAGCGAATTCTCAAATTCAGGATTTCAGGGCAGGGATGAACCACGCTCCTCTTTTTGATGAATGAATATCACACTATTTCACTATTTATATGCATATGACCTGAGCGCCCCTCCGCCCAGGATTGTTCCTCCAATTGATCTTGCCCTGATCATGCCCCTCAGAGGGACACCGGCGATTTCGTTGAGGCTGCTCTTATTCACCATAACAGCCGCGGCTACGGGTTTGCCGCCTGCGTCTTTTATATCTCTTATTGAACATTCCATCGCATGGCCCGTTGACAGAACATCGTCAACTATGACTAGATTCTTACCCTTTATTCCCGCATAGTTCGAACTGAACGCACCAACCGCAGAATTGCCCCTCTCCGAGGGCGGTCTGTATACAATCAGCTCCTTTCCCAGTATTTCAGCGACGGAGTATGCAAAGAGCACGCCGTTTATCGCAATTCCGACTATTCCATCGGCACTTGTATCGTGATTCCTCAATTCTTCGGTCGTTATATCTGCCAGAACCTCGGAAACAAGCCTTATCCGCCTGGGATTTATGCCGATGGATCGCCATCCTATCTTTACATCCGAAGGAGGCAGGGTACCTTCCATCCCCTCTTCAAGAAGGTAACTGACGGTATCGGGGCTGAGATGCAGTTCGTCTCCGATTTCCACCGGCTTGAGCCCCTTCCTGTGCAGCTCAATTGCTCTTGAGGCAAGTTCCTTTACGTCCACCATGGATAACGCCGACTGAATATTCCTGGTTACTATATTTAACTGTAGCGCGATCATTCAACCTCAGGCTGCCGCTGATTGGAAGCATAAACTGATTTGAGTGCGCTTCCGGATACTCCAGCCTTTCAGCCTGCCCCGAACCGTCGTGACAGTCATACCTGTTGTCCTTCGCGCCCGATCACAGACCGTTTCCGCCACCCGGCAAGATCCCGTTTACAAACTTCGACAAACACAGGGCATATCAGAGAACAGAACGGAAATCCGGATTACCATGTTGATTCATCATGGTTTTAAATAATACGCCCCATTCATCACCAGATGATGGCCGGGGTGGGGTAGCGGCATCCTGTGGGACTGTGGATCCCTAGACCCGGGTTCAACTCCCGGTCCCGGCCCATTCGGAAGCGGTGTGTTGCCGTGCTTCTCATTTTCTGGGTTTCGGTCTTCTGAAAAATATCAGAACGGAGAACGCTGCTGCCACGATTATGCCGGATATCAGCACATCATCGATTTCAGTGAACGTATTTCCGGGCAGGTATATTGTAATGCTTGTCGTCCTTGCACCGTTTGAGAAAAGGAGCGTGTTGTTTGCATCAATGACCACAGTCAATGTATGCGAGCCAGGTGCATAAGAATAAGAGATCCAGTCGAATGTGACGTTCACGGTCTGGTGGGCACCGACTGAAACTGTCTGGGTCTGGATAAAGTGTCCGTCCACATACAGGGATACCGGCGCGTTGCGTATGCCTGAAGCGCCTTCGTTGTAAATTGGTATTGTTATTACAACAGGATGGACGACATTGATGAGAAATGACTCCGTCTTGTTGACTGTGATCCCTGACGAAGTAAATGAAGCGTTAATAACGACAGTCATTATGCCGGAAGGCGACATTGAAGTGATGTTGACCTGAAATGATCCTGAAGGGCTCTTGCCCGTCGAGGGCTGTATGCTTGAGCCGGTGGTGTTCCTTGCCTGGATGCTCGCGGAATAGCTGTAATTGGAGCCTGCCGAAACTGCCGGCCCTCCGGTTATATTGAGGTAGTAAGAATTCGTGGAGCCGTTGGCAACGATGTCCGGCCCTGAGAAATATACATCAAGCGGTGCATAGGATGCAGAGGCCACGGCCGATGGACTCCGGCCCATCGGGGCGATGAATGCCGACAGCACAATAAGGACAATTAACGAGATGGAAAATATACGGCCGCTCACCTGATCAGCCTCTTTTTCTTTGCAAGATAAACGTCAAAGATGACGAACGCTGCAAACAGGAAGATTATTACACCTCTCCTTTCAGTGAACAGAGGCAGAGGTGTCGGGGAGGCGCCATGCCCGCTGACCTTAATCCCGCTTAGCGTCACCACAGGGCTTGGCAGGCTTATCGGGACCGCCATGGAAGCTGACTTATTCGTGTTCGAATTTGTTACGGTGAATGATATAGGGACCATATCGGGGGTCGTTGAGCTGCTGGCGGTAAGCGAGATGGTAATGGACTGGTTCTGCCCGGCCGGAACGGAGAATGTGACGGAGCCGGAATTAAACGGCCCGGATTCGGCGGTTGATATGCCTCCTGTCCAGCCTTCCTGACTGAGTTCGGCAAAGTTGCTGATGCTCGCCGTGAAGTTGGCGGCTGCATTTCCAGTGTTGAAGACCAGAAGGTTGACTGCAAAAACCCTTCCCTGCTGTTCATACTGGTAAAAATCGAATTTGCTGTAGAATGTGTAGACAGAGGGTACCGATATCTGCACTGAAGCCGTCGATATCGTATCCGTTGCGGTGGAATATGCCTGCAGGTATACGGTTGAGTTTCCCCCTCCGACCCCGCTCGTGGGATAAAGAGAAGCGGTAACTATCGCTGTGGAATTATTGCCTGTGCCAAGCGTTCCCGCGAGCGGGCTGAAAGTTCCTGCCCAGCCGTTGGAGGCAATCCTCATCGCAAATGATGACGGAACATCACCGTCATTTTTCAGCTGCAGAGTTACCTGAGAAAAACCTGTCGTGTCAGGCGTCCTGCTGACCGACAGCAGCTTCAGCTTAAGCGAGTGGTATGGCTGGATGTTGAGTGTTACAGGGTTGTACAGGGAAGATGAAACGGTCATATTGCCCTCATACGCATAGCGGTATACAGTGCCCTGGGAACTGAAACTGTAATTCGATGTAACAGAATAGTTTCCTGCAGGGAGTACCACCGAATAGGAGCCGCTAAAAGACGGCACGCTGATGCTCGTTCCCCCTCTGCTGAAAACGATTACAGGATTAACGCTCCGCGCACCCGCGACTGTCACAGGGCCCGTAATATTGTAAGATTCTGCAAGAGTCAGATTCAGGTTAGCAGACTGGCCCACCGTAACCGAGATTGTTGTATAGTTTGAGCCAAGAGGACTGCCTGATACAGCTGAAACAAGATACTTTCCAGGCTGCAGAGACACAAAATAGCTGCCCTGCGACGTCGTCACAGCTGTTTGATTCCGACCCATACCGTTTATGGCCGTGAATGTCACAGACGCTTTCGCGGCGCTTCCATAATACCATGAAACTGTGCCGCTTACGGAGGCGTTGTCGTCAAATCTGAGCGTGTTTATTGAAGTAAAGACGGAAGAGGCAAGTGAAATGGTTTTGTTACCGTAGTACACCACGTATACCGTAGTGCCGTTGAGCTGCATCGTTGTCGGAAAAGTGACATTTACAGAGTAGGTTGACGGCGGGAGCGAAACACTGAACGTGCCGTTCGACTGTACGGCCGCAGTAACAGATGCTCCTGTGTTGAGCATCGTTACTGTGACCGATTCAGAGGATGAAAGTGTGCTGCCGCCATAGGTTGCCTTTCCACTGAGGTTGTATGCATAAGACAGCTGGAAAGAAAGAGCTACAGGCGATGAGACATTGAATCTGGAAAGATAGGCAAAAATGCTGCCTGAAACTGCAGAATAAGCGTATATGGTATAGACACCTGACGGCACATACACTGCCCTCCCAGAACTGTAACCGTCGATTGCAATAGGCTGAGGCAGCGACGAACTGAACAAATCGAGTCTGGTCAGAGCCTGACTGCTGCTGATTCCGGAGCCTGACGGGTACGCAAAACTGACCGTAAGATTATATAAGGTATTTACTGAAATGTTAAAGGTCGTCAGACCGCTGCCGATGCCCACGTTCAGCGTTGATGCACCGCCCACTGTAAATTCCACCGTGCTGCTGCTGTAATTGGTAATAGTCGCATCGTATACGCCGGGATTCAACGTTGCCGTGTAGCGCCCCTGCGAAACAGGAAAACTCTGATTGATTGAGGAATTGGACACCGAAGCAAAGGTTATTTCGGAACCCGCCGGAAGCGCCTGCGATGCATGTACACTGCCTGTAACTGTAACTGCAACGGGTATCATCGAAATATCGCTGGTAAGCGGAGTTGAGGGAAGAAGCGT
Source organism: Candidatus Sysuiplasma jiujiangense (assembly GCA_019721075.1). Classification (NCBI taxonomy): domain Archaea; kingdom Methanobacteriati; phylum Thermoplasmatota; class Thermoplasmata; order Candidatus Sysuiplasmatales; family Candidatus Sysuiplasmataceae; genus Candidatus Sysuiplasma; species Candidatus Sysuiplasma jiujiangense. The sequence goes on from JAHEAD010000001.1 coordinate 54,252, forward strand.
GTAATTGACCTGATGCATTCCAAATGCTGAAAGGTTGAGTCCGAATGAGAAACCATCAGGAAGGTAGAATGAATAGTTACCGAGAATCCCCGAGTAGTATGAATACTTGAGGCCGTTGTAGTCGATAACCATGTGCGAGCCGGCAATGTAATGAGCTGAGCCGCCGCTGTTGAAATTGACATCGCCCTGGTAAAGTCTCGAATTTTGAAGGGTAAAATCCATAGCCATTCCGCTACCGGAAATTGTCACCTGGCCGAGCGCCGACCCGATCTTCGCTGAAATCCATACCGAATAGGTACCGGCCGGAAGAAGAGCAGAGTAATTTCCTTTGCTGTCTGAATAGACAGACAGCGATGCATTACCGTTCTGCAGGTAAATTCTGGCAAACGAGGCTGGAACCCCACTGGCCATATAGACAGTCCCGGACAGGGGAATCGCCCGGGAGAAAGTGAAATTGAGCAGTGAATGCACACCGGGCAGCACTTGCAGCGATTCCATGAGAACGTACTTTACAGAATTCAGATAATAAATAGAGTAGACTGTATAGTTGCCTGACCCGATGGTTGAGTTGTAATATCCGCCTGCACCCGTTCTGATGATGTAAGGCCTTATGCCCTGTTCGTTGCTGTAAAAGTATATCGTTGCAAAGGAGGCGGACGAGCCGGCTGCAAAAGCCCTACCGTAAATGCTGGAAGGCGTCTGGGCAATTATGTTTACAGATGTTGTATTGAAGGAACGCACGAATGCACCGTATACGGCGGATGTGCTTCCGCCGGAAAGCGTCAGAGTGTAATTCCCGGGGAGAACCCGCTCAAATGAGAAACTGCCATTCGATGCGGATTCGACCACGGAGGAAATGCCGTTGTGGACGCCTGCCAGCGTCACATAAGCACCCGTCAGCGGAGAGCCGTCAGGGAACATCACCTGACCGGAAACTGTTCCAGGGTAAACTGGAATGTTCTGTGTGGTATTCGTGGAATAAGAAATTGTGGTGACATTCTGTGTTTGAATAACGGAGTTTCCCTTCACCAGGTAGAACTGATATTCGCCGGGAAGGATTGAATTGAACTCGTAGTGGCCATCTGCAGCACTTGTGTTATACGACTGGCCGGTCGTAGTATTTACAATCCTGACTGTTACGTTGCCGAGAAGAGAGCTCTGGCCGGGGACATAAGTTCCTGACCTGCTGCTGTCGAAGAACACGTAGCCGCTTACTGAAGTGGCATTCAGCTGCATTGGACTGGCTTGTATGTTGAATGCAGGGAGGCCTGTTGTGGCATTGATGACATTATAGCGCATGGCTTCTGAGTTGCTGACGTTGTATGTCTGCTCCCCGATGACCTGCCCGATGCCTGCAACAACCGATTGCGGGGAACTCAGCGGACCGGTTGAAAAGACCACAGTATCGTTCCCCGGGGGTGCAATGAGGGAATACTGGCCTCTCTTATTGGTGTAAGCTATATCGTGTGGTATTCCCCACTGGTCCAGCACCGTGGCGCGGACACCTGATGCCGGCTGGCCGTCTCTAAACAGCACGGTGCCGTTTATGAAAGCGCCTGGGTAATATTGCATTATAACTATACCGTTGCCGTAGTCGCTCTGGGGACTCAGGTCAACAGTATAGTTCTGGTTGTTCGGATCCTGCTTGAAAAGCTTGAGTGCGGTGGCAACGTCGATTGCCTGCCAGGCATTTGGATGGTCCTTGACATACTGTATCGGATACGGGTTGTAATACGCCGTCCTGTACGCCATGAAGAAATGCGACATCATCCATCCGGGAAGCGGCTGCAGATTCTGGAGAGACGGAACAGACAGGAAACTGCCTGACAGAGCGGGGATTCCCTGAAGATTCTGATGCGTCAGATCGTACGCACTGTATCCCATGAAAAACCTGTACAGTGTCATGTTATAGAACATCGGCTGATAATTGATTGAATAATTGACAATCTGTGTATTCGGCGGAATGCTCTGCAGCGGGTAGTTTACACCTGTGGTCGAAGTTGCATTCAAAGTGTAGTAGTTGTAAGGTATATTGTAAACGGTCGGTCCTGCCATCGGCCTTCCACCGAGAAGTGCAGGTGCATAGAAAACACCCGTGTCGGTTGCGCTGAAGGGGAAGAGCCTGGTGTCGACAGAGAAATAGCCAATGTAATAATGGGTTATACTTGAAAGCTGCTGGTAAAGGGTAACGGTATTGTTCAGACCGATCTTTGAAATTGTCGCCATCAGAACCGCCCACATTATATTCTGCGGGGCGGCATTGGATGCGAAGGGGCCGTATACAGTGGGATTCGCCAGGACCGTACTTGTGAACTGGCCGGGATTCCTGTAAACTGAGAGAATGAAGCTGCTGTTCAATCCGTAGCTGCTCAGCACAGTGGTGATATTCTGCGGAAGATAGCCGTATTTCACGTAGTAGCCGTACGCCACCCTTGCGGAAAGCAGAGCAATAAGCTGGGTTTCATTCTGGCTGAACAGGACTGCGGACGCAAAATGATATCCCTGCTGGAAGTCGTCTGCAACAGCCGGCAGGCCAGCTTTGGTAATAGATGCGCTTCCATAATCCCACCAGCTCAGATATGCAGGGCGCTGGGACGCTGGAGTGATATTTTCATTATGCTGATAGAGCCATTCCCATGCGGCAGGGAAGTAATCATTGAGTGTGGAAAGGCTGTAGCCGAATGCACCGAAGTAGTAGACTGAACTGCCGTTGTTTGTGTAACCCGATGGTCTCAGGAAGCCTGGGACTATATTGTAAACTTCCGTGTTCAGCTGTTGCTTCATTGTCTCCGGTGTCCCTGCATCGATGCCGGACCAGATGAGTGGAAGTATGACAATACTTACCACCAGGAACAAAACAATGACATGCTTCATTTTGACACTTTTTCTCGTGCCGCTGACCGAAAAGCCGTAGGTCTGGTATCCTTTCTTCACCTCTCCGAAATCGGCCCATCTGATCAGGGAAACAAGTCCCCTGCCGCCCAGAACAACGAATACTGTTGTAGCATCGAGTACGAAACGTACCGTGGAAACAGCCATGAAGACAGCGATTATCGACCACACCACAAACAGCGTCATTGAATCTGAGATTTTTCTCCTTGAAAGGTAGAATATATACGCCAGTTCGGCAAAAGCAATGAAGAAAATTGAACCGCCAAGGGAAAGCGCAAGAAGGCTGAAAGGCGGAGCGAGCGCTTCAGCAATTGTTGTGTAGACGGTCGTTTTTATGAAATAGCTCTGTGCGAGAAGTATGTCCCCTACGAGGGTGTGTATCAGAGGCTTGTCCAGAAGTTCCGCAGCCGCGACAACAACCAGGACGGATATGACAAGACCCGTGAGTAGTGACAGCCATGGCACGTCTCTCGCAACCGTGTAAATAGCACCAAAAACAAGAGTTCCGAAGAAGAATGCGACAGCAACGATGTACCAGGGATAAATGTGGCCACCGAGGAAATAAATCGGAAGGGAAAACACAAGGAGCGACAGACCGACGACCGTCCAGGTTGCGGTGAGCGCGAGTGTATCCCTGTTCTTGAACTTATAGATGAATGACTGCACAAGGTAGAAGAGTGAAACAATTACCAGGAGATATGAATAGCCTTCCCAGGCGTTGGCTATAGATGCGAGCACGATTCCGGCCATCAATGCATATATCAGTGATTTCCTGTTGGTCGAGGCATAGCCTGCAATCCCTGTCCTGATTGACGCGAAATCCGGCCTGAATGATTGTTTCTTAGTCCATCTCTCCACCCATCTGTTGCCGGCTATCGTGTTAAGCGAACGGAAGTAAAAGAAGAAGAAAAAGCCGGCCATCATTAGAATGAACGGATCATGGACGCCGAAACCAACCGTGCTCTCTGAAACAATTGACGGCATGAATGCCATCAGACCCGCAGCAAGGAGACCTGTATGCCTGTCGAACAGCTCCTTTCCAATGTAATAAGCGACTATAATTGAAATGATGCCGGATAATGCAGACATCAGGACGTATGCGACCACGCCAGCAGAGAGCTTTGTCGAATAGATTGATGTTATCAGAGGCAGGTGGAACAGGAAGGAGATTATCCAGGCGGCAAGCACCGTGGTCCAGACATAAAACGGCAGAAACGGATTCTTTGATCCCAACGGATAATTCAGCAGCGGATCAAATTCGAGCTGATGGCCAGTAACAAGGGCGTACCTGAGAACCCGGAAGTAGTAATCGGCATCAGATCCGCCGGACAGTCCTGGATATCCAGAAACGATGGCCTGCGAAAAGTCGAAATAGATGCGGAGATATGCGCCCAGCAGAACGAAAAGAGCGAGCGCTGAAACGATGCGCCAGTCAACGCCCGACATCGCCTGGTAGAACCTGCGGAATCTCCGGGATGATCCACTGGGCGCCTCAGTTCCAGTGACATCTTTCTTTTTAACAGTGTTTTCATTATTTGACATCTGTGGGAGCACAACCGAACGATTATTTTTGCTCAGTAGTATCAATTGCTATTTAAGCGTTATATGTTTTTTCATAAAAGGAAGAACGATACCAGGAAGCGGCAAATGACTGATCCGCGTAGCGTCCGCACAACTAGTTTTTAGCGATGGCTTCCCTCCCCGACTGTATCTCTGAAAGATAAGTATTTACAACATCCAGCGGTTCTGACGATCCGTAAATGCTCCTTCCCACTATAAGTGCGTCAGCTCCATTTGTTATAGCCTCCCGCGCATCACCGCCCTGCGCTCCAACGCCGGGAGCAAGTATGGGCATCTTCCCCAGAAGGCTCCTGAAATGCTTTATGCGTTCCGGTCTGGTTGCAGGGGCGACTACACCGTCAACCCTGAGCTGGACGGCCATACCGGCGAGTTCATCCGCGAAGCGCTGGCCAAAATCTGCTGATCCGGGATTTGACATTTCAACAACGAGGAATACAGACGCACCATGCGCACTGTTTATGCATGCCTCCACCGCATCAATGCCTGTGAAACCGTGAACAATAATGCCGGACGCCCCGAGTTTTACGGCAGCCGATGTCACCATAGAATTTGTATGCGGGACATCAGATACTTTGAAATCGCAGATTACGCGGAAATGGTTGGATATTTCAGTGATTATCTGTGGTCCGTTGGCCAGAATTATAGGCCAGTTGAGCTTGATTGCATCAACGTATTTCCCAACAGTATTGACAATATTCATGGCCTTCCTGTAATCCGTTTCATCCAGCGCAAGTATCAGGCCCCTATTGAAATTGACCTTCGGCATGAGAGTACACCATTATTCATCAAGAAATTCTATCAACAATATATTCGCAGTGCATAAACCTTTTGCCGTTCTGTGAGCCTGGTGGTCAGTACCTCAAGACTGCAGATGCGGTTCCGCATCTGAGGAAGCAAAATTTATATTTCCCGGGGAGGACCTATTTCAGTGACAAGTACATTCTCTCCTCATCGTAATATCTTTGGTTTCGTTTCACTGCATTAGGCAGAACGCCCATGCTTCTGAAACCCAACCTTGAGTAAAGGCGCCTCGCTGTTACATTGGTGGTAAATACGTCAAGAATGATCATTTCAAAACGATCCCGGGAGGAATCTATCGTCCTTTTCAATAGCCTCTCACCTATTCCTATTCCCCTGCTGTCCCTGTGGATGGCTATTCCAAGAGTTCCGATGTGCGATACACATTCCCTCACAGTCATCGCCCGAATCTCACACAGCCCGACAACCTTTCCATTTCTTTCTGCGACCGATGCGAAACCGTCCCGTTTGATTATGTCAGAGTAGAGGGCCGAGAACCATTTTATCTCATCCTCATAGGTGGGTTTCGAATTGAACAGGGTGAGACCTAAATCAGGACTGTGCTCCAGTTCATCATAATAAGAATAGTAGTTTTCCACAATGTCATCCATGTCGTTCCAGTTCAGCTCCCTTATCACGCAGTCTGCCTTTTCCATTTGAACACCGCATTTGGCCGATCCTGTTTTATCGGCAATGAAAGTTTCTGCGTATAAAGCACATATGCTCTGCAGGCTGACACTGCTCATGCCGGGAAAGGCAGATGATGCAACTGTTTTTATCCCCGGGAGCATAATTGCAGGATTGGATGAGATTCGAACAAATCGATGTTTCAGAGGAGCTCAGGAAAAGACTCAGACTGTCTATTGAGCAGGATGTGGCGGGAGAGAGAAGGTTTGGAATTCTATTTTCCGGTGGACTTGACAGCAGCATACTCGCCTGCATGGGTGCCGAGCTCGGCGAAGTCGTTCTCTATGCAGTAGGGACAAGAGGATGTTTTGATCTCAAAGCTGCAGAGATCCGTGCTGCCAAACTGGGACTCCCTCTGAGACAGATTGTTGCACTAGAAAATGATGTTATTTCAAGCTGCGATGAACTGGTCACAATTTTCAACAGATATCTGAAAAGGATGCCTACCAGGCTCGAGCTTTCAATCTTTTCCCCGATGGTTATGGCCATGAGGAACATTGAAGAGGGAACTGTTCTCTCCGGTCAGGGAGCCGATGAGGAATTCGGCGGATATAACAGATATATGAGCATGAAAGCAGGAGAACGCCGACATGCAATGGAAGAAGATCTCAGAATGCTCCTTGACGAAGGGAGGAAGAGAGACAGCGCAGTGGCGGCTGCATACGGAAAGAGGCTCTTGATGCCATTCCTTGGAAATGAAGTTGTTGAATTTTCACGTCAGGTTAGGGACTGTGAAAAAGTAAGCAATGGAGAGAGAAAAATCGTTCTCAGAAGAGTTGCCTTCTCGCTGTGTCTGGATGCCTGGGATGCACCGAAGAAGGCGATGCAGTATGGTTCCGGATTTGAGAAGGTAATAAAGAAGCGGTATGAGTGGAATGGCGGCTGACTACATGGTTCGCCTGTACTCCACCTGCAGTGTTTCGACTGCGGAAGTGCCTTCCTTCGGAAGCTGCTCCATTGTTATGAAGTGCATCATATCAATGCGCCTTATCGTTCTGTAGTCTATGGATGTTGGCATCTCAAGCAAATTGAAGAGGAATTCATCTCTCTCTTCCTCGTATTCACATACATATTTGCCAGTCTTCTCTCCATCCAGTTCCCAGTTTCCGCAGACATTATTTCCCTCCATCCATATTTCGAAGGATCTGTTCCCTATCTCCTCATCATTGTGGAACATCCTGGATTTGCAGTAAATCCTGCCCTCATCATCGATCGAGCATAGCAGCCTGTCCTCGTACCTGCTTCTCGAATCCCTGTTACCTATCTCACCAATCCATTCTCCTTCAAGGAAACTGAGTCTCCTCAGGACCCGTTGAGTCTCCCTGTTACTGCCGGCCATTCATCAACCACCCGTATTCACACGCTGCATTCCACGTGAGCTGCTGTCAGTGTATTTAATAAATTAGTAAACCTAAAACTTATATTACATTAACTGGTATGGCAGACACGGTGAGCTAATTGGCAAGACAGAAATATGCAGCAGTGCCTCTGAAATACAAGGAAGTAGAAGGCATTTCGGCAAAAACATTCGCGGAACATTTCAAACTGTACGAAGGATACGTGAACAAGACAAACGAGATTTATGAAAAGATAGCAGGAAATTTTGCAGACCCGTCAAAATCTGCAGGCACATACAGTGAGTATGGAGAGGCAAAGAGGCAGCTTTCATTCACCCTCGGCGGAATGTGGAATCACAAGCTTTATTTTGGAGACTTTGAAGACGGAAGGGGTACAAAACCCTCTGACGGGCTGCAGATGGCGATGACAGAGGATTTCGGTTCATTTGACAAGTGGAAGGAAGACTTTGTAGCTACCGGAATGGCAGCAAGAGGATGGGCAATGCTTTGCTATGGCCTTGATGATGGGCACCTTCACAATGTTGTTCTTGATGCTCAGAATGCCGGCTTTCCGGCAACAGTCGTACCCGTGATCCTTATGGATGTTTACGAGCATGCTTATTTCATAGACTACGGTACAGCGAGAAAGCCGTATGTAGAGGCGTTCTTCAAGAACATAAACTGGAACAGGATTTCAAAAAGATTTGAAAAGTGTGTCAGAATGCACAAGGTATGGAGCGAGTGATTCACGCAACTGACAAGTGACTGTGCAGCCGGAAAACCTTTTACCTGTTTTCACTTGTCTTAGGCAGCGGAAACATCTCATTTGATCCTCTCAAATATATCTGCCTCCTGCTCCCTTGGCGGTTTTTCCTGCTCCTTCTTCCAGAATCTTCTGTAAACTAAGAAGTAGTTGAGCAAGATGGAAAGCAACGTAATACCGGAAATCAGGAAGGGATTGAACTGTGAAATGCCCGTTGCATATGCTATAATGCCAATCAGAATGAGCGCTTCGAACAGCGCCAGTGTCCAGATGAAATAACGGAGGAAATCGCGGTATACCCATTCGCGCCAGGTTTTTCCGGTGGCATCCAGCGCGTTCACTTTCTGTATTTCCTCGGGTTCCTCATACTGCCCGATTGTGCCATTTTTTCCTGATCCTGCAGCAGGGCTGGTCACCCGTCTCTCCTCTCATTCAGATGATTGCAAAGAACGGGGCCCCTCACTGACTGCGCCTCCTGAATACCCTGAAATTCCGGATAAGAGCGATTGTGCCCTGATTATAGAGCGGTATGACGATCAGAGCGAGCAGCAGAAGAATCAGACCCGATCCTGAAACAATGTATCCGATTGTGAGCACCTGGAAGGGTGAGAAATAGACTGAAACGGCGGACGGGCCTCCTCCGCTTATCTCATACATCAGGTCACCTATGGAGCGGTAGGACATGCTTGTATTGCTGGCCGCATATGATACAAGGTCCGGAGCCGTTTGCCATCCTGAATTAGAGCCTGATGGCGGAACGAAAATCAGGTAGTTCTGATAGCCGAAGTCCAGCATTCCAGGCAAATAGATGCGATAGTCTGCATCGCTGATCTTTTTTGTGCTGAGGAGCACATATGAACCATTGCCGTATGACGCATTGGTGGCAGCAGTATGGCCCGGGGCAATACCCCAGCCGTAATCGAGCATGTTAAGCCTTGCAGACAGGTTTATCAGTTGTTCATATCCTGTTACGATCTGAATGGTGTGGACAACGTAAGCCCTTGATACGGGATGCATGTTCTCAAACAGCGCGGAGGATGAACTGTTTTCAACAAGCCTGAGATCCTTCTGCCCGTAGAGGAATGAGTAATTCCAGTAATCTGCACTTTTGCTCAGAAAGACATATTTGACGTCCATGAGAGACAGTAAGTTCCCAAGATGTGTGATGCTGTTTCTCTCATTAAGAATTGAGGACATCAGCGACGAGAAGAGACCGCTTTCTCCCTGACCCGAGAGATAGGTGTCCTGACCACCGTAGATCAGATTCTGGCTGAAAAATTGATTGAAAGGAGATGCAAATTTGGTGCCGCTCCAGTTATAGTACATGTAGCCGTGCCATGGAAGGACCAGCACTGAGTAGTCGGAAGTGTTCTGATTCATCATATCTTCCGCCTTATACCATGATGCGGGATACTGGACAGACGTCAGCTGCCCGTCAAAGGAGCCGACCTCCATGTACGAATAAATGAAAGGTGAAATGAGTATCATGACAATCACGAGGACGATGATCGCCCGTGCCGGGCCCCTGATTCCGCTCGCATTGAAGTGAAGATGCTTTCCTTCCAGTAATGACTGAAGCTGCAGAACGCTAAGGCCGCCAAGAAAAGAGTAGGCAAACACCAGCAGTGCGACAAATTTCTGAGGCTCCCTGAAGCCGTTGAAGAGGGGGACGTTATCATAGAGGAAAGTGTAAAGGCCGGAGGTAAGCGGTGAGGAGAGTCCTGTAGCGAGAACCACAGACAGTACTGCTGCAATTGAAAGCGATATGCAAACAGGCCCTTTTCTGCTGTCCTGGTAATAGGAAAGGAGACCATAAATAGAAAGGAGCAGGAAGAAAAGGAAAACCAGCAGGAGAGAGGGAAAGGCTGATATTGGATATGGATAACCTGTGCGGAAAAATCCATACATTGCGGCGACACTGAGCATTGTGTTGTTTAATACAGTTGGTGTGGACTCAAACGCTATTGCATCCAGGAAACTGAACGTCCCAATTATCTTCTGCGTGGAGTATGCAGAATAGAGAAGCCAGTAGGCATTAAGGACGGCGAGGACAGATACCAGAAGAGCAATCGCCTTCACTTCAGCAAACAGACGTGATGAGAACCGATTGCGACGTATGTAGAAGAGCTGTGTAACAAAGTAGAGGGCAGAGAGCGCCACGTCGAGCACAAAGGTGTGTATATCAAAGACAACAACCACAGAAAATACAATCGAAGTCTTTGCAGCGTGCTTCCACATACCTTTGCTTTCCGCATTGTCGAGAAGTTCTATAAAATAAAGGAAGGCAAGAGGTGAAATTGAATAGGCGAAGAGCAGGCCCCATGCTCCAGCAAGCATCCTTGCGTAGACAAAAGGATTTACAACATAAAGTATTGAGGCAAAATAACTGGACAATCCATTCAGTCCAAAATGCCGGCTGAAGCGAAACATCGTAAATCCTGAGAGGAAAAAAATCAGGAAGAGAAAAATCTTTTCAACAGCCCATCCCGGAATGATGCCGTACAGCAGGTATTCGAACACGGCAAGGGCGTTTCCGCCGCCAAGAAATGGCGACAGGCCATAAACCCCGGACAGCGGGACGCGCGGGCCGAAGACCATGTCAGTTACAAGGATGTAGCCTTCATTCAGCAGCGGACCCAGGATCAGTAGAGACAGCAGTGAGAAGACTGCAGCTGGAATCGCATATTCGGACAACAGTGTCCGGTGTTTTGCAGCTTGGTCCGAAAGCCAGACGTATAAAGATGAAAAGAAACGTCCGAGTCTTCCCGATCTGTGGCGTGGCCTGTCCAGATAGCCGTCAATAATCATCAGGAAAACACCCGCAGTCAGGCAGTAAAAGAAGACAATAGCGATGTCGTTGGCCGAACTCGTGTTGCCTATTGACGATTCTACCGCCGACGATACAAGCAGGACAAGAGAAAGTGCAACAAGATATCTAGGATCTATCCTGTACATTACATGGAGAACTACGAATGGAACAAGAATGGCGAGAGCAACGGCGTTGTATATTTCCATTTAATCCATCTCATGCAGAAAACCCAGCAAATAGATAAATGAGTCCGTCAGTTCGGGCAAGCATCGCCGGTTACGCGATGTCACATTGTTTCTGCGGGCAGTATACCCAAACTTTATTGATTACCTAATTTATAGTCTGGCCGAATACTTTCATGCGCATATTCAGAAAATCCGGAAAGTGGTCCGGCCGGCCGAAGTTTGCATCTGAAATTCTGGCACTGAGTGAAACCGCAGGGAATGGCGCTGATACAGAAAAACATACAGCGAAGGCGGACAGGCTTTTTGTTGACAGGGAAGGGAATGTGAGCATTTTCGAGACTTCGTTGATTGAAGACAATGTTATCGCGAAGGGTGATCTCTGGGTGGGAAAAAATGCAACCGTAAGCGGCAGGATACAGGTTGAGGGAGACCTCATCATGGAGGCGAATTCCAGGATCCTGGGTTCTGCATTTGTTAAGGGTTCCGCGCATTTCAAAGAGAACGCAGTGATAGCTGGGGAAGTAGACATCGTCGGTGCGGTGTACCGCGGAAACAATCCTCCGGAACACATGTTCAGAAACAGGCGAAGGGGGCTGCACGCAATGCAGTTTAAGTCCAGCATGGAAACTGCAGGCGTGGAAAATGAAATTGACAGGCTTATTGACACCGAAAAGCTCCAGACGGGGACGCTTGTCATTGTACAGGAAAGGAAGACAGACCTTTCCTACGGACTGATCAGGAAGTTTGCCGGAGCAGGAACTGCCTGCATGATAATAGGAAGGGAGCCGCCGGAGAGGGTACGATCCGTCAGGATGATTGATATCGAGGATGAACAGGTTTTATGGCTTACGACACTGGTAGGAAGAAGGTGCGTGAACCCGACACACCTCGGCTCGATACAGAATACCATAGGTCATTTCATTGACTCAAGCATCAGGGGAATTATTCTGGTTGACGGCATAGAGTACCTGATTTCAAATAACGGCTTTGATGCAGTATTGAAGTTCATAAACAAGATTGAAGACATGATAATAACGACCGGAACAACAGTTGTAGTTTCGATAGATCCCAGGACACTTGATGCGATGCATCTTGCGCTGTTTGAGAGGGGTGCGGAAACCATTTACAGGCAGGATACATCAGAGCAGGATGAAGAATCCGGTGGCGAAATTGAGGAGAGGCTGAAAGAGGAAACAGTGAGAAGACAGCAGCTTGAGGACAGGCTGGACGAATATCTTTCAAGGATCGAGAATGCGATTATGGCCGTTAAGGCAGGAACGCAGATAAGTTCGGAAGACCATATCCTCAGCATAAATGAGCTCGAGGATGCCAAGGAAGTGATCAGGCAGGAGATCGGCAGACTGGAGGAGAAACTGAAACAGCGGGAAATTGAACTTGTCCGTGTGCTGGAGCAAAGGATAGAATCGCATGAGGTGAAGACTGATAAAGATACAAAGATGGAGGAAATGGAAAGGCAGCTCAGGGACAATTCAGAGCTTCTGCTGAAAGCAGTGCTTCTGGCGGAAAAACTTTCACTGAAAGGAAGAGGAGAAAGCACGGTCGGTCGCGAGAAGGAAATAGATTTGAAATGAGCGGCCTATCTTTTTCTGCCGATTCTCAGTTTCCGGTAGATATAAACAGATGAAACAACTCCGGTGAAAAACGGAATAAGGAAGGAAGGGAGAAAATACAGGAACGGGATGTTCTGGGCGACAGTGAAGACAATGTAGGGACCGGTACTGTTCACTGTGACCAGATAGACACCCGGTGTTGCTGAAGGTATTGTGAAAGGAATGCTGAAACTGCCGCTGGAATTTACTGTTAATGAACTGTCAGTATTCAGATGGTTCCACTGAACGGATAAGCTTTCTCCCGGTTTGAAGCCTGTCCCGCTAACGATTATTCTTTCACCGGCAAAACCGGTATAGGTGTTTGATGTGAGTGATGGAACGACCATAATGCCCACAGGGGCCGAATTGATGCCGTTCGCCTGTAATGCCGAAATGAGCGTCAAACCGCCGGGAACCTGCGGCAGCCGCAGGTCTCCGTTCAGCGTACCGTTGCTGGATGTCATAATTGTGCCTATTATGCCATTGCCGTCCAGTTCGATATCAACCTGTGAATTCGGTATGAAAAACATCCCGTAAATTTGTAACTGAGAGGATACAGCAATCGATCTGTGGATGATGTCGATGACCGGTATTATTACAAAGGAAACAGTGTTTGAAACGAGTGAATTATTCGACGCAAGCATAAGTTCGTAGTAGCCGGATAAAACGCCGGGAATGTAGAAGCTGATTTCCACATGGCCTTTGCTGTTTGCTTCTCCCGTCTCATTCGGCAAAATTTTTCCGCCGATATAAAGACTGACGCTGCTGCCGGGAGAAAAACCATAACCCTGCACTGGCAACATCTGCCCCGGGCTGCCGTTTTTGCTTTTTATTACCAGAGTGGGCACGTTTACAAAGAAAAATGCCGATGCATTGGGCGTGCCGGATGAACTGGCAGTTACCTGATGGTAGCCATATGACATTACAGGCACGGCCAGTGCAACAACAAGGCTCCCGGTAATATTGGCAACCCCTGTATAGCTGACTGATGAGTCCTCCCATTCCACATTTACATTCTGGTTTGCAGCGAAGCCGGAAAGAAAACCGGTGATCACCTCTCCGACGCTGCCGTTATCCGCTCCGAGAAGGAGATGTGGAACAACAGATCCATGGCCTATCTCAGCTGGTTGCGCAATAAACCTGACGGAATAATTGCCGAACGGAAGAGCAGGAAGAATAAGTTTGAGGTATCCGGCACCATTCGTATCCGTCAGCAGGCTTGTGCCTGCATACGATCTGTTACCTATCACCACATTGCCCAGGCTTTCATTTTGAAAAAATCCACCGGCAAGGATGGTTACTCGTCCGCCGCTGTAGGAGCTGGCAGGATAGGCAAAAATTGACGGATTCACTCCCGGAACGGATACTATACCGGCATCACCCAGTTCATAAGTTGTTCCACTGCCATGGATTGAGAGGGAGAAGGGTCCTTCCGTTAGATTGCCCGACAAAGTGAAACTGAAATTGACTACCGTTCCGTTGGCGGAGATGTTATAGGGGATATTTGAACAGTTCAGAACATTGCCGCTGTGGTCCGTAACAGAGGTTGAATTGGAAGGAATCGGTGCTGAGGGGGTAAGACCGTAAATCTCAGGTATGACCACTACGGAGTTCACTTTTCCCGGCGTAGACACGGGTGCATCGGAATTGATATAAACCATTTCCGGCTGGGCAGAAGATTGAGCTGACGCGGCCGGGTATCCGGCTGCCGCCGTTTCAGGGGTAGCACCGTTTTGCCCGTGCATCTGAGAGGCCGGCACCGTCAGTTGATATGCCTGCCGGGGCTGCAGGTTTACTGCAGCTGACATCGTACTGCGCGGCATCATAGGCGCGACCGGCTGTGCAATCGAAATTGCAATGACGATTGCGGCGATGATTTTGAAAAGAGCAACCGACAATTTTCCATTCACCCTTCAAAAACGAACTGATTCTCCGATTCCGACGCGGATCATACTCTCTGCACTTATTTGTAACGGCAATCATATCCGCATCTGAAAATCAATAGTGATAATGACTGCTTTAAATATAAAACCAATTGCCAGTGTCCCGATCGCCGGTAATAGTGCAGCCGAACAAGGATCCGTTGCTTGAATTTGAAAATCATAGAATCATTTCCGGGGAAGTATACCTGGTTGAAGAGCAGAAGCCTAAACTCTTTTTTGAATTCTGTTCTGAAGCCGGTCTCCAGGGAACAAAGATATTGCTCATAACACGCGTCTATCCTGAAAGGATCAGGGCAGATTACAGCATCGGAAATTCGGCCATAATCTGGCTCACCCATGTTATCGGCAGAGATTACATAGAACCTACCCAGACAAATCTGATCCTCAAGAGGATCACCGCCTTCATGAAGGAAAATGCGCCCTGCATAATAATGCTTGACGGAATAGAATATCTCATCAATCAGAACAATTTTGATCTCGTGATAGGCTTCCTTAATCATATCAGGGACCTGGTAATCATCAATAATTCAGTCCTGATGATATCAGTGGACCCTCAGACACTCGATAAGAGGGAGCTGGCGCTCGTGGAGAGAGGGATGACCATTATCAAATCAGGTGAATCGGAAGGAAGGGCAGGTGCAGTGTTGACGCTTGAGTCGGGAAGCGTAAAGGTAATGCGCAGCCCTTCCTCGAAGGTATAAGGCACAATCCTGGAGATTATGTCGATTTTCGCCTGTACATTTCAAAAGTGGCTATTGCAACAATTGCTATGGCAGCAGAAAGAGGTATCACCGTAGCCGAAAACAGACCGATGATCCCGCTCTGAGCACCGGAATTGGCGGTGATATTGAGGCTCGTGATCGTCCCCGGCGTATAGACAGCCACCATTGTGTAATGACCTATATCTGTAATGTTGAAAGTGGAACCGGAAAGGGACGATTTGAATAACACCATCGCAAGAGATGCTTTGTCTTTAAGAGCAAATCCGTTAAGTGTGAGAGAAAGATGCTTCGAAGTCGCATTCAGCAGATTTCCGCTGAAGAGAAAGACTGCTGTCGTGCCGTTTGATCCTGTCAATCCGCCAGGAGAGGAAAGCCGTATGTCGTTATGCACAAGTTTGACAGGCAGGACAGATTGCCCGTTCAGGTTATAATCCATTTCATATCCGTACGATCCGGACACCAATGCAGCCGAAGCAAAATATGAAACCGTCCCCTTTGAGACACCCTCTGCCAGAAGATTCATTGCCGAGTTAAGATTGGTTACACCAGCGGCAACCTGAAAGGAGGTCAGGTAGGATGACGGAGGCAGCGAAGTTTGTATCTGGTAGGGGCCGACGGAATCAAATAGGTTTGACTGATTTATTGTCAAATTGGAATCGGATGACATCAGGTAACCTGTGAAACCCAGGCTCCCGTTATCATAAGTCATTCCCATGAAACTGCTCTGAACATCGGGTGAAATAAATTTGCTGGCGGGCTGGATGTCCTGGTTCAGGGTAACGGAGCTGTACACCGTCTGCCCGAATGAATACAGTTGTATTACTGCCTGAGGGTCATCATGTATGAGCAGAAGCATTGAGTCCGAATAAGCGTAGAAAACCGAGCCGCGCACCCCGCTTTTCAGCGTGTTCAAGGATGCCGACTGAAATGTCATCTGGGAGAACAGGAGGGATGAAAAATTGGAAACAGGTTCCTGATCCACCTTGAAGTCAAGAATCTGGATACCGGAAACATTTTTGCCTGAAATGCTGCTGCTGTCGGGGCCAAAAACGAAACTGACAAAATTGCCGGAAACAAAAAATGGGGAAGATCCGGTATAATTAAAAGGAGAAAACAGCGGACCGGAGACCGGACTGCCGGCATACGAGCTGTTGATAATCGATGTCGCGCTCAGGACCGACTGGCTGTTTTCCCCCGATGATGTCATCGCCGATGCTGAATGCCCGGTTCCACCGGCCGAAAGTATCAACGTGCTTCCCGCAAGCAGAATTGTGATGGCAAGAGTGATGTAAATTGTTCTCCTCTTTGAACCGGTTGAATCAGACATGATTACCTTTGTCCGTTGCAGCCTTTTGATTCACTCTAGACACTATATAAGGATTTACAGATTTCTGCCCTCCCGGAGAAGTGAATCCGCAGATGTCAATTGACAGCGATGCGGATGACCATTGCCGGTTCGCTCCAAAATTGCCCCCGGATTTCGTCCAGGTTACCGGGTGAATTGTTACGAGAGCATCTCTGGGCAGATGCATCAAGTAATTAAGATTAAAGAAGCTTATTGAATGCAGAGTGTGCACCGTGAGGGGTTTTAATGAATGATCTGGTACTGCTTTTAATATTCCTGGTTGTCGGCTTCTCGCTTCTCCTTTTCATCATATCACTTCTGAGTGCAACGAGAATGAAGAGCTGGAAGACAGTTTTCCTTTCCCTCGCATTTGCGTTCTTCTTCATCAAGGGCCTCTATGTCCTTTATCTCACGGTTTTCACAAATTTCTCGAATCAGGGATTACTCATTACAACAAGTGTGCTCGACCTTGCGATACTCTTTTTCATTTACGCTTCCGTGCTGAAATAGACCGGTATCAGAATGGATAAAGATCCCCTGTCTCTTGCCACGAGACGAAAAATATTCGAACTTATAAGCCAAAAACCGGGGAGTTATGCAAGGGAAATCGAAAGAGAACTTTCACTTCAATTTGGCGTGATACAGTATCACCTGAGTGTCCTGGAAGAGATGAAGATTTTGACCTCCGTGGATGACGGCTTCAGGAAGAGATACTATGTCTCCGGGGAAGTGAGCAGATATGACAGGGAGATGCTTTCCGTTCTGAAACTGAAGACGCCAAGACGTATCGTGTTATTCCTTGTCCAGAATGGAGACAGCTCGTTCGAAGATATCCTTTCACAATTTGATTTTTCAAAGAGCGCACTTTCATTCCACCTGAAAAGGCTCCTTCGGAGCAGAATAGTAAGTGAGAATGTCTCCGGAAGCGGCACCACTTACGGGATAATCAACAGGGATGAGATTATAAGAGTGCTTATAACATACAGATCGTCCTTTGTGGATAACCTTGTCGACAGCTTCATTGATTCCTGGCTCAGGCTCTGATGACTCCGGCAATTCGAATGCAATAGTTAAAATTCAAACGGCGTATTGACTCTCAGGGTGCGGGAAATGGACGATACAGGACCTGACAAACTCGATCGTTCTATACTTCATTCGCTTCAACAGAATGCACGGAAGAGTTACAGGGATATAGCCAGGGAACTTGGTGTTTCGCTTAATACCGTTTCATCGAGGATCAGGAAAATGGAAGAGCAGGGCACAATAAGGGGGTATTCAGCACTTGTTGATCCTTCGAAGGCCGGCTATGACATGACAGCAATAATCGGAATACAGATTTCAAAGGGTAAACTGATGGAGGTTCAGAAGAAGATTTCAGCCGACAGGCATATTTCGGCGGTTTATGACGTAACAGGCGAATGGGACTCCATCATAATTGCGAGGTTTACGAGCAGATACGATCTGAATTCCTTCATAAAGAGAATACTCACAACAGAGTATATCGAGAGGACGCTGACACAGGTCGTCCTTAACACTGTGAAGGAAACTTATGAGCTGCCTGTTTGAAAGGCCGTCTTCAGACTTAACGGAATTTTCCGCACCACCCCCCTGCTCTGGCTAGGTTTGTTCATCTGCAGGATAAAAAAAAGCATAGAATGATGAAATTCGATTTTTGTCTAGAAAGTTAATTAAATCCTGATAAGGACAATTGTCCTCGGAGTTTGAAATACCTACGGGTGCATAAATGAACAGGATAATGATACTCTTAGCAGTCGCAATTATGATTGTTTCCGCTGTCCTGGTGGTTGTGCCTTCGAACGCTGCAGCGTCCTCCAGCACGATAACGGCAAATAATGCATATGGAAATCTGCAATCCAGGTTTACCGTAAACGGCGCACTGTTCTACGGTGTATACACAACCGGCAATTCAGCCGTAATAATTTCCATACAGAACAGGTCCACGGGAAACATTGTGGCTACAACGTCAATTACGGAACCTTCCAGTGGAGCTTATCAATCCTGGGTTTCCTCAAATTTCAATTTCTTCGATCTGACGGGATACAGCCTCGGAAGCTATGTGATGAACGCCTCCATAAATGGAGCTGTTGTCGCAAGCACTACGTTCAGTGTATTTAATCCTGTTTACACGACGTCTGTAGAATTCACGCTCTCTAACTTCTCGACACCAAACCAGTATTTCATTGACAGCGGCTACATTTATGCACACACGAAATCCGTTGATCAGTTCGGCAATCCGATGAGCGGGAACACCAGTGCCGGCCTTCAGCTTTTCTTCACGATGGGGATGTCCGGATCAGGCAACACTTTCAATCTCGGAACATATTCACCAGACGATTTTGGCATCGTTTTAATCAGTTTTCCGGCATACTACGGATTCAGCGGCTATGGTGCATATAATCTCACAGCTTATTTTGCAGGAACACCGAGCGGTTCGACCCTGAATAATCCACAGACCGGAAATTCTACCTATTTCATAATGAGCAATCAGATAACGATCTCCCCTCCTTCCACGAACAATGTATACGGGCAGGGGCTGCTGCTGAAGTTCTACGGCCAGTTTGAACCATACAATGGTTATGTAAACGCAACGATAACGAGCCTCAGCACGGGCCAGAGATATTTCGATTTGACGCAGAGCCGTGTTTACAGCGGCAACTGGAATGCATCCTACTATGTTAATTACAGCGTACCCGACGGCCACTACATATTCAATGTTACTGAGACATCAAACGGGTACTTGTTCTACTCCAATGTCATATCATTCCAGGCAATTTCAATCCAGGCGTACCCCAACCAGTTCAACTATCTGCCCGGTGAGCCTGCGGTAATTGACTACACCATTACAAATACCTCCAACAATGCACCTGCAAGTAATGTGAGTGTAACCTATACTCTGAACTACACGACAAGCAATGGAAAACAGAGTGAAAGCGGAGTTGTCACCGGCGGAGTGCTCAATGTGATTATACCCGTTACTGCACAGTTCAGGTCAAAGGTGACCGTAACGCTTAATGCAATTGACAGTTTCGGCCACACTGCGTCGACAACTGTTGTTGTCGGAGTCAACGACCTAGCGAGCTACGTCTATACTGGCGCCTCAGCATATTACCACGGTGAGCCCATCACTGTCTATGTCGGCGCATTCGTATCACCATTCCGCGCCTTCCCCTCGTCACCTGTCACGGACGCCCTGGTTTATGCAAATATCAGCTTCCAGGGCACTGTTCTTGGCAGTTTCAGCCAGAGGGGCCTGACAACGGACGGAAACGGGCAGGCCTCGTTTGTGCTGCTGTTTCCGGGCAACGCAACGCTTGGGACATACAGCATCAACGTCAGTGTGAGTGCCTATGGATGGCAGAGTCTGGCGGAAACAACGTTCGAACTTGTAAAACAAACGGCACAGTACTCGCTCGTCCTTGTGCCCTCGGAGGAAGCTTATGTCAGCGGCTCAGACTTCAGTGCAACATGGGAGCTGGTGAGCAACGGAACAGCATTGACTGGAGCTTCAGCCTCATATTCAGCCACAATCAACAACGGGGCGATAACTGCGGGAACAAGTTCAAACGGCCTGATTAAATTCCAGATACCTGCAGGCGATTACGGAACAATGACACTTTCGGTCCTGGCGGGCGATGTGAATGGCAACAGTGCTTCAGCCGTAATCAATGTACCTGTCGTCGAAGCCATGCTTGTAATAAACACGGGTGGAACATTCTACCTGCCCTCGCAGACAGTACAGGTATCATACTACATCGTCGGAAACGGATTTAATGCGCCTGAATACTACTACACGGTGACCGACGGGAATGGTTATACGGTGTTGAGCGGAAGCACCTTGAAAACCTCCTTTACATTCAAGGTGCCAAAGGTGCCAGCCGGCAGTTACACCATAACAGTCGTTGCGGCAAACGGCAGCTCGGGCAGAACAATAACATCATCTGACGCAATATTTCTCCAGTCGGGATTCCAGATATTCTTTTCACTATCCAGCTCCAGCTATGTCACCGACACATACACGCAGGGAAGCACTATAACCATCTACTACCGTATCGACACATACCAGCAGTCTTCAGCATCGCCGACTTACACGCTTCAGATTTCAATCCTCGGAGTTCCGGATTCATCGGTCACGCTGACTGTCGCATCGTCACAGGGCAGCATCAGATACAATGTCCCCTCATCGATTGGAAACGGCAATTATATTATTTCCGTGACGGCAATAGATGACAATGGACTTATCAGCTCTGCACTTCAAAACATGGCAATTTCGAATGCACAGCCTGTGTGGAACTACAACGTAATAGGCGGAGTAAGTCTTGGCTCGGTATTATGGGGACTGATAACACTGATTGCACTCGGTGTTGCATTCATGGCCTATACCGGAAGGAAAATGCATCCCAGGGATCTTGGAAGAAGCGGGAAGAAGGAAGAAACCGAAAAGAAGAATGACAGCCCTCAGGATTCAGGCAAACAGGAACAGAAATAAAAGTGTCCGCAGGTGAGCCAGTGTTGGCTCACTCTATTTTTATTGCGCCGTATCCGACAACATTTTCCATTGGTTCGACCTGGCCGGAATGGCCATAGGAGAGAAGTGTTCCCTTGGTTGAATCCACGGCTGAAAGCATTGCTGCAACGGGACCGTAACCACACATGGTTATTCTTTCACCGATGACTGTTTTGACGAGTCTGACAGGATCGAGGGCAAGTATCGATTCTATCGCCTTCATGTCTTTCACCTGAGCAGAGGCTGCAGGCACATAGTGAGAGAAATCACTGGATGCAATGATTACGGCATCCTTCCCTTTCAGTACTCCGGCAATTCTTGACCCAAGCGAAATTGCGGTGTCCACATTCTGCGCTCCCATGCATACTGGTAAAAATTCAAAATCGCCCGATAAAAACTGCAGGAACGGAAGCTGAACCTCTATGGAATGTTCGGATGCCTGGGATATGTCATCGAACTGAATATACCCGCCTTCCAGCATTTTTGATGTATGCATGTCCACTCCGACCTCACCAAAAGGCGTAAGGTAGTTCTCGCTCGACAGTGCCGTTGCCGGCCAGTCCGAATAGTGGTTTGGACCAATGACGACTATTGTCTCAGGAATGCCATCCTTCCAGAGCTCAAGATATGCATGGGCAGCTATTTCCCCGGAGTACACGTAGCCGGCATGCGGAACGACCATTCCCCTGATCTTTCTGCTGCTGCCTCTGTTATGCTCATCTGGAAGCTCGCCGGGTCCCCGGCCCGAGAGAAAGCACCTTCTGATGTCTTTCCTCAATTTGGCAGGGTCGGCATCATAAAACGTTCCGGAAACTGCAGGAAATCTCATAGCATGTATAACGACAGCCGGGCGTAAAAATGATTCCAAAACGAAAACTGGATTTCGGGCAGAAGGAGACAGAACTTTGCTTTTCTTAATCAGATGGTCGCTTCGTAGTCGTCTATCGTGGGAGTGAACTCCTCATCTGATTTTACAGTTCCTCTTGCCTTTAGCACTTCCCTGGTGAGTAGCCAGTAAATGCACGCGAGCGCCCTCCTTCCCTTGTTATTGGTCGGAATGACTATATCGACGTTTCTGGTCTCGTTGTTTGCATCGCACAAACCCATGATGGGTATGCCGATGTTGAGCGCTTCATGCAGCGCCTGCTGATCGGCAGCAGGATCGGTGACGAAGAGCACTTCGGGTTCCGTGAATTCGGGAAGATTGGGATTCGTCATGGTGCCGGGTACAAACCTGCCCGGAAATGTTTTTGCGCCAATCCTGTCGCCAAAGAGTTTTGACGGCTTCTGGCCATACTGCCGTGCCGATACCACAAGTATGTTTGAAGGCTCGAATCTGGAAAGAAATTTAGAGGCGATCCTAAGCCTGGAGTCAGTCTGCTTTACATCCAGAACATAAAGACCGTCGCTCCTGATCTTGAAGATGAACGACTTCATATCCGCGCTCTTCTGCTGCGTTCCAATGTGAACACCTGACGTAAGGTAGACGTCTTCAGGTATCAGAAGATCTGTTGCGATCTGGGTCTGCTCACCTATCATTTAATTCCGTCCTCATTAATTGTTCTTCTTCCGTCTAACTGTCATCGGTATTAAGTTTTTGCTGAACTCGAGCATTGAAATGTCAACAGGATCGATAAGCTCCCGGGGGACCTCAATCAATATCGGTGCGCCCATCGATATTTGAAGTGCCCTTGCTCCGATTATTCTTGCTCTTTCAAATCTCGTGTACTGCATGGTATTCATAAAGTCACTTCTGGTTTTGGGATTTACCGATTATATGCTCATTTTATAAGTATTTCGGCAGTTTTGCTGGCTTACAGGAGAGCTCTTCAGATATAAACCTGAGCATGAGATGCCTTCCGGCTCAATAACTTGCATTATAATACGATATTCGTAGTATATTATATTTTTATACACTCGCCTTATAGAATTTGAAATAGCATATCGATACTTATAAACAATAAGATTAATTTGCACAATAATATTATTATTTCTCCTTCTCCACTCTGAGACTCGATCTGGCTCCAATCTGGTTCATTCAAATATACGATCCATACATTCGACTGACAGGTGTCATTTATGCCAAAGGTTCCCGATATCAAAATTGAGCCCCCGGGCCCTGCCGCCAGGGAGATAATAGCCAAAGACGACAGCTATGTTGCGACCACCACCAAATCGCTGCAGATTGTCGCCAAACGGGCCAGGGGACTTGATGTCGAGGATGTGGATGGAAATATGTTCCTGGACTTTTCCAGCGGAATAAGTGTGCTTAACGTAGGGCACTGTCATCCCAGGATTGTAGAAGCAGTCAAGAGGCAGTCCGGGGAACTGATGCATTTTGCAGGAACGGATTTTTATTATGATATCCAGGCTTCACTCGCCCAGAGACTTTCGGAAGTAACTCCAGGCACGTATGAAAAGAAGACGTTTTTCAGCAACAGTGGGACCGAATCCGTAGAGGCGGCAATCAAAATCGCACGCTGGTCCACCCGCAGATCTAGAATGATCGCATTTATCGGTGCGTTTCATGGAAGGACAATGGGCTCGCTGTCATTGACAGCCAGCAAGCCCGTTCAGCAGCAGAGGTTTTTTCCTGGCGTGCCGGGAGTGACACACCTCCCTTTCGCATACTGTTACAGATGCCCATACCATCTGGAGTATCCTTCCTGTGATCTTTGGTGTGCAAAAACGCTTGAGGAGACATACTTCAGCACATTTGTACCTCCAGACGAGGTTGCGGCGCTATTTGGCGAACCCGTCCAGGGGGAGGGTGGATATGTGGTTCCGCCAAAGGAATTTTACCCTACCATACACAAAATCATCAAGAAACACGGAATTCTCTTTGCTGATGATGAGGTCCAGGCGGGGCTTGGAAGAACAGGGAGGATGTGGGGAATAGAAAACTGGGGCATACAGCCGGATATAATGTCAATGTCGAAGTCCCTGGGATCCGGGATACCCATTGCCGCCACCGTCTTCAGGAAAGAACTTGATTTCGGTGTGGAGGGATCTCATTCGAACACCTTCGGAGGAAATCTGGTGGGCTGTGCCGCGTCTCTTGCAACACTCGATGTAATTAAGGACGAAAGGCTCGTAGAGAATTCCGCAAAGATGGGCGAATATTTCAGGAAGAGACTGGCTGAGCTTCAGGAGAAACATGAAATAATAGGTGATGTCAGGGGCCTCGGTCTGATGATAGCAGTCGAATTTGTCCGAAACAGAAAGACAAAGGAATTCGCTGTCAAGGAGAGGGACGACATCATCAATGGAGCGTTCAAGAGGGGACTGATACTGCTTGGCTGCGGCAAGTCAGGCGTCAGGCTGATACCTTCTCTGAACGTTACAAAAGAGCAGATTGATACAGCAACAGAAATAATCGACTCGTCGATTAGTGCCGTTGTAGACTGATCACTGGAGCATTTTTCTTGAGATTACAAGGCGCTGTATCTCACTTGTGCCTTCATATATCTCCGTCACCCGTGCGTCACGGTAGAATCGCTCTACCGGTGTTCCCCTTATATAGCCAAGGCCGCCATGTATCTGAACAGCCCTGTCGGCCGCCATATTCGCTGTTTCCGAAGCGTATAGTTTTGCCATGGACGCGAGCAGGGAGAAATCCATTCCCTTATCCTTCAGGCAGGCGGCCTTGTAAAGCAGGAGTCTGGATGCTTCTATCCTTGTAGCCATATCGGCAATCATCCACTGGATTGCCTGAAATTCCGAAATCCGTTTGCCGAACTGCTCCCTCTGTTTTGAATAATCTATCGCTGCCTCCAGCGATCCCTGAGCGATGCCCAGACTTTGTGCCGCCACGCCTATCCTGCCGGCATCAAGCGTGGAAAGGGCAATCTTCATTCCCATTCCCTCTGTTCCAAGCAGATTCTCTTCAGGAACCTCACAGTTGTCCATCTTCACAGAAACCGTGCCGGATGCATTGAGCCCCATTTTCTTCTCAGGGGCAGATACTCTAAAACCGGGAAAATCCCTTTCCACTATGAAAGCACTCAAGCTGTGTGTCCTGTCGGAATGCCCGGTCCTTGCCATAACAAAAAATGTGTCTGCCTTTTCACCATTTGTAATATAGAGTTTCTCACCATTGAGGATATAACTCTTCCCGTGTTTTACCGCAGTCGACCTCTCATTTGAAACGTCAGATCCTGCAGTTGCCTCCGTGATGCAGTATGCACCAAGCCTCCTGCCTGCCGCCAGCTCAGTAACATACTTCATCTTCTGTCCCCCGTTGCCGTACTTCAGAAAGGGATGCAGGACGAGCGAGTTATGCACTGAAACGATTATCGACACGGAAGCACTTATCCTTGCCAGTTCCTCTATAGCAAGTGCATAACTAACGGTATCCAGATCGCTCCCGCCGAGTTCCTGCGGGACCTGCATTCCCATGAGACCAATTTGAGACATTTTAGGAATCAGCTCTACGGGAAAGTGCATTGTTTCCTCGATATCGGAGGCGATGGGCCTTACCTCTCTTTCAGCAAAATCACGAACAGTTGAAAGCAGCAGCTTCTGTTCCTCATTGAGTTCGAAATTCATGCCTTCACCGTCGTTATATGAAGAGAGATTGATAAAAGATTATTGCGGAAGAGAAGGAGCGGCTGAACCTTTTCGGCCTGATATCACGGCCAGTCCTGCTTCACCCTGTCCGGATATTTTTCCTTATAGTGCTTGTAGCAGTCGTCATCACAGAAGAGGGGAACATTGACCCTGGCAGCTTCAGGATTATATCCGATCCTCAATTCGCAATAGGAGCAGTGCATTACATGCGGATCATCCGGCATTCGATAACACCGTTCATCACATCGTCCTCCAGGTTATTATTCCTTTGCGGTCTATCCGGCAGTGTAACGGGGGGATGCCGATGCTGGTCCGCTCCCGCAATATGTGTGAGAGCAGTGTGGTATTGCCCGCGGATTAAACAAACTTGAAATATCACGCCGTTATAGCAACGACAGGGTGGTTAGATGGATTATGCTGACAAGGACGTACTGGTAAGCACGCAGTGGGTACACGATAACCTGAATAAAAAGGACATCAGAGTCGTAGAGGTCGATTACGACCCCGTTCCAAACTACAACCAGGGTCATATACCCGGCGCGGTACTCTTTGACTGGAAGAAGGATCTGAATAACCAGCTTACGAGAGACATACTCACCAGGAAACAGCTCGAAGATCTTTTCAGCAACAGCGGAATCGACGAAAAGACCACGATCGTGCTTTATGGGGATTTCAATAACTGGTTCGCTGCATATGCTTTCTGGGATTTCAGGTATTATGGTGTGGAAAGGGTCAGGCTGATGAACGGAGGAAGGAAAAAATGGCTTTCCGAAGACAGACCGGTGACCAGGGATGTCCCTTCTTACAGTAAAACGGCATTCCGGGCAAGGGAGCCCAATCCGAAGATAAGGGCATTTATCGGTGATGTGAAAAAGGCGGCGGGCCAGAAAGACTGGAGACTTGTCGATGTCAGAAGCCCGGCTGAGTACACCGGACAGATTCTAGCCCCGCCTGAATACCCCAACGAGGGCGCACAGAGGGGCGGGCACATTCCCGGTGCGGCAAATATTCCCTGGTCGCAGGCCGTTAACGAAGACGGGACATTCAAGAGTGCCGATGAGCTGAAGAAACTCTATGAGCAGAAGGGAATAACGCCGGACAAGAACATTATAACGTACTGCAGGATCGGCGAAAGGTCATCGCACACATGGTTTGTTCTGCATCGTCTGCTTGGTTACAGAAATGTCTGGAATTACGACGGTTCATGGTCTGAATGGGGAAATTCCGTTGGAATACCGATTGAGAAATGAGGCGTCACTGTTTTTTCAGAATGAAATGGAAAATGTTTTCAATTTTCCTTCTCTCCATTATTCTGTTGCCTGTTTCATCAGACCATCTTACCATTTCGATCGGAGAGGTCTGATCGTCCGTTACCAGATGAAGGATGAAACCAGCCTTTTTCCCCTCCAGTTCCTGGTTGACCCTCGAGAGAACTGCATTGCATTCGCTGCCGATCTCTATCATTTCAACATCCGGCAGGTCGGAAAAGCATGTCAGCCTCAATTCTGAAACCTTCTTTTCAATGATCCCAGCGGCGCTGCCAGACGGGAGAAGGGAGCTCAATGCATTTTCAATGCTGACAGGCTCAATGACAGCAATCCAGTCGCTGCCATATATGGATGCGGAAGAAATGCCTGATGCACCGAGCGATTTGTTTATTTCGACAATTCTTGCAGAAAATGGCAGTCTGAGGGTCCCGAAATACCTGTCGCTTTCTACGGATGCAAGGCTCTTCCCTTCCTCTATGATCTCAGCGGTGTTTCTGGTTTTTATTCTGATGCCCTTGCCGCATGTCCAGAGTATGACGGAGCTGATTCCTGTGACAAATCCGTTTCCGGAGGGAGTGAACCAGAGATCCGCATCAGGGGAATAAAGAAGGTTGTCTGGGAAAACACATCCGTTGAAATTCATGTTTCAAGACACCGAGTCTTCAATACTCATTACCGGCATAAAATTTGCCTTGGCCTGAGCCGTGACCATAACATCCGACCAGGAAGCACAATCGGTTTCGGCCATTTTGAATGCTGCCGCCTCCTGCGCTGATCAAAATGACTGATGCCTGCCTAGTCCACTATTCTGTCCACTTCACGTTTTATGAGGCTGACCTCACTGTCTTTTATCGCATGCTGGTTAATCGAAATAATGAGGACCGAACGATTTACCGCTGTCGCATCACGCAGGAACTGAAGCAGTTTGAGGACGCTAATGAAGCCGTTGTTTGTAATAAGATATTCCAGTCCGTCAATGAGTATAACACTCTGGGATGAAGCAAGGAGCTCATTGCACTGAAGCGTGATCTTTTCCAGATCTTTGGGTCTGATGGTATCCTGGCTGCCGATGTTCGAAAGCCATACAACCGCTGCGTCCTTGAGGTCATGTCTCTGTCTGAGCTTTTCGGGATATTCCCTCGTAAAACAGAGACCCTTCAGTCCCTTCTTTAAACCAATTTCGAACAGCTGTACTGATTTTTCAGCCTTTTCTTCAAAGAATGCAAATGAATTCCCGTATTCAAGAATGGAAGACAGTTGCGGCACGCCTGCCGTACCTGCAATTTTTTTGTCCGACGGCAGACCGTCTTCTGCATCTCGCCCGGCATTCAACGGCAGTGATGGGGAAACGACGGCGGATGCAACGGCCCCGCCTGATTGGGAAGAATTTTCCTCAACCATTTCTGAAACCGGTTTCTGCCTATTAAGGGAGTGGTCAGGTTTGCCATTTGGTCCCGGCCTGTTTTTATCGCCTCCTTCGCCACTCCTTGATCTGGTCCTTCTGAAGTAGTAAAATGAGGCAATTATCTCAATCTGCACAAGTATAATCAGTATTACTGCGAAATAGAACAGGTTGAGCGGTTTGGAGAAAAACAGCGAATTCCCGTTGGCTGAAGCTGGAGAGAACGTCACACCGACGGTGAGATTACCTGAAACAACAGATATTGTGCCGGATGATATCGACAGACTGTACCCTTTGACGGTTCCGATCGAATAATTGTATGAGCCGAGAGTCTCATAGAAAGTTATCGTAGTGCTGTTATTGGATTTTGTGGCTCCATTCAGCGTAACAGACCACTTGGAAGCCGAATGGAGACCATTTTCGACGAATGTTATTCTGTAGAAGATAAGATCGAATGTAACGCTTACAGTCGTTGTACTGCCTGTTACACTGAAAATCCCCCTGGACGGAGAAGAGCTGTAGCCCGGGACTTTCATTACAGAGTAATTGTAAGTGCCATTGGGCAACAGCATGCTACTGGATGTTGAGTTTATGGTGTAGTTCACCGAAAATGTGGAGTTGGAAACAATCAAACTCCAGGCGGTACCGTTAGCAAGACCGGTCTCTTCAAAAGCCACATTGAAGGTTGCAACTGTAAAATTAACCAGAATAGTCTGATTGCTCCCATTCACATATATCGAGGAAGGATATGAACCGGTTCTGTAACCCGGAACAGAGGGAATAAAAAGTGAATAGGTTCCATTAATCATTGTGAATAAAGAATAACTCGTCGATTGACTGGCACGACTGCCATTCAAATAGACAGCCCATTGAGTTCCTTTTTTGAGACCATGCTCCTGAATATCTACGACGTAGAGTTTTTCAAGAACAATATCCACCGCATAGGAAAAACCCGATTTGACCGCGATATAGTTTGTAAAATTCGAGTAGCCTGCCAGCGTCGCGTTCAGGATGTAATCTCCGGGGCCCAGTGTTATGTTGAAAATGCCTGCCGAAGAAACCGTAACAGGATAGCCGTCCACAGTGACGACTGATCGCGCGGGGGAGACGGTTCCGTTAAGCCAGCCAAAATCAGGATATTCGATGGAGTATGAAGAATCGTTATTGCCTCCAACGTCCAATGTGATTATATATGCTCCGGTGCTCGCAAATGAAGAAAGATTCAGATAAAGTTCAACGAAAAGATGATCTGTCTGTGTAAAGATGAACGAAGTGTCGTTAAAAGAAATGTTTACATAATGAGTTCCGGCAGATGCACTTTCGATGTGAAAAGTGTTGTTTTGCACGCTCATAAGCTTACTGAAAGTCCGACTTGAGATATTCGATGAGTAAATGGACGCACCAAGTAAAATGCTTCCCGAGAGCGACAGTCCTGAGGAAGAAGGTAATGTGACGGCTGCCCTTATGGTCCACCTGCCCTCCGGAACAGTCGCATTGATAGCGCTGGAAGATATCCACCCGTATGCCTGCGAGCTGGTTGGAACCGGAATAGTTGTACTTACAGTAGTTGAATCATTTTTACCCGGGAAAAAAAGCGCAAAGCCTGACTCGCTGACTGTGTTAAGGTATACGCTTGTCTGGTTGGCAGGAACCGTTGTATTCGGAGAACTTGAGAGATTCCACGCGTGCTGGTATATGCTGGACTTTGCAGGTGTCAGATACAGTGTACCGACGCTTGATCCGCCATCGGCAATGGAAGCGTGGGGAGATCCGGCATGAAGACCGGATTTCGTGGGAAACATGGAATGTAAATTAGGTGCTATGGCACTGCCTGCAATGAGTGCAAAAAGCATTAGCGATACAATGAGGATTCTGAGTTTTATCATTGTTTAAGTTTACCGATTGACGGTGCTATTTAAAAGCCTTTGTTCTAACATTTCTTTGAAGCGAATTCAAGTCACGGGGAATGCCCCGCTCAGATGAATCAGCGTTCTGAATACTGAGAATGCAGAATGGCATGCTGTGAAAAGTGTTTAATCATGGCAGCCATTGGCCAGACATGGATTCAGAGATTGAACAGAAACTGGGCGTAAGTATCAGGAGAGAGGCAAAGCCAGTGCTTTTCCCTTTTATGGATTATTTTCAAGGCTTTGAAAAGGTGGAAGTCGTCAGGAAAGTTTTCGGTGCTGAAACTGAAAGAGTTCTATCCAGCCTAAAAGTTGAGTTTTTTTCGTCTAAATGGGGATATATGAGTACTAGCGATGTGGATGGCCACCTCATCATAAGTTCGCATCATCTGAAAAACAGTGATTTTGAGACTGTCTATCTTGATATTGTGCACGAACTCTGCCACGTGAAGCAGTTCCTGGACGGAAGGGTGCTCTTCGACATGCGGTACGATTATGCCGACAGCCCGATAGAGATTGAAGCGTACAAAATCACAGTGGATGAAGCAAAGAGGATTGGCTTCACGGATGAAATGATCAGGGAATATCTCAGGGTTGAATGGATGTCGGAGGACGACGTCCAGAAATTGATAAAAAACATCGGGCTCTAACAGGAGCTTCCCGCTGTTATTTTTTCCTATTGCCGTTAACCGCCGATTCGGCGTATTCTGCTGCACTCCTGACGAAAGACTCGAACAGCTTCATGTCCATTTCGCAATGGCCGATCAGTTCTTCCGGATGCCACTGGACTGCAACCTTGAAAACATTTCCCGGCAGCTCCATCGCTTCGACTATTCCATCATCGGAGAAGGCAGTGACATTCCAGCCTGGAGGCGGTGTTTTGACGGACTGGTGGTGAAGGGAGTTGACCATCCTCGATCCTGTGCCGAATATGCTGTAAAGTCTGCTGCCCTCGTTTATTGTTATGTAATGCGAAAATTGGCTTCTGTGCTCTTTCTGCCTGTGATTCAACGTCCTGTTGGAGGATGCAGACTTCTGGTAAGCGGGGATGTCCTGTATCAGTTTCCCTCCAAGAAATACAGAAAGCGCCTGGATGCCACGGCATATTCCAAGTACAGGTTTTTCGGCGAATTCGGGATTCAGGACAATTTCCCTCTCAGTTCTGTCCCTCTCTGCTTCCACTGAAGACATCTCTGTTCCATCGGGTTTATCGCCATACAGAGATGGATCTATGTCACCACCTCCGGGAAGCAGTATCCCGTCACAGTAACCTGCGAGTTCTACTCCTGATGCTGAGTTGGTCAAGGGTACCGGAACACCACCAGCCTTTGCTACCGCTTCAATGTAGGAAACGTTTATCGATTCCCGTGTTCCTTCTTTATCACGCCTGGACATTGTTATGCCAATCAGGGGTTTCCTTCTCATCCATTACAGGCATTGAGAGGAAAGTGATATAGATATTGTTTACCGGAGAAAGCCTGGGCGCCTTCCGAAAACGAAAGCAATAATTGAGCGATTGCGTTAATCAACGGCATGACTGGACTTAAACTGAAGGATTTTTACAGGGTGAAATATCTCAGTGACGTGCACTGAAACGGCAACCGCATACTCTTTGTCGTTACAAAACCTGAGGACAAGAAAAACGATTACGAATCCAGCATCTGGTTATTTGACGGAAAGCCAAAGCGTTTCACTGGCGGAACGAAGGACAGCAGCCCGAGGTGGTCAAAGAACGGGAAAAACATTGCATTTGTTTCCGAGAGGGGGAGGGAGAAGAGATCTGGTATTTATCTTATCAGTCCCGAGGGGGGAGAGGCGGAGTCTGTCTGCGAATTTGACGGCAAAATTTCCTCTCCTGTATGGTCGGCTGACGGGAAGAGCATATTTTTCCTGGGAACAAAGGAGCAGAAAGTGAATCGGAAAGATAAGAGCGATATCAGGACAATAAGAAAGTTTCCGTTTTATTTCAACGGAAAGGGGTTTCTTGACAACAAGGAGACGCACCTCTACCGTACAACTCTGAAAGGAAAGGTCGTCCAGATCACTCACGGACCGTTAACCGTAAACCAGTTTGATGTTTCGCTCGCAGCTTCAAAGATTGTAATGACGTTGAGAAAGGATGCCTGGGATGTCTATACGACAGATCTCTACACATGTGATGCTGGCGGAGGGGGATTGAAGAGCATCACGGGCAAGCCTGCCGGATACAGCTTTCCCGCATTTTCGCCGGACGGAAAGCAGATTGCATTTCTATACAGGGATTTGAAAAATGGGCTGTTCCGGCATAGCCTGACAAGCATCATATCGGCTACCGGGAAAGATATGAGACACATATCGGATCTTGACAGGAATCCTGGCAATTCAGTCAATTCAGACAGCAGAACAGCCGCAGACACGCTTCTGAAATGGAGTGATGATGCCAGACTCCTGTATTATACGGCCACAGACGGCGGAATGTGCAATATCTACGTAACAGATATTGCATCGGGAAAACAAAGAAGGTCGACGATTTTGAGGGCAGCATAGAATCGTTTGATTTCCTTGGAGACGGGTTCGCGATAATAGCACAGGATTCATCACTTCCGACGGAACTATATGCATTCGAATCAGGAAAAACAGATAGGTTGACGAATTTGAACAGGGAGATTGAGGCGAGGAGACTCAGGAAGGCCGAGCATTTCAATTTCTCTTCGTTTGACGGTGCAACAATTGACGGCTGGTATCTGTCTTACGGCAGAAAGAAGAAACCCGGAATACTGGAAATACATGGGGGACCCAAGACGGCATACGGCAATGCGTTCATGTTTGAATTTCAACTTTTGTCATCGAGTGGATACGCTGTGGTTTACTTCAACCCGCGGGGAAGCGACGGCTATGAAAATTCATTTTCCCAGGCTGTCAGAGAGCATTTCGGAGAAGGCGACTACCAGGATCTGATGAAGGGGGTGGAAGCCGCACTGCTTAGATGCAGGAGCATTGACGCTACAAGACTCGGTGTCACAGGCGGCTCTTACGGCGGGTTCATGACAAACTGGATAATAGGCCACACATCCCTGTTCAAGGCAGCCGTAACGCAAAGATCTATAAGCAATCAGATCTCCTTCTTCGGAACATCGGATATCGGACCGTGGTTTAACGGGGACCAGATAGGTGGAAGCCCATGGGAAAACATCGCGGCATACTGGGATAAATCCCCGCTCAAATTTGCGGAGAAAGTTAAAACACCATTGCTCATAATACACTCGGAGGAAGATTACAGGTGCCCTGTAGAGCAGGCTTATCAGTTCTATTCTGCACTGAAATTCTTCGGTAAGGAGGTGGAGATGAAGCTGTTTCCGGGAGAGAATCATGAGCTGTCCAGGAGCGGCAAACCGCATCACAGAATTGAAAGGTTGCAATCAATCTGCGGTTGGTTTGACAGTCATCTGAAGCAAACGAAGGTGGAGTGAAATGAAACAATGTCAGTTCTCTCTCCATCTGGCTTTTGTCCTCGCTATCAGGAAGAGAGCGAGTGTTACACCAAGCAGCACGAGCCAGTCAATCACAACGGCCTGTGTGGAGAGCTGAATATAACCTCCGGCATTCTGAGCAAGTTCAGCGGCATAAGTTGTAGGGGACAGATATGCGAAATACCTGTATGGTAACGGTATATATGTGATCGGATAATAGACTGGAGGGATGGTCGAAAACAGGGTCGATATCAGCCTTGAAAATGCAAAACTCTGGACTATGTCGCTTGAAAATGTGGCAAACGTATAGCCGATGGCTATAGATGTCACGAACATCATGAGTAACACACCCATCAACGTCAGCAGGCTTACAAACGTGCCATGAATGAAATACACCGCCATGATGCCGAGAACAGCAAGAGCCGGAAGGGAATAAACTATCTCCGAGACAGCCATGCCTGAGACATAAATCTGCCACGATGCGGGCGAACTGACAACCATATCCTGCAGCTTGAAATCGTTCTTGAGATGAGACATGTCGGAGAGAAGGGAAGTTCCTGCCCCGAACATGGACATTATCAGTCCTCCCTCTATGGCCTCGCCAATCAGTTTTCCGTGACTCACGAAAACAATCAGAATCAGAAATGATAGTGGTGAGAGCATCGTGTTGATAAGTACCACAGGATAGTTCTTCATTTCATAGATGGCGTTGACATATACTGACGCAAGAAACTGATTGAACCTGTTACGGTTAATCTGGCCAGCGTTTCTCCCCATTTTACTTTCCCCCGTCAGCGATTGTTCCGGTTTTGGCGACAAGGTAAAAGAATATGTCTTCAAGTGAGACTGGATTTATAGTAAAACGTACGCCAATTTTGGCAAGATCCCGGGAAATGCTGTATGCTTCTTCCTCAACAGTCAGTATGTGCAGAACGTCTGTTCCGTCAAACAGTTCTCCTTCCGCAATTTCAGGCAGGCGGAATGGCCGATCCTTTTGCACTTTGAGACTGAAATTGAAATCAATGCTTTTCCTCAAACTCTGAAGTGTCCCAATTCTTATCAGCTTCCCGCTGTCCAGTATACATATCTCATCAGCCAGTGCTTCGGCTTCTTCCAGATAGTGAGTTGTGAGGAAGACAAATCGGTCCTTTGAGGTTCTGCGCAGAATTTCCCAGAATTCCTTTCTTGATATTGGATCAAGCCCAGTTGTAGGCTCGTCCAGAAAAATAATGTCTGCTTCAGACGCAAGAACGGTTGCAACAAGTACCTTCCTCTTCATGCCGCCTGAAAGTGTACGGTTCAGACTGTTTGCGAATTTATTCATGCCGAGCTCTTCAAGAGAGCGCGCTGCTCTTTCTTTCGCCTCCGATCTGCTGAATCCCCTCCACAGAAGATATGAAAAAGCGGTTTGCATCGGCGTCATCCAGTTAACTGTCCTTGCCTCCTGCGGAACGATTGCAATCCTTTTCCTGATATCAGCGGGATTGCCGATAACATCCACACCGTCAATAGACACTGATCCGGCAGTCGGCTCGAGCTCGGTGGAAAATATTCTGACCATAGTCGTCTTCCCTGAGCCGTTCCTGCCTATGAGAACGAAGATGCCTCTGCCTGAAGTGGTGAAGGTGACGGAATCGAGCGCTTTTCTGCCGCTCTTTCCGTAAATCTTTGTCAAACCA
This sequence comes from Candidatus Sysuiplasma jiujiangense, assembly GCA_019721075.1. Lineage (NCBI taxonomy): Archaea > Methanobacteriati > Thermoplasmatota > Thermoplasmata > Candidatus Sysuiplasmatales > Candidatus Sysuiplasmataceae > Candidatus Sysuiplasma > Candidatus Sysuiplasma jiujiangense. Next base: position 89,723 of record JAHEAD010000001.1, read on the forward strand.
TCGCATGAAATCAACAGGCTGTCCTCCGGTTGGATATGTTTTATGTATCCGCTAATCCCGGGCTGATTAATAACCTGATTGCAATGGACCGGGACGATCCGGCGGTATCATGCACCGTCGGCCGGTACGTGTATTACATTAGATTCCAGGGATGAATAGGGAGTGTCATTGCAGGTCGCAATGATGATCTGGCAACTCCTTGCAGCATCTGACAGTATGTCACAGAATCTTTTCATCCTGACAGTATCGGCATTGACCAGCCTGTCGTCAATAACAATTAGATTTCGCTCCTCCGTGCTTGCAATAACGCCTATTGCAAGGCGAAGCAGAACAATGATCTGTTCACGCATGCCGTGACTTAGACTTTCAACGGGCATCGAGCTTTCATATACAGGAACTGAGACAGAAGACGGCTTCAGCTCCAAGTCGAGATTCAATGCGCCATAGTTGCCATCGGTAAGAAATTTCAGCCACGGATCCAGCTTCCGGCTTACGGGTGCAGAAAGAGCTTCTGTTTTGCTCCTTTCATATTGCTCTGCAAGTTCTTTGAGCAGTCTGACGCCCTCTGAACGCAACTGAAGCATCCTGACCCGTTTTTTAGCCGCATTCAGCTTTATTTCGAGGTCGGCCATAGCTGTATACCCTTTCCTGCTGACATCTCCCTCTATCAGTGCATTCAGCCTGCTTGTTTCTATATCGATGCCATGCATCTGCTCCTTCAGCCTGCCGATGAGTGCTTCCGTCCTGCTGTATTTCTCTTTAGGAGCAGTTACCTTCTCACCGTAGTTTTTGCGAAGCGTTTCAAGTCTTTCGCTTTTGGCTTTCCTGTCATTTTCGGCGGCGGCAATTAAATTATCGAGGTTGTCGAACGTGCCATAATTTCTCAAAACCCTTTCAATTTCATTTTCATCCTTCTGTTTTCTGGCCCTTCTGTCAGAGAGCTTGGAGGCAATTGAGATGACTCCGTTCTGCAGATCTTCATACCTTTTCCTCTCGTCTGATGCAGTTTTCTGCGTCTGTGATATATCACCAATAAGTTTCTCCTTCTTCTCTTCCCTCTCCAGTATCATTTCACGGATCACGCTTCCTTTATTGTCTTCCGGGCTCAGTTCGAAGAATGTGGAGAAACGTTTCTCCTCAGCTATGCCTTTGAGAACGCGTTCGAGTTCTGTCTCAGCATCCGGATTGGCTCTCTCAACATCGTCAAGGCGCTGTTTCAGGTTGACAATTGCACCCTCAATTTCCCTGCGCCGTTCGTAGAGATTCATAAGTTCATCTGATGTATTCACTCCAAATCTGGAATACAGCCCATCGATTTTCTTTTTAAGATCATCATGCCTGGAGAGAAGTTCCTTAAGCTCCTCAGCACCGCTGCGAACTGTAATTGTCCCCACTCCGCGAATATTGAACTCTGTTGCCTCTCTTACAACGAATTCATCTGCATTAACAGCAGTGGCAGGCGGTGTTGCAGTTACATCCCTTCTCTCTCCGAGCCATTTAAAGTAAACACGTACTGCACTTGCTTCGATCTTAGCATTCAGATTTGCAAAATCTTCATTGAGTCTTTCAAACTTCCTGATCTCCCTGATATCAGGTGCTGAAAGCCCGGAAAGATCCTGCTGCTTCAGTTCAATTTCATTTTTCAGCGCTTTGATTCTTCTGAGATGATCTTCAAGTATATTCCTGTTTTTTTCCAGATTCCTCAAGTTTCTGGCAGACTGGAGTCCCTTCAGTTCTCTTTCTATCAGCTGCAGAGAAGGCTCCAGTCTGTTTTTAATATCAGCATTGTACCTTTCGGTGTTTTCCAAAACTGTCCTGAGTTCTCTCTTTTCATCCGAGAGATTCTGTTCCAGAATTGCTATTTCTTCCGCAAGAGATTGAATCTCCTTCCGGTTCTCCAGTATAAGGCTCCTGTCCTTTTGCAGATCCCTCAGGTTCTTTTCAAGTTCCGCAGCATTTGACTCCAATGCTGCCAGTTCATTTTCATATATTTCTGCATCATCGAGTTTCTTCGACAGGGTTTTCAGTTCAGCCTGCTGAGCCTCCAGTTCCACGGATTTTAACCTTTTATGCTCCAGCAAACTTTCAAGGTCCTGGCGAAAGCCGTTAAGCCTCAACTCAGCTTCCCGGAACTCCGAGAGCTCCTTCTCCATCACATCAATCTCTGCCTCAAGAGATGCGATTTCGCCTTTAGCCGGTTTTCTGCCTTCAGGGGTCCAGTATTTTCTGTATTCGGTTTCAAGTCTCCTGAGAAACGTCTCTTCGGCATCAGATTTGACAGCAAGATTAACCAGCCCCTGTATACCATGCTTTACTCCTTCATTCCATTCACTCTGTGGAACTGCCCCGTCTGACTGAAGATACCAGAGGGCCTGTGCAAGACCGCGATTTTCAGGTTTTGCGGTGCCTTTCAGAGACGTTTCACCTCCAAGTATCTTCCTTAGTTTCATATCAGAAGTGTCGCCATCATCGTTCATGACCCACGTTCCATTGATTTCGGTATAGAACTCACTGATGGGATCCTGCAAAAAGCGTTTGTGGATCCTGTATCGTTTCTGACCTGATGTGAAAATCATCCATGCTTCAGGGCCAAGGGAACTGCCCAGCGGCTGTGCAAGTCTTATTTCCTCACTCTTTGTATTGTGCCTGTCAAACATCAATCTGGTCATAATTTCGAAAAGTGTGGATTTGCCGGCCTCATTTCTTCCTACTATCAGATTAATTCTCGGGTCGAATCGGAATGTATGCAACTTCCTGTATGAACGCCAGTTGCAAACAGCGATCTCCTCAATTATCAGAAATTTCCCTCCTTTGAAAGACGTTTCAGCAGAGACATGGCCTCAAGAACAGCCTGCTTGTCTGTGTTGGCATAGTTCACATAACCGTCGGGTGTTTTTCCCTCAGAAAGTGCGTGGAGCAGAGCAGCCATATCGGACATGAGGCCCGGCGGCAAATTATCAGTTGAACCTACAGGCTGAAGCATTGATTCCTCCGGCCAGTCTACATACAGTGCGTTTTCCATCAATTCCGAACGCAGGGATGAGAGAGAACGGAATGCATCGTCTGGAATATTCTCGTCAAGTCTGACAGAAATACGAAGAAGCTGTGAGCTTAATTGAGCATCGGAAAATATCCTGGAACGCATCCTTTCCACGTCGGTTTCATCACTTACGAAGACATCATGCTCAAACCATTTGAGCTGCCCCACACGTCTTCTTTCAATTTTGGGCTGATCCTGAGCCTTTCCTATGTCAACAATGACGATATTCCCTGCGTCTGATTCTCCAAATGTTGTTTGCTCGTGGGTACCGGAATAGACTGTCCTGCCGCTTGCCCGAAAACTGTGCCAGTCGCCGAGTGCAAGATAATCGAGACCAGAGATGTCAGCTCGGTCGGCAGGTATTGGAAAGTTGACTGAATCAGATACTGTCCTGAGGGAGCCATGCGCTATGCCTATTCTGATGCATTCATCCTTTTTCCTTTCTGGTATCCAGTAAGTAGGATCCCTGCTGCTCAGTTTCTGGGAAACAGGGCAAGGATAGACGAAAGTGCCCTCAACAACCTCCTTCTCGGCCTCTTCTGCCATCAGCGTGATATGTTTTCCGGCGTGCTTCCACGCCCCCCTGTCCCAAACGCCTCCTGCCAACAGGGGATCATGATTCCCCGGAAGTATCAGAACGGGGACGGGTGAAAATCCGTTGAGTATATCAATGGTATATCTGACGACCGAGTCGTCGACATTGTGGTTGTCGAACGTATCACCGGAAATAATTACAAAGTCGACCTTTTCACTCTTTGCGATATTTGCTATGAGCGAAGCTGTCTGATACCTCTTTTTTCTGACCTCGCCTGCTTTCTCTCCTATCTGTACCGCCTTGAGACCCATATGCCAGTCTGAAGTATGAAGCATCCTCACCATAGGTGCATCACTTACCTCTGCCGTCACAGCGACAAAACTCTCGGCCTTCCAGCTTTCGATGAAACATTGAACTGAGCCGGACAAGTGAGTAATTTTTCAGATATTATTAATTTGGCAGGGGCATATCGAAAGCCGCTTTGATTCGATTTGAACTGTTTCGGGCGTTTCCAGAGCCGCAGAGATTATGCCTACGTTCAGTTTTCAGCAGTACCAAATCATATCCTCGGCGGGGCGCAACAAAATTGTCTGCGGGCTCGCCGGGATTCGAACCCGGGTCGCTGGTTCCGAAGACCAGCAGGATGATCCTGACTACCCTACGAGCCCCGTTCACCGTTAGCTTCAACACATTCAAAAAACTATCATAAGAAAAACCAATATAGAGAAAACAATTAATGCACGTAGCCATTTTTGCGACCGGAGAACGAGGGCTGGTGGTCTAGTGGTTATGACGTCGCGCTTACATCCTGTGGTAGGAAACGCGGAGGTCGGCGGTTCAATTCCGCCTCAGCCCACTTATCCTCAGGCAGGTACGGACTGTTTACCGAAAAGATGATGCCGCCAGACGGTCTTTGGCATTAAATCAAATTTACCGCAAAACCTGTCAAAAATCCGGCGAATATTCCGATGTACGCAAGATTGCGCAATTTTCTGTCCCTGTCAGAAAAAAGCGATTTTATCATAGGCAGAATGACATACATGATAGTCCCCATTGCCAGACCATCAAACAAGAGCCCGATGAGTTTCAAATTGAAGTAATAGCCGAACGCACCTCCAATGATGTCTGGCACACCGCCTATTAGAAGCAGCCCGATAATCTGCCTTTCTCTGTTTTTCAGGTTTCCGAGAAATGGAGATGAGATAGGAAAGCCTTCAGTCATGTTCTGCAATATGAAGCCGAGAAGTATCACCGTAGCGGCGCCGCTGAGGCCTATGAGTGCACCCGTGGAGCCAAAGACAAGACCTTCAGTCAGATTCTGAAAACCTATCCCGAGAGCCATAAGCAGGGCAGTCCTTGAAGCCGTCAGTCCTTCCTTGGATCTGTTCTCCATAAGATAGAGTATGCCGAAGCCAGCGGCAAATGAAAGAATGAAAATAACATCTGCAACCGGACTGCTGCCATAGCCGTAAAGTGCACCATTGTAGATGACAGGAGTGGCATTGGAGAAAATATCCGCAAGAAGGAACATCAGTATGCCGATAGCACCTGCATTAAGAAGCTTCAAAATCTCTGCCCCGGTTCCGCTCCTGAGGACTACGGGTATCGACAGGTAAATAGAAAATCCCATGACAGCTGATAGAAGGATAACCTCGATGAAAGATAACATGATTTTAAACACAGTAATATGCTTATATTCATAGATAACGGCGTTAACTAGTTATGTTAACAGTGTTATTAACAGTCGATTTGCTTGAAAATACAAATCGGTAGTTCTCCGAAACCTACAGGTGAGGAAAAGCTGATGCCGGCCATCAGGTCAAGAATTGCGTCAAGACTGTATTCAATGGGATTCAGAGTGAGGGATATAGCGGTTGTAGTCGGCACGACACAGCCGGCCGTGATACAATATCTGAAAGGCAGAAGGGGCAAGGGCACTCCTGGCATGCAAGTGCTTGACAGTCTGATAGAACCTGTTGTTGCCAGGGCAGCGGGTCTCATAAAATTGCAGGAAGGAAGGATTGAGACGGTAGAACTGCTCGAAATTGCAAGGCAGTTCACAATAATCAGCACAGGGAGACACTTTATTCAGAGCGGGGAGAAGATTAACGACGAGTCGCTGTCACTGCTGAGGAAAAGACTTCAGCTTGAGCTGTCCGCCGCTGAAAAATACCTTGAAATGTCGAACCGCACGGACGACGAATATACAAAACTGCTGCTCAGAATGATTGCATCGGACAGCATAAGGCATGGTGATGTGGTTTCCCAGATCATTTCATGGATGGAATCTGGAAAAGGAGCGGATTTCTCCCTTCCTGACAGGACATTCCTCGAAATGATGCTGTCTATCGAGGACAGGGCTTCCGAGTCCAGTCTGACAGGGAACATCAAAATAGAGCACCCCGTTGCAAGACTCCTCCTTGAATGGATTGATGAGGATGAGAGGAAACATGAGCATACGATGGAAAAGATAATTTCACTTGTTGACTCAGAATAACGTCTCTGCACTGAACACTTCTAGGTAAGATATCGGTTGAGCACACGACTCTTCAGAAGGACTGCTCCTGGTCGTTGGCAATCAAATTTTTCGGATATGGACCAGCAGATTGTGTGTCAAGCGACTTAAAGCCGATCATAATGCAAGAAGCGGGATTTTGGCATCTATTGATGAAGTTCAGAAAAGCATGTTCCGTTTTGGCCGTGGGCGGTAAATGGATCAGATGTGTGGAATTATGACTATTGCAATAAACAGATTGATTATTACTATGATGGATAACAACAGATAGAGTCTGTCCTTAACGCTTGCAAACTTGCCTATGAGCAGGATCACACGTGAAATCGGTGTGAATATCAGGACGACCAGACCGGTATAAATCAGTGTGATTCCGCTGAAGTGCGAATAGGCCTCGAAGAAGCCATACGTCTTGGTGTTGAGGGTTGAATGGACATTCCCGATGGCTCCCAGCGAATAACCCGGTATTCCTCCCTGCACGAACAACATGATGACACCCGAAGTAATAAGCAGTGCGCTTATGACGACACCCGTGATCAGTGAATAGCTGATAATATCTTCAATGTCCCTCAAAATATACCAAGCCCCCTGAGAATCATCTGAATTCCCAAAATGGCAAGCAGAACGAGAAATACCAGACGTATCCGCTTGTTCTTCATCCTTACCAGAACGCGCGTGCCCAGCAATGCACCGATGAGAACGCCAACAGCAGTAGGAGCGATGATGAACGCCTGCAGGAGACCGTCTGCCCAGTAAATGCCGCTGCTTGTAGCTGCCGTCACACCGATCATGAAATTGCTTGTTGTCGTCGTGACCTTAATCGGAAGCGCCATCGCATAATCCATTCCGAGTACCTTCAGAGCGCCAGATCCTATTCCTAGCAGACCCGAAATGAAGCCGGCCGCAAACATCACTGTCAGACCAAGCAACCATTTGCTGCCGTTGTAATGAACTGTTTTTTTCAACGATTCGTCATAATATTCGCCCGAAAGGCCGAAAAAACGTGTTGTCCAGTCAGGTTTCCTGGAGCTGGGAATATCACCCGTGATCTTCTTTGCCGTGGGATATATGGATAGAAGCAAAACTATCCCAAACAGAACAAATATGAAACTTGAAAGATGGTGGGCATAAATATAGGTTGCAGTCAGAGAACCAACTATTGCTCCGGATGTTGTTCCTATTTCAAGACCGATGCCAATTTTGACATTCGTCAGTCTCTCCTTGACGTAAGCGCTTGCTGCGCCGCTCGATGTGGAAATTGTGGAAATCAGGCTGGCACCGGTAGCATATGCAATAGGAACGCCGACATAGAGCGAGAGTATGGGAACAAGAATTGTTCCCCCGCCGAGGCCGGTCAAAGCACCCAGGAATCCGGCGATAATTCCAGATAAAAATATAAATAAGAAAAGTAAGAGCGGTGCGATAAATATCACCTGCTGTCAATAAATTTGTTCCCGGTGACAGAGCATGTGCGGTTCAACAGCTCCGTTGAGTTCGGCCGCGTTTTGACTGTGCCGTAAATATGATAGCCCGCATGTGACAATGAAATATTATCGCAAAATGCCAGGCGGCAGGGCAGGAAGGTGAATGAAAAAAGTCCGAAAACCGCATTGTTTTCCTGAACCTGAAAATCATCCGGAAACAGCGATTTGGACATGATTAGGTAACCAGAAAGACAAATGATATAAATGATTAATGCCGCAATGGGATGGGACCTGACTGCGATCGCATCAGGCAAAATAGAAATAAACTGAACTGTTGTATTCGACTGCGAGCAGTGTCAGAGGAAGTGGTGCTTTGAAGGTAGTTGTTCTCGGTTCCATACGGAATGAGATAAAAAAAGAACTTGATGATTCCTGCAGGAATTCCAAAATTCAGCTGATTTACTTTGAGAGTGCTGCAGAAGCGGATTTATCGGACTGTGAAGTGATGTTCCTCGGTTTCGGCGCCAGGGAAAAGCTGAAGGATGCGATTGCAAAATGCAACGGTATCAGGATGATCCAAACACAGTCAGCAGGGGTGGATTATCTCAACTTCTCAGAGATACCGGAAACCATACTCGTCTGCACTAACGCGGGTGCATTTGCGAAACCCATTGCAGAACATGTTTTTGCAATGATCCTCGCGCTGTCAAAGAACCTTAAGAAAAATGAAATTGCCATGAAGAATGGAATTTTTCAGAGAAGTGAAATCAGCAGGGAACTGAGGGGTAGAATTCTCGGCATATACGGTTATGGTGGGATCGGGAGGGAAGTAGCAAAAATTGGCAGAGCCTTTGGTATGCAGATTCATGCCATTTCGAGGAATCCAAACAGCGAACCGCGACCTGACTGGTATGGCAAACCGGCGGATCTCGACAGAATGCTGATGAGCTCCGATGTGATTGTTATTTCAGCGCCGCTGAACAGGGAGACAAAGCACAAATTTAACAGTGAAAAACTGTCGATAATGAAGGATGACGCGATACTCATCAATGTCGCTAGAGGTGAAATAATAGTCGAGCGGGATCTGTTCGAACACCTCAGGAATAACAAGAAATTTTGCGCGGGAATTGATACCTGGTGGGATGAACCACGTGATGATCGAATATATACTCCCAGATATGACTTTTTATCCTTGCCAAATGTGATAGGATCCCCGCATAATTCAGGCAATGTGGAAGAACAGGGAGATTATTCAGTCCGTGTGGCTTTTGAGAACATTTTTCGATATGCCAGACATGAGGAACCGCTCAACAAAGTAAACAGATCCGACTACACTCCATAGTTGCAACACTCCAAGCCAACTAACAATGGATTGCTTTTATTACCGTACGCGATACCATCATCTCATGCATAAGGATGATGAAAAGATCGCCGAAATGAGAAGAAGCATGTTCATTACCCTGAAGAATGAGGGATTCCATGCTGTTGCCGCCCTCATCGACGCAGAGACCATGCCGGGCAAGATTAACGGTGTTCAGCCTGACTTAATCGGTTTCAATGAAAAAGGCATCGGCGTAGTGGTTCAGGTAGAGACCTGTGAAACTGTCAGAAGCACGGAGGCGGAGGAACGCCTGTCATCTCTCATCATGGTTCAGGCAGAAGAGCATGAATACAGATTGCTGGTCCCTACGGAATGCATGGACAGTGTCGTGGAGTGGGTAAAGAAACTTGGACTCGATGAAGATATCGTTTGGGAGTATTTCTGACGTATCGGCTAACGTCTGTCACCCTTGAAATCAGAGGAAAGTTCGTCTGAAACATAACGGTGCATGGCCAGCGGGTTAAGCGCATCGATATATACTTTCAAATCCTCGATGGAGGCTATTCTTGACAGAAGACATAATACCAGGTATACGGCGCCACTGACTAACGCAAAGAAGACGGCATCATACCACCTCCACTGCTGGAGAGGAATGAGCAGTGTAAGCGGCATCACCATCAGATCGGATATGACAGCAATGATGAAAAAATAGACGACACTGAAGTCAAAGTGCGTGTCGGCCAGTTTCTTCGAGTGGTATTGAGACATTGCATACAGTACGACAGCGCCTGCGAGAAGTCCAAGGGCGGCTCCTGCAGGTCCCATTCCCAGTAATGGAATGCCGAATATTGAAACAGGTATCGCGACTACCATCACGGCAAGAGAGACAAGGGTAGACACAATTGTTATCCAGGCTGAAATCTTGGGCCTGTTCATTCCTGTAATTACGCTGTTCTTGGGACCGGAGATGCTTGTAACATAAAGCCAGACTGCAAGGATGGCGAGAGGGGTTGCCGCGCCATAGAAATGGTTGGAGAGTATTACATGCAGTATTCCGATTGGAAAAAATACCATAAATAGCGAAAGCGGTGCGAGCACAAATGAGAGAAAGTATTCCGATGTAAGCGTACTCTCCCTGATCTGCAGATGCTTCCCCATACTGTGCAGTTCTGATATCCTGGGAAATACGACCGAAGTGACGCTTCCGCCGAGAACGACAAACACCGACGCTATCCTGTAACTGGCATAAAACTGTCCGGCCCCTGCCAGATGCCAGAAAAGCTCCACAAGAACAACAGACAGGCTTGTCGGCAGGAGGCCTATCAGTGAAGGTATAAGGAGCGGATCTGCAAATTTCCTGTACTCCCTGATGAGCTCCTTTGACGGTTTACTGACAGGATATCCACGGAAATAATAGAATGTGACTGCAGTAGATGCGACGCCGCCCAGCAGGTACGTCCATATCACATCGATCGGGGACAATTTAGAAAAAACGACAAATATAATTGCGATGACCCTTACGATATGACCTGCAAATGTACCAATCTGCGCTTTTACTGTCTCCCTCCTTGCATTGAAAGTTGATGCAGGCACGGTGGCAAGAGTGCTTATTATGGTATAGGCAAGCATTATCCAAATTCCCTGAACCTCCAGCGGCGATTCGAATCCCTTGCCCAGAACATATATCCAGAAGAATATAGTTCCAAAAACCAGAAGCGACATCAGACCTGTCAACAGTGCAGTGATGAGAAGAAATGAGCCGTTGCACTGCCCTAAATCGGCACCTTCCGACACTTTTTTTATGTGGGCTGTCTGGAAGCCAAGTCTGCTTACAGGCAGATAGACGCCAACGTAGCTTGAGGTGAAGCCTATGAGACCGATTGTGAAAACTGCGCTCGATCCCATATATTTCGAAATTGTGAGTATGCCAACATACGCAATGACTGCGCCGACGAGATTTATCAGTGTGGAGAAAAATGACTTTCTCGCCAGAGATTCCGCCATGGTATACCAGACAGTATCGAATCATATGCACTTCAATAAGCTTTTGATAACAGAAGTATGGCTGCAAGTCAGAAATGCCGGTATAAGCCACTGGAGGGAATTGAACCCTCGACCTACGCCTATTTGTATCGGTGATACCAAGGCGTCGCTATATAGTGGTGCCCGTGCACTACCACTAAGCTACAGTGGCGCATTCGCTCAGAGAACTGACCGCCGTATTAATTTTTTGTGAAATGGCTTCTCACCACTTGAAAATTAACCTATATAAGTAAGTTAATCGGAAGTCAGATAGGATTGAAAACAAAAAACTCAATGACCTCACTAGATGTCAGGCTCATCCGGCAAGAGATGGAGGTGCTCAAGGGCTCCTATGCGGAGAAGGCCTACGGGCTTTCGCCCTTTTCGTTGCGGTTCAATCTGCAGGGTTCAAAGAAGGAGCTCCTCCTGATAGACGATCTCTTCCTCAGCCTGACCGACAGAATAGAGCATGATGAGAATGAAGTGATGAGCGACTTTGCTTCTGCGGTGAGGAGGAAATTCGACAACTCGAGGGTCACAGGAATCGAACAGGCAGGATTCGACAGGGTCATCAGGATTAAATTCTCAAGGCCTGAAGGATCTGAAATTGTATTCGAACTCTTTGGAAAAGGCAACGCGATCATTGCCGAGAATGGCGTAGTGGCTTCTGCTCTTAAATTTGACCGGAGAGGCAAATTTGAGACAAAGGCAGGGATGATTTATGAACTCCCTCAAAGCAGATTTGACCCGCTGATATCAGACGCTGATGCATTGGGCAGGTTGCTTGAAGCTTCCAGGGGGGATACCGTCAGATCGCTTGCGACGATGGCAGGCCTCGGCCCAGACATGTCGGAGGAGGTCTGTGCTAGAGCCGGAGTGGAAAGAAACAGAAAGCCGTCTGAATTGTCTGACCGGGAAGTGAGGGCAATGTCGGAGAACATCAGAGATATGATACACACCACAGACACGGATCCATCGCCTTGCGTTTACTACCAGAACGGAAGCGCTGTCCAGTTCACGCCTGTTCCCTTCACCATATTTTCAGACCTCGAGAGCAAACCGTTCAATTCCATAAGCGAGGCAATTGTCGAATTCATAACAAAAAGGAAAAAGGAGGAAAAGGGAGGCGAGGAGGATAGACACGGCAAATTAATACAGAAACAGAAGGAGGCAATAGACAGGCTCACGTCAGAAAGAGACAAAGCCAAAAAATTTGCACAATCCACTTACGAAAAATATGCGGACTTCGAGAAGATTGTATCTGCCATCAGGGAAGGAAAAACCCTTGATTACAGCTACAGACGTATGAACAGGAACAGGGTAATCCTCGACGTGGATGGTGTGAAATTCGATTTCAATCCTAACGAGGACATTCATACGGTCGTCTCTTCGATATACGACAGCGTCAAGGAGATTGAGAGGAAACTCAGGAGAGCCCGGGAAGCGCTTGAAGAAATAGAGAGACAGAAGCCGAAGGAGGCGGAAATGCCACGCGGCCTGGTGATGAGGAAATCTTCGAAGAGATTCTGGTTCGAGGATTACAGGTGGTTTGTCAGCAGCGAGGGCTGTCTTGTTGTGGGCGGCAGGGATGCGAGGACAAATGACAGGCTCGTATCAAAACACATGTCCTCCGGCGACAGGTACGCTCATGCAGATATCTACGGAGCTCCGAGCACTGTCGTGAAATGGAACGCCACGGCAACGGATATTACGCTTGAGGAGGCATGTATTTTTGCCGTGAGCTTCTCAAGGGCGTGGAACTCCAAAATTGGCAGCGCCTCTGCCTACTGGGTCATGCCGGAACAGGTCAGCAAGACACCGCAGACCGGCGAATTTCTGCCGCGGGGTGCTTTTGTAATCAGAGGCAAGAGGAATTATTTCCCCAAGCTTCCGTTACAGCTTGCGATCGGCACAGTAAGATATGAAGGAGAAATCAGGACTGTCTGCGGACCCCAGAGGGCAATGGAAGCAAATGCGCTGAAATTCGTAAAGTTAATTCCGGGATCAATGACAAAAGAGCAGATAGCGTCCGTCCTGGCGGAAACGCTGGGGGTTACGAGGGATTCAATCGTATCTGCACTCCCCCCCGGGAACAGTGATCTTGACGGCACAGTAAAATTCGTGGAGACAAAATAGTAAGTATTCTTTTGGATATCACAAGAAGGGTGAATCGATGCCGTTTACGAATGAGGCAACATACCAGAAGATGAAGATTTCGGGCAGTGAGAATGATTTTCACTCCAGATATGACGATGCTCTGCAGGTTTCACTGAAGGGTATCGGTGGCACCTATCCTGCATATATTGGCAATTCCAGGTACATATCCGTTAATGGCACGTTTGAGGTGCGCTCCCCCTCGGACAGAGAAATGCTCATCGGAAAGTTCCAGAGCTGCAGCAGGGAAGAGACGGGCATAGCGATTAGAGCTGCTGCCGACGCATTCCATAAATGGAGCGGCACCGATTACAGGAGACGGATTTCGATTGTCATGAAGGCCGCAGAGATTGCGGCGGAGATGAAATTCGAACTTGCAGCAATGATGACACTGGAGAACGGGAAAAACAGGTTCGAAGCAGTGGCAGACGTTGATGAGGCAATAGATTTCATGAGATACTATAGCGAACTGATGACTGTGAATAAAGGATACATGACAGCAATGGGCACTTTATCGCAGGCTGAAGAAAACAGGAGCGTTCTAAGACCCTACGGAGTGTGGGGTGTTATTGCACCTTTCAATTTTCCGTTTGCGATTTCATGTGGAATGACCACGGGCGCGCTTATTACAGGAAACACTGCTGTCCTGAAGCCCAGCAGTTATACTCCACTTCTCTCCCTGAAATTACACGAGATTTACGTGAAGGCAGGCATTCCGGACGGTGTTTTGAGTTATGTCACAGGTCCGGGAGATACCGTCGGCACCGAACTGATGGAAAACGAGGCTGTTTCGGGTATTGTGTTTACGGGCTCTAGAGAAGTCGGCCTTTCCTCTGCAAGGAAGTTTAACAGGAGGAGCTTCAAGCCTTTCATATCCGAGATGGGAGGAAAGAATGCTGTCATAGTCACGGAAAATGCCGATCTGCCAAAGGCAGTGGAAGGCACTGCGAAGGCGGCATTTGGCTTCGGGGGCCAGAAATGCAGCGCCGCGTCAAGGGCAATTATACAGTCGTCTGTCAAAGACAGATTCCTGAAGGATTTGGCAGCATTCACAAAGAAGCTGAATATCGGCGATCCTTCTGACAGGAGCACTTACCTTGGACCCGTGATAAGCGAGGAGGCGGTCACGCGGTTTGAGAGAGCAATGGCTGAGGCAGGAGAAAGAGGACAGATTCTGGCAGGCGGAAATGTCATCCGGGAAGGGAAACTGGCTAAAGGATATTTTATTGAGCCTACGATTGTTGATAAACTTCCGCCTGATTCCTGGCTTCTGAAGGAAGAGCTTTTTCTGCCCGTTCTTGTCACGGTTGAATATAACGATTTCGATGAGGCTCTCAGGATGGCAAACTCGCTTGATTACGGACTGACAGCCGGAATATTCAGCGAGGACAGCAGCCAGATTAAAAAGTTTTTCGATGAGATAGAGGCAGGAGTTTGTTACGCAAACAAGGGTAGCGGTGCAACGACTGCCGCAATGGTCGGAGCCCAGCCGTTTGTAGGCTGGAAGATGAGCGGTTCAACCGGAAAGGGGGCAGGCGGCCTTTACTATCTGCTGCAGTTCATGAGGGAGCAGACGCAGGCAGTGTTTTCATGAGCTGTGTTCCCCGGCATTAACTGCTGCGTTCACGGAACGCTCGGCGCACTCCCGCATCTGACCCATGCCGGGGTGTTGTGCAGCGGGGTTGTCCCAGTGTCACTCAGGGACGGCACGTCCCAGTCCAAAGGGGACCCATTAAGCGCTGCACTGTAGTCGCAGGTTATTTTGCCGGAGTCACGAAGAGTCATCCGGAATTGAGCTTGCGACGGTACGCAGATCCGTTCCGTTCCTATTAATATATGGCAGTACAGATGGCTTTCGGAACGGCGGTGTAAAGGTTTATTAGTGCACAGGATGAATAATATAGCGTGAATATTTTAACAGGTTGCAGCGGCTGGTCCTATACCGACTGGATTGGCCCGTTCTACCCGCGCAGCTTAGCTGGCAGGCACTCTGAGTGGTTGCGTTATTATTCATCATTCTTCATGACGACAGAGGTAAACAGCACATTCTACTCAGTTCCCGGAAGAACCACCGTAAACGCATGGATTGACAGAACATCCGATTTTAGCGGCTTCCAGTTTTCACTCAAGCTGCCGCAGAAGATATCGCATGAACTCCTCCCCTCGGGAAAGATCGGGGAGGCGAGGGAAGAACTGAGGAGGTTTGAGGAAACATGCATTGTGCCGCTCCAGTCTGCAGGGAGAATGGGCGCAGCGCTCCTCCAGCTTCCCCCTGATTTCAAAATGAAAGACTCTGCCGATATCGAGGGATTGAGGAGGATAGCAGAAAGCATGGCCGAGGGACACTATGACATGGCTGTGGAATTCAGAGACCGAAGCTGGCTCTCTGAGGAAAGAGCGGAACTCAGGGCGGATATCACCGAACTTCTCAGGGATTTACGATGCAGCCAGGTGTTTGTAGACAGCCCGGCCTTCATGCCGACCAGTGAAATAACCGCGGAACATGCTTATTTCCGATTTCATGGCAGAAACCAGGACATTTGGTACCGGAAGGCAGGCGAGGATGACGGCAGAATCAACAGATACGACTACCTCTATTCAAGGGGACAGCTGGAGAGCTGGATTCCCAGAATAGATGAGGCATCGGAGCGCTGCAGGACTGTAAGAATTTACTTTAACAACCATGGAAGGGCCAAGGCTGCCAAGAACGCCCTTGAACTGATGGACATGCTCGGCATCCCGCACCAGCCCAAGGAAATACACATAACTGATCAGGTAAAACTCGGATCGTTCTGAACCTGATGGAAAACAGCTATCTCATCAGCATTTCGAGGATGTCATTTTCTCCGCCCTTCATTGTAACGGGTTCAGTCTTCGTCTTTCCGTTGACTGCCGGCTTGCCGCTGGCAGAGGGTATGGAGAACTGCAAATCCGAAACACCCTTCCAGAGGAGAAATATCACCAGTGCCGAGGCGATTACAGACACTGCCGCAATCATCGGCTCGATGTAAAAGAGGTTTGAAAGCGCTGATGCAATCACGATATATCCCATTATGACGTAGAGGGCCATCAGTATCCTCTTGATGAGCCTGGATACAAAACTGTATTTCAGTTCCTCTCTTCCGAAGAATGAATCGGCCTCATTCATGAGTGTGTTGAGCGAAGCGTATAGAAGGAGGACGACAACTACCACGTAGCCCAGGTACAGGAGAACCGTATCCGCCCCGATCCTGAAGGAAAGACTCGATGTGTAGCTGACGAAATACTTTGTCATTACCAGTATCGCGATGACAACCATCATGTTCAGAAGGAACGTGACGAACATTGCACGCGAAGATCTGTCCATCTTAAAAGGATTCCTGATCTGCCCGAGTGCCCTGTCAAAAAAATTTCTTATCGCAAGGGTATAGAGCGCAACGGATTTGGGTACTCTGCCTCTAATTGCGCCGTATATCTTTTCATTTCTTCTGATTGTCTGTGGAAGTATTACTATTGTGACTGTCGATATAAGAACGATGAGTGTGTAAATCTTTCCGCTGAATACGCCGAACTGCAGGCCGAGGCTGCCAATGACAAATGAGAATTCGCCCATCGCGCCTGCTGCAATGCCGACATAAGATGCATTCTGCAGTCCGTAACCCATAGACGAAAATCCAAATGTGACGGAAATAAATTTCCAGAATACGAAAAAGAGGCCGAGGATAACTGCGACCGGTATCAGGGAAATGAGGTAGGAGGTCTGTATAAGTGTGCCTATAGATACGAAGAAGACAGCAAGAAATATGTCTCTGACAGGGACCATTTTCGAATATATCCTGTCCTTATGATCCGATTCTGCGACAGCCACTCCGACGATGAATGCTCCGATTACGAAGGAAAAGCCGAGTTCCTTTGCAAAGAGTGCGAGCGCAAAGCACAGACCAAGTGAGGTTATGACTATGATCTCATCACTCCCGAGATCTACTATATGATTGATGATGCGCGGGATGACATTTATTGCCAGTATCATGCTGACTGCCGCGAAGAAAGCCATTCCGCCCATTACTTCCAGCAGCTGTATGAGATTTATCGCCCTGTGGGTTCCGGCACTCGAAAGGAATGCGAGTATAACAACAGTCAGCAGATCTTCGACAACAAGCAGTCCCAGGACAAGGTCGGAGTAAGACTTTATTGTCTGTCTGCAGTCCCTCATTGTTTTCGTGACGACCGTTGTGCTCGTGAGCGCAAAAGCCGCCGCAAAGAATATTGCGGTTGCTGGAGACCATCCCATGACATAGGAAACGATGTAACCTGCAGGAATCATCAGTGTAAGCTCGATAATGCCTGCCATGATGACTTTCTTGCCAATCTCTCTGAGAATCTTCAGGCTCAGTTCCATTCCCATAGTGAATGCAAGCAGTGTTATACCGAGGTCGGATATCAGTGAAATGATGTTTGTGTCGGAAACCAGGAAGGATGCCGAAAAGACGCCGGCTACGATATATCCCAGAATGAGCGGCTGCCGCAGCTTCCTGAACAGAATACTGACGACTGCTGCTGCAGTGAAGAGTATGGCCATTCCTTCGTATCCTAGAGAGGGCAAAGATCTACCTGATCATCCAGCCAAATATTCCATTATAAAGGTAATATCAAAAATTTCATTTCTGATAAGCTGAATACAGTGAAACCTGAAAGTGATGCATATTGTCAGTCGTGAGGATAAGTACGCCTGAAGCGAGGAGAATCAGACCGCTTTTGATTTCATGCGGAGGAGGCGGAAAAAACATTGCGTCGGCATTCGGAGATGCGGAAAAACTGAGCGTCGATGTTACAGAAGATGCGCAGCTTGTGATTGATGCCGCAGTCCTGTCGCTCAGCGACATGGATGACAGATTCGTAAAGTTCGCTGATTTTCATTTTGTCAGGGAACTCAGGCGTGCGCTCCAGGGACACGACTGTCTGATGATTGTGGCTGGACTCGGCGGGATCGCCGGAGGCGCAGCATGTGTGTCGGTTGCCCGTATTGCAGCAGCCCTTTCGATTCCGTCCATAGCATCCGTAGCGATGCCTTTCAATGTTGAGGGGGCAATGAGGAAGGGGGAAGCGCGAAGGGCGCTATTGAGGATAGAAAAAACTGCAAATATAACTATTTCTTTCGACAACAATTTGGTGGTGGAAGGCACGCCGAACCTGACGCTCTCCAGGGCGCTTGCAATAATGAACAGGATAATAGTTTCCCCTCTTGAGGACATTTCAATTGCCTCCGATCTGGAGTGGCTGGGATCGCTGAAGGGGAGGCATTACCGCGGCAGCTATTCGGTTGAATACATCATAGGCAGCAACTGGGAGCGGAAGGCGGTTGCCGGCCTCCTTTCAAAAATGCATGAATCAGCAAGAAATGTGAAGAGGATAGGACTGTTCGTGGAATGTGCAGACGGACACTCAGATAACTGCATGCTGCTGGCAGAAGAGTTTGAAAGACTCGCGGTAACGGAGGAAATAACGATCTTCAGCCGGAGGGAAGGCAGCGAATCAAGGAACAGGGTTTCAGCCATCGCACTGTACTGATGGCTAATCAGTCAATGAGATGTCTCAGTTCATCAATAGATGCACCTGAAAATGCAACAAGCGCTTCCGCTTCCTCAAAATGAAGTTTCGATGGTATAATAATGCAGTGCGGCGGTTCGCCGAAATCTCTTTTCAACATTGAGGAAACAGTTCCTGCAACTGTCTCCATGCTTTTCATCCCGGCCCTCGACACCACACAAATTATACGCTCCTCACTGAAGGCTGTCGAACGTTCCCTGGATGACAGCTCCAGCAGCTGGGACATGCATTCGTCGGGCTGCATGTAGTAGTTTCTTGACTCGTCGACGTCGAGCAGCACGAGTGTATGCAGGCCGTTTTTCAGGTTGAATTCCACATTTCTGATGGGACTTGCCGGTCTGAAGGACGCGGTGAACTGCGGCATGGAGACTATCCTGCCGAATCTGTAATGCTGGAGACCCAGGAATGATGCGGCGGCGGTGAGGATGGATGGGGCAGGAATAATAACTGTGTCGATGCCATGCTTCTTCGCAGACAGCCTCATTGAAACGTGTGTCGTTGCTGACATCGGATCTCCGCCAGAGATAAAGACACACCTGCTTTTCATCGCAGCCCCGATTACGATACTGCCTCGTTCAACTTCACCTCTGGAAAGGCGTTTTACTCTTTTCCCCGTCCGCCTGAACAGTTCTTCCTCGAATTCTCGCGGAATAAAAGTCGTATATGCTTCCATGAATATGCAGTCGGCTTCCGATATCTCCTGAAGCGCGTCAACCGTCAGGCTGCCCGTTCCGTTCAGTCCTGCACCTACAAATACAAGCCTTCCCATTTTTCCCGGCAGTTGATGTACAACAAGGGCATTAGAGTATCGCTCAGGGACGCTGAAAAGGCAAAGAATGTTCTTCGCAGCAGTGGACTTATACAGAGGAATCTCGAGATCGTAAGGGATGGAGAGTATCTGATATTTCCCGTGTCAGAATTCCCTAAGCATACCGATGGGATGTGGGAGAAATGCTTTGCCGATTTCTCGGAAAGGAGACCGGTTGTCGGCGATTACAGGGAACTGATTACCGGATATAAGGGCAGAGAGGAACTGCTGCCTTCCTCCTACGACGTCATAGGAACGAAGATACTGATAAAGATACCTCGGGAAATCAGGGGCATTGAAAGCGATATAGGAAATGCCCTCCTTTCTATGCACAGATCGGTCGACAGTGTTTTCAGGGATGACGGAGTAGGTGGAAAATACAGAACAAGAACTGTAGAGCTTGTCGCAGGAAAAGGCGGCACCGAAACAGTGCTGACAGAATACGGCTTCAGGTTCAGGCTTGACGTTTCGAAGACATTCTTCTCCCCCCGCCTTGCATCTGAGCGAAATAGAGTTGCCTCGACGATAGGCAGAAATGAGAAAATACTTGACATGTTTGCTGGCGTGGGCCCGTTTTCGATATATGCCGCGGCCAAAACAGTCGACGGAAGCGTAGAGGCGTATGACATCAATCATTACGCTGTTTCCTACCTCAGGGAAAATGCCAGGATCAACAAACTTGCAAACATAACGGCGCACAGGATGGATTCTGCCGAAATCAGCTCTGTCGGAGAGTTTGACAGGGTTATAATGAATCTGCCCAGGGGATCGTCGGGTATGCTGGTGAAGGCTTTGTCCATGCTTGCCGGTGGCGGCGTAATTGACTACTATGAACTCATAGAAGACAGCACACTTAATGAGAGATGTGGTGAACTCGAAGGGTTAATGGGCGTCAGGGTTGAGGATATCAGGAAGGTAAAGACTTATTCAGCCGGCGGGAGCATATATCATCTGCTTCTCAGGAAATACAGCTCCGCCGGCGCTATTCGAGTCTGATTTCACTCTGGTTCTGGTAATGTCCCGAGCGGCTGCCGTAGCCTCTTTCCGCCTCACCGCACATCTTCTCGAATACAATCTGGGTTATCCTGTCCCCCCGCTCAAGCATGAGCTCTTCCGAAGAAGAATTGAAGAACGAAAGAGTGAGAGTGCCGGAGAAACCGGCATCCACCTTTCCGAAACTGCCCATTATTCCTCTCCTCGCATAACTGCTGCGCAGCCAGAGCTGAGCAGTGATATCTGCCGGGAGAAGAACCTTCTCAATCGTCGATACGGCAAATCTGGAGAGGGATGGAATTCTTGCGATCCCTGCGGATTCCTTTGACCTGTCAGGCAGCATGACTTCAGAGACGCGGAGGTCGTATCCGTTGGGGGTCAGGGACTGCTCACTGAAACCGGCGGCAATGAGTTTTCCTTCAGAAGCCAGCCGGAAGATCTGTGAATCGCTGAGTATACACATAATACCACTGATTCGCTCTCGATATTTTATGCTCTTCACGGTTTGGCCGTGCACTGCCTGAGGCAAAAATCACGGGACAGGTTATCGGGGAAAATCACCTGATAAAGGGGGCAACTTGATATTTATCTGCCTTGCGAGGGGGAGGAGTAGGCAAAACCATCTTCGTTGCGTCGCTCTTTGAGGTGTTTCCCATCATAAGTCCGAGCAGCAGAAATCCGACCTTAACCGCACTTTCCATTTCTCCGCGATTGAGTTCCCGAAGAAAACGAAGCGCCGTATCAATCAGCAATTCCTGACTGCTCATGCCTGTCCCTTGCTTCTTAATCCATGAATTGGCTATTAAAGCAATATAACCAGAATATCAGTATTGCAAATAATATGCAGTACATGCCCGGAAGGAGCACGGTTTCACTCGTTAGAAGAAGATTCACTGAAAAAGTTTAGAAATCATATCATCGATGCCCGTGATACTTGAGCGGCTGCCGTCCCAGTTTTCCAGCGACTGATATCTCCTTTCAACAGAAGAGACGAACGCACTCATCCTTTCATTCCACCCTCCTGGTGCCTGACCGGAATAAATGGAGATGGCGAATATGTTCCTCCCCCTGTCTATTGAAATGGAATATCTTCCGAGTTCTATTCTCCTGACGGATTCTGCATTTTCCGTGCCGGAAAATGAAGTTGACACAAAATCCTGTATGGCCGTAAACATTCCTACAACGATGTCACGGTCTACTCCCTCGTACCCTTCCCTGTTGTGTGACGATATGAGCCGACCGTCGTTGCTTATAAGAAGAACGGTCTCGAGCCGGAATAGATGTGGTTTGAAACGCATATACAAAAGCGCTGCACCAAGGACGGCAACCAGCGAAAGCAGAGCATAGAACGAGACTGCATAGATGTTAACAGGTGATGCCCTGACATGAACGTATATTGTGCTCACCGTCACATGCCCCTGCAGAGTTGAAACGAACACCGTGATTGTTTCCTCGTCAATACCTGACGGAAGCGATATCAGGATGTCATTGCCTATTGCTGAAGCGCCCATGCCGGAAACAGCGATCGAGATTGGTTCATGATTGGGATTATTGATGTATTGTGAGAGATTGATGATGAAGACAGAAGACCTAGTGTAGACGGATGCCGGAATGGAGACTGTAGGAGGTATCTCGATCGGATAGACAAAAATGACAACACTGTAGTCGATGAAGCCTGCGCTTGAGTTTATGAAAAAATCCGCCCTAACGCTGCCGGTAAAATACTTTGACGGTGCAATGTTCACGAGTCCTTCAGATGATATCGTAATCGAAATATTGGAGGCGCTGCCTGAGAAACTGAGCGGTTCACCCTGAGGTGAGAAGAAGAGCGCAGACAGATTGATGGATTGCGAAACACCGTTTTCAGGTACGCTTATTATCGACGGCAATACAACTCCTTCCATGACCGCAGGCGGTTCAAGCGATGATACATAGACTGTGATGGTGATGCTCACCGAATCATTTGATGACGGTGAAATTGGTCCTCCTATGAAGAGCAGTGAAGTGTTGTACCAGTAAGGACCCAGATAGGTCGAACCGCCGCTTGAATTTGCCGGCATTGAGAAGAGCAGAGAGAAGTTTCCCCTGCTGAACAGAATCATGTCCGAACCCGTGAGCACTGATATCTGATCCAGTGGAACATATGTGTCCGAAACATAGGGAAGCAGTGAGAGAGCATAGTTCGTTCCGCCGTCCGTGGCATAATGGACCCTGATTACTGGTATCGGCGCAACGGCAGGCGGTGTAACGATGTCTGCAATTCCCACTCTGATGAGAAGGAAGGCAAACTCCCCCTGCGTATTGTTGGCCTCAATGAGGAGTGTGCCCTGAAGCGTTGAAGGCATGGCAGGTGCACTCAGCTCTAGCGATCCTGAATTAGAAATATGCGCGGATACGACAGTTGAATAGACGGAGTAGGACAGGGAAGTTGTGCTGTAGAAATAGCTGTTGAGGGTATAGGGAAGGGATTCAGTCTCGCCCCTGTCTATCGATATAAATGAAGGCGGTGCGTTCCTGACATCGACAGAAGGCGCGACAGACGGTGAAACCGTCACTATCTGTATGAAACCTGCAGTCATGTTGTCCGGTCCCGACGCTGTTATGAGCACGGGAAAAGACTGATGCACTGCTGCGGATGGAAAAAGGTATGTCAGCATATCCGCGTTCCTGGAAACGTACGGGGAGGTTGTTGTTACTTTCATATCATTAACCGCGTAAGGTGCGAACCCCAGGAAATATGTAAAATTCAATGAGAATGCAACGCCGTCCTGGACTGCCAGATAATGCGGCATCGATGCGTTCCACTTCGGAACGGGAAGCACTTTTATCTGCAGTTCGGTTGACGCAGAGTAACCCTCACGGTTTACAACCACAAGTGTGGCATTGACGAATCCGTAGACACCGGGGTATGAGACGAATGTAATATTTGCGTCACCGAAGGAACCCGAGCCGTATGTATAGAAGAGGCTATTCCCGCCGTACAGAAACCACTGCAGATTTGCCAGGTACGGATCATTCGGATCCTGAACATAGGGCGCCAGATTCAATTGCCAGCTGTAGTTAGAAGGCTCCTGCATTGCAGGTATTGCTGAGATGAAACGGGGACTGAATGCTGAAGGCACCACCGTAAGACGCGCCTGAGCAGTGACGCCTGCAGAGGCTGCTTCTAAGTAGCCTGAGGAGAGAGGTTGCGTCGATACATTAAGCACAGCAAAACTCCCGTTGACATAAAGCGTTCCGGCATTGGTTGTCCAGAGTACATTTTCAACCTGCACCTGATTGCCGTACGCATCGTACCCGATGGCACTGAAGAAATAGGTTTGTCCGGCCATGAGTGTCTCGCTTGATGGACTTATTTCAAGTGTGAAGAGCGGAGCCGAGGACACTGAGACTGACGCATAGCCGCTTGCACCGCTGACAGTGTCGGAAACAACCACTCTTCCGGTTCCGTTTCTCAGTGCCTGAAATACGCCAGTCCGTGATATGTTGCCTATATTCCCCGTAACATTCCACTGCGGGGACCAGCTGTTGTTCAGATTGCCGTATACGTCAAATCCCTGTGCAGTGAACGTTTCAGTTTCACCCGCAACCATAGAGTAGTTGCCCGGGCTGATCACTATCCTGCTCACGTAAGAGGCGACCACGCCAACGGACGACGAACCGTAAACGGCACCGTATACGATGTGAAGCGTGAAATTGCCTGACAGGTATATGGTCAGATTCATGGCTGAATAGCCATTTCTGAACATAGCTGTTCCTGGAACATATTCTGCAGCACTGACCCGGCTTCCGTTCCCGGACAGGAGTATCACGTTAGCGGTCCCATTAAATGACTGCATTACGGCACCGTTATCGGCAACTGCGTAGGAATTGACAGTTTCTGTGCTTCCTGCAGTCACATTAACTGTTGCGGGTAGAGAGAAATATTCCAGGGACGGTCTGACGTATATTGAGCTGTTGAGGTAATAAGACTCCAGATAACCCGTCAGATTCGCCGCCGTAAACGCCCTGAACTCGATGGTGTAGCTGCCGTATCTGATGGGGGCTGAGGAGAAATTGAATATGCGGAAGTAGCCTCCCGCTGAATAATTCGTCATAAGGCCCGAAGCAACCACGTAGCCCGTACTGTTCACTATGGTGAGGGAAACACCCGCAATATCACTGTAACCGAGCGCATCTGTGACATTTGCCTGAATCAGGAGACTCTGATTATCATACACGGCGTTTCCGTCATTAACATTAGCCTGCAGCGAGGAGATCCTCGGTGTAATGTTTAATCTGAAGTTCGAAGGGACATTGTTATAGTCAAACTCGACATATACGCTCGTGAAAACATTACTGTCGATTCTTGTTGCATTCAGGACAATGCTGCTCCCTGCCGCAAGAGTATATGATGAAATTTTTGCCAAATCGACATAGACGCGTTCGTTCGGAACAAGCGAAATATCCCCCGTGGCGCCGGAAGATATATTGTAAGATTTTCCACTGGTCACATTCTGCAGACTGATTGCGATATCCACTGGACTTCCTGTTGATGTGTTTGATGGTGTCAGATAAAGGGTTACATTGACTGTCCCGCTCAGTTCCATTGGCACTCCGGCAGCCGGAAAAACAATCCATTTAAACGAGTTGTCAGGAGCGTCCGCATTAAGGGCGATGCCCTGATAACTGTTGCTTATGAAGTAGGGATTCGGCGGGTTATACGGCACTGATGTGTTTGCCCAGTCGAATCTCTTTGAATAATCACCCGATCCATGCTGGTCATCGTGCAGGTAGAATGTCGTGGTAATCGGCTGAGGCACCGATCCTTTGGCTGTGGCGGTCGCGACGAAATATGATGCGGGGAGAAGAATGATGAGAGATATGAACACAATTGATATTCCTCTGAAATTTGGACCAGACCTCATCCTAAATCGCCGCCGTTTGTTGGAGCAAAGGATTCCATTCAAAGGAGCAATTGCCCATTCCTACTTTCTTGATGTCAGCATAGAAGCCAGCCGCATGAACGCGTTCTCCACACCTTCGCCCGTTTTGGCACTGGTGACCATTGCCGGCGAGCCATATGAAGTTGCAACCTTTTCCAGATCCTGTTTTGTCACTGTGGCCTTGTCCGTGAGATCGCACTTGTTGCCAATGAAAATCATCGGTATGTGGCCGGTTATGCTCTCCATCGACTTTATCCAGTATTTCAGCTCCTCAAGCGATTCCCTGCTTGTAACATCACAAACACAAATGGCCCCTTCAGCACCATAGAAATAAGATTCGCGCAGGAGTTCCCTGAACCCCTTCTGACCCATTATATCCCATATGAGCATTGAAAGATTTATATCCCGGCCGTTGTCCTTCTTGACGGTAACCTCCTTCTTCGTGACCTTGGTGCCTATTGTGGAAGTGTACTTGTCGTCAAATGTATCCAGTACGAATCGCCTGATCAGACTCGTCTTGCCGACATTGTTGTCCCCGACCAGACAAATCTTTGTCTTAATTTCCTCGTTCAGCCAAATCACCCTTGCCTAGATGCCGATGTCACTTCAGCTATTGCAACAATCATTGATAAATATATTTCATTATGCTTTCATTTAATGAAATTAACGGTTGTCACCTGTCCGAGAAGCTGGCCTTTCTCTTTTTCAGGAACGCTTCCATTCCTTCCTTTCTGTCCTCAGTGGAGAATAGTGCGTAAAAGAGCTGTCTTTCATATCTCAGCCCCTGCTGAAGTCCCTGCTCCTGTGATGCATTGACCGCCTCCTTGGCCAGCATAATAGGTATCAGTGATTTCTGCGATATGACTTTTGCAATCCTGATTGCCTCTTCGAGCGCCTTCCCATCCGGAACGAGGGAGCTTATGAGTCCCATTTTCTGTGCATCCTGGGCGGTGAAAAGCTCCCCGGTAAGTATGTACCTCATGGCACTGTATCTTCCTATTGCCCTGGTCAGACGCTGGGTACCCCCAGCTCCGGGAATAATGCCGAGATTTATTTCAGGCTGGCCAAACTTGGCACCTTCGGATGAAACTATGATATCGCATGACATAGCGAGTTCACATCCGCCCCCAAGTGCATAACCCTCAACAGCCGCTATGACTGGCTTGCGGCAGCGTAGCATATCATCCCAGACCGAAAAATCATCTTCATGCTCGAAGGAGACAAAACTCTTGCCCGACATGTCGGCAACGTCCGCACCTGCCGAAAATGCCTTTCCGTTTCCGCTAAGCACAATTACCTTTACTCCGTCATCTTTGTCAGCGGCCCTCATTGTTTCAGCAATGTGGCCCACAAGTCTGAAGTTCAATGCGTTGAGCACGTTCGGCCTGTTCAGTTTGAGCAAGAGAATGGCGTCTGTTTTTTCCACTATAAGATCTTCGTATGAGACAAAGGACATGCCATTCACATACATTTTGTTGAATAAATCATTTTCATTCCCGACTTGTAGAAGAAACAAGGCCAATGTTTGACATGGGATGTTCACCCTGAGCCAAAAGTCATGGCAATCTGTGCAAGCGAGGCAGTTCCAAGTTTCAGGACCGCTTCATCGACCTTGAACATCGAGCTGTGGTTTGGATAGACGCATCCCTTCTTCCTGTTACCCGTACCCAGAAAGTAGAAGGTTCCGGGGGCCCTCTGAAGGAAACGGGAGAAATCCTCTCCTCCCATGATCTGTCGCGCTTCAACCACACGGATGCCCTTCAGCTCCCTGAGTATTGCCTCCGCCCTCCTGGTTGCGGAGGGGTCGTTCTCAGTCACTGGATAAGCATTTTCAATAAATTTCACCTCGCACTTTGCACCTGTTGAAGTACAGACAGACTTTGAGATGTGTTCCACCAATGATTTTGCCCTTCTTCTGGTAATCCTGTCGAATGTTCTCACTGTACCTTCAAGAAGTGCATCGTCAGGTATGATGTTGTCCTTTGTTCCGGAATGGAAACTGCATACGGAGAGAGCAAATGGCTCGACAGGGTCTATCATTCGTGAACGAATCCCGTAAAGAGCCGAAACCAGTTCGGCGGCTGTATACAAGGGATCAATCGTTTCATGAGGTGAGGAGCCGTGGCCCCCCTTCCCGATAATCCTGATCCTGAACGAGTCCGGCGCTGCCATTATGGGCCCGGGTCGGAGCGCTATGGTGCCGGAGGGGTACTGCGAGCTTATATGGAGGCCGAAGACATAATCCACTTTCGGGTTATCCATCGTACCCGCCCTTATCATTGGTTCTGCTCCGCCTAAACCGCCGTGCTCTTCTGCCGGCTGGAAAATAAGTTTAACTGTCCCCTTGAGATGGTCACGATGGCGCATGATAAGTGCGGCAGCGCCGAGAAGCATGGCTACGTGGGTATCATGACCGCATGCATGCATTATTCCGGACTTCCGCGATCTGAAGGGTATGTCAGCCAGCTCTTCTAGAGGGAGTGCGTCCATATCCGCCCTGAGGCCTATGCATGGTCCCTTTTCACGTCCTTCTATTAGACCTACGACACCGTAGCCGCCTACGCCTGTCTTGTGTTTAATTCCAAGGGAGCGGAGTTTTGATGAAATGAGATAGGATGTTTCCTCCTCATGATAAGAGAGTTCCGGATTTTCATGAAGTTTACGCCTTGTTTCAATTAGTTCATCTTCGATCTCACGCGCTTCGTCAATTATTGAAGGCATAACGGTACAATCGATTTGGAATATAAACGGATGTGATTAATGGTGGAACATTTTATGCGTTGCAAAAGAAGGATTAATAACCGGTATGCTCTTTCACCGCCTGAGGCTACCTGACTATGGGCAATACAGCTGAGGGGGCAAAAGCCGGCCTGCTGGCGGGGATAGTATACGGCATACTGGATTCAGTATTAGGTGTCCTTTTTCTGACAATTTTCAAAAGCGAAATAATTTCTGTTCTGAAATCCTCCCTTCCGGCAGGCTCGCCGATAAGTGCGGCTTCCCTGTATGATCTCACGCTGTCACTTGCCGTTGTGGCAGCAATCATCGGAGGCATCATAATAGGTCTGATCCTCGGCCTGATATTCAGTGCGGTATATGGTCATCTGCCGGGCAGCAGCAGTACGTCGAAGGGACTTGTCTTTGGAGTTATAATGTGGCTCGTGCTCAATGTCCTCCTTGGACTGGGTGATCTGCGATATGGTCTCCTATACTACGTGCTGGGCGTGACTGCAGGACTGCTCATATCTCTGATATTCGGGGCGATAATGGGAAAACTGTATGACAGAGGAATGAGGAAATTGTCCCGGAATCAGGTTACAGTCGTGAACTGATCTGGTTGAAATGGCCTGCGTAACCGGGGTGGTAAGGGCTGGATATAAACTCAACGCTCTTTCTTGATCCTGTTACTGCAATAATTGTAGGTTCAATTCCGATCATTTTCTTCAGGAAAAGCTGGTCGCTGATTGGCATCGCATCTGCCGCATATTTCGTTGCAATAACTGCAAAAATTGTTGTTGAAACGACGTTTTCCCGCTTCTTCGGAACAGGCCAAATTGCGACATACATCGCCTACGGACTGCTCACCTCTGCCTTTGAAATAGGAATTGCATATTTTCTCATCAGGCTCTTCAGGAAAGTCACACTTCGCGATGGACTGACAGGACTCTTCTACGGATTCAGCCTTTCATTCTGGGAAAATGCAGTCTATATCGGCCTTCTGGCGGAACCTTACAACTTATTTAGCCTTGCCCTTGTCTATACGCTTCCTGCTGGAGTACTGTCTCCGGCCATTCAACATATGTATTCGCTGAATTACGTTCCTTTGTTATTGCCTCATCTTCTGGACAGGGGCTCATCCATGGTTGCACATCTGATGTTCGGTTTCATGACATTTGCTTCTGTGAAATACGGCAAGATCGGCAAATTCTTAGTCGTGCTGCCGCTTGGATTCACAGATTCCCTGGCAGCCTGGTACGATCTGGCCAGACCACCGCTTACCTACCTTGAAATTTCACTGATATTGCTGACGCTCACCATTATCGCTTCGCTGGCCATTCTGGTTGTATCAGGCGAACTGAAAGAGTTCAGAGATTCGCTTACATCAGAGTTCATCCTCCACAGAGTACAAGACGAAAGTAGGTGAGAGAACACAGGACCAGTTCCGGCAACAGCTAATTAAAAATAATAGACACAAATGCATAGGGGTATTGTCCTGAGCCGTGAAACGGAACAGGAAGGCGATATGAAATGAGCAATGTTCCTGAAAAACTGCTTTACACTGCAACACACGAATGGCTGAAAAGGGAAGGAAAGAACTATAAGATCGGCATAACCGATCATGCCCAATCCGAGCTCACTGACGTTGTTTTTGTTGAGTTTGAAAAGAAAGGAAAAAAGGTAAAGAAGGGCGATGTTGTCGCAAATGTCGAATCTGTCAAAACAGTTTCTGAAATTTATGCACCGGTAAGCGGAACTGTAACTGAGTTAAATGAGGAATTGACAAAATCGCCCGAAAACATCAACAGGGACCCCTACGGGGAGGGCTGGTTCGTTATAATAGAACCTGACGCAGAAACGGATTCCGCGGAACTTCTTTCACCTGCAGCCTACAGGAAGGCAATTGGTGAATAAATGGCAAGGCAGATAATAACCGGTATCACGGAAAAAGAAGGAGCGAGATATGCGCTTATCTGCGGCGACCCGGAGAGGGTTCCGAAGATTGCTTCAAAACTCTCTTCCGCGAAAAATATCATGCGCGTACGGGAGTACAACATAATGGCAGGAACGCTTGAAGGTGAAAAGGCGGTTGTTGCATCCACGGGGATTGGCGGGCCATCTACCGCGATCCTGATGGAGGAACTGGCCAATACAGGCACTGACACTTTCATCAGGGTTGGGACCTCGGGTGGCATCGCCAACGGACTCACAAAGGGAGATCTTGTCATAACAACAGGAGCTTACAGAAAGGACGGAACGAGCAGAAGCTATGTTCCAGACACTTTCCCGGCTCTTGCACACACGGATATTATATCAGCTCTGACGGCAGCGGCAAAAAAATTAGGACTGCGTTATCAGTCTGGTCTTACGCTTTCGGTTGACGGTTTCTATTCTGAAAATAAAATAATTGATAAGGGCATCATAAAATCCATGTCCCATCTCGGTTTCGCTCTTTCAGGAACCGAAAACAGTCTTGGGGATGCAAAAAAACTGGGTGTGAAAAATATAGAGATGGAGATGGGGACGGTTCTGACATTAACCACACTCTGGGGGATCCGTGGAGGAGGAGTATGCCTTGTTTCAGATGTTGCACCTTGGCACTATACCGAAGATGTCATCGACCCGGAAACAGGGATGGAAAACTGCATAGCTGTCGGTATAGAGGCAACGAGGAATATTATTCGCTCTGACAGGAAATAGATGTTTTTTTGCCTTTGCAGGGGATGCAGGTATCGTTCAGCACGTGGAGTCCAGGAAACCGGATACAGCTGAGAGGAATTTTTCTCTCTCTTCCCACATTGGAAGATGTGAACTGTTTGGAAATATTTTCAGGACTGAATCGGGTATGCCGTCGTGTATGTGTTTCGCCACCGCCGGAGTTACTTCGTCGTACTTTCCGCCGGTGACAAATGCTGGCACCCCGATGCCATGAAGGCTGCCCGAAACGTCCCAGTAGCGTATGTTCCCTATTATTGTAAATTCATTCGGTCCGTTCATAGTATTGTAAACCGGAGCGCTTATGTGCTCCAGCGAATAAACAAGCTCGGCCGGCCATTCTTTGAGACGGCATACGTGCCGCCTGTAAAACACTTCCACGGCCCTGAGATATTCTGGATTGGTATACTCACCGCTGTTTTCATATTTTTCAAGCACCGTTCTGATAGAGGCTGGGAGAAGTCGCTTCAGACGCTGCATTTCACTGCTTGCAAGTGGTACACTGGCAACCCCGCCTTCGGTGATAATACTCCTGAGATTTTTTTGATACTTGAGTGCGTATGCGATGGCCAGAAGTCCACCGTAACTTGAACCCATAAGATGTATCTTGCCGAGTTTCAACTTACGTCTCAGCTCCTCAAGCTCCTCGACACCGTTCTCGATTGTAAACAGTGCGATATTTTTCGGGAGCTCTGATTTTCCGCATCCCAGCTGATCATACAGCAAAACTTCATATCCTTCTGAAACAAGGTCAGTCATAGGAAGCAGATAATCGTGTGTTGCACCGGGTCCGCCGTGCAGACAGACTACCGTCCCCTTCCGCTTACCGCCGGCATTATCCGCTTTGAAGTATCTAAAATAGATATTGAAGCCGCGTACAGTGATTCTTCCCCCCGAACTATTCATATAAATGAATTGAATTTGGCTTATTTATGATTTATTAAAATAGGCAATCCTGCGATGCTACCGTAAAATGCGATGATGCGAATGCCAAAAGTGATTCAACCGCCTTTTCATGCTGATGCTCCTGTCCCGGTACCAAAATAAATCTACTTGACGCACCTGAACCATTGCATTATGGACATGAACGCAGATTTCAGCGGCAATCTCGCTTTTATCGGGGTATCTGAGGAAAATATTCGTATGGCCATTTTGTTTTACAGTGCATTCATCAACGAAACGTTTGAAGGAGAAAAAAATATGCCCGGAAGCATATATTTTTCCGGGGTTTACTGCATCCGCCAGAACTTCAACAACGTTGATGGAATGATTGCGGCTGCACCTGATAACGGGTATGGTGTAGAAGCACTCCTGGAGGCTGCGGAGCGACATGAAATACGGCTTGGGTTGAACGGAATGGACGGCTCCATAGCATACACCAGTGCCTGCAGCAGGAATAATCAAAAAACTGAAGAAATGGCAGCAATTGTGAATTACCAGCACAGCTGCGTTACCTGCGCAAAAGTGCCTGATATCCCGTTAAACTGGGCTGTTCATTCGACCCAAAAGTGGTGATATGGTGATGCCTGCGGAGAGACCTGAAAAGATGCTGAATTCAATGATACTTCAGGATGAAACTGACGGCAGGCAGGAGCATTGCCGTCGCCTGCCTGACACACCTGATTTCAGACTGCCGGAAGATGTGGCGATAGCGTTTGACTGCGATGGTGTCCTTGTTGACACAAGGAACTCTTACGATATAGCCGCAGTCAAAACAATCAATGAACTTCTTTCGCACCGATACGGCAACCTCTACGGCATTGGAAACATTGTCGAAAGACTCCTTTTCAGACTGCGTCTCACAGGGGAATACAATAACGACTGGGACAGTACCTACGCAATCACTGTGATCGCCTCAATAGCATTGTCGGAAACCGAGCGAAAGGAGCGGGTTCCTGAGGACACGAAGGTGCTGGAAAGAATAGGTAATCTAACTGAAATCTTCATCTCATCAGGATACTCAATATTCGATGACGGGATTCGCAGGTTCATACATACCTTCGGAGACGAAGAACTGCGCAGCAGCGTACTGAAATTCGAGAATTCGCTTGAATACGCATCAAAATACAGGAACAGCAGACTTGCCAGAACGTTTGACGCCTACTATTACGGCGATCGCATGTACACAGAAATATATGGAAAGGCTCCGGAAATGAGCAGGGGAGAGGGACTGATAAATAACGAGCTGAACGTTCTCGACGGCCACAATGCCGCAAAACTCAGGACCATTTCAAAAAACAGAATGGCGATGGTCACCGGACGGCCTTTTCAGTCTGTAGCCAGAGTACTCGGCAATTCGATGAACTACTTCAACATGGACGCATCCATTTTCCTGGGTGACTTTGACATCGATGACAAAAGACTGCTCAAATACAGAAAGCCAAATCCTGATGCGCTGTTACGATGCATGAAGTATTTCGGTGTCGATACGCTGCTGTACTGCGGCAACGGTATCGAGGACATACAGATGGCGAAGAAGGCGAAAATACTGGATTCAGGTGTCATGTTCGCAGGCATCTGCGGTTACAGTTCATATCCGGTGGAACTTGCCGGATATTTCAGGAATCAGGATGCCGAGATAATTGCTTCCGATCTCACTGAGCTCACTTCCGTGCTGCAGTCTTTCACAGAAAGCTGATCATGAGCGTACCGTTCCTTTTTTCAGAGATGCGACGAAATCCGATATATCTGACGCTTTCTCTCCCTTACCGATCCTTGAAACTATCGCGCTCCCGACAACCACACCGTCTGCACCGGCGGACGCTATCGTTTTCACCTGATCCGGCGAGGATATGCCGAAACCTATGGCGATCGGCTTGTCTGAGATCTTTCTGTATTTAGAAATCATCGGAATTACCTGACCGGACAGCGAAGACTGCTCTCCGGTGACACCGTACCTGCTTATAACATAGAGAAATCCGGATGTATATCGGGCTATTTTCGCTGCTCTCACGTTGCCCGTAGCCGGGGATGCAAGCAGTATACTGTCTATTCCGCCTGAATGGCATTCCCGCCTGAGCGCGGTGCCTTCTTCGTAAGGCAGATCCGGAACGATAACACCGCTTACGCCTGCGGCCAGCATCTGGGACACGAACATCTTTTCGCCCATCCGGTGAATCGTGTTGTAATAGCACATGACAGCGACAGGTGCCCGCTTTGAAATTTCGGAACATGCCTCGAAGACAGTTCCCACCCTTGTGTGGCTGCCTAGCGCCCTGACTGACGCGGCCTGTATCGTTGGACCGTCCGCTATGGGATCCGAAAATGGTATTCCCACTTCCACTATATCAGACACGGACGCAACTGCCCTGGCATATTCAATGAATGAAACGGGATCAGGGTCGCCCCCCATCACATATGAGATGAGTACCGACCTGTTTTCATCGCCCGCCCTGGAGAATGTCTCTGAAATAAGTGTCATGGCACCACTCCCAGACGGGCGGCCGCGGTCTCGACATCCTTGTCACCCCTGCCGCTCAGATTGATTACAATGACTGCATCCTTCGGCATGCGTCTTGCTTCTTCGACGCCCGCGTAAACAGCATGGGCGGATTCGAGCGCAGGTATTATTCCTTCGAGCTTCGAAAGGAGGCTGAAGCCTTCGAGCGCCTGGGCATCTGTGACGGCAACATACCTTGCCCTGCCGGTCTGCTGAAGAAATGCATGTTCCGGTCCTACAGAAGGATAATCAAGTCCGGCGCTTATGCTTGAAGTTTCCATGATCTGCCCGTCCTCATCCTGAAGGATTCTGCTTCTCGAACCGTGAAGGACTCCCGTGCTGCCGGCTATCAGGGGGGCGGAGTGCTTTCCTGTCCCGATGCCTTCTCCGCCCGCCTGGGCGCCAAGCAGGGAAACACTGTTATCCTTCAGGAACGGGTAGAACGCACCGATAGCGTTGCTGCCACCGCCGACGCATGCGACAATCATGTCGGGAAGACGGCCTTCGGCAGAAAGCGACTGTTTCCTAATCTCTTTGCCTATTACGCTCTGAAAATCTCTTACTATCGTCGGATACGGATGAGGGCCGACAGCGCTTCCAAGCAGATAGTGCGTATCCTCGATGTTTGTTACCCAGTCGCGAAGGGCTTCGTTTATTGCATCTTTGAGTGTCATCGAACCGGATTCGACGGTATGCACCCTGGCACCGAGTATGTTCATGCGTATGAGATTCAGTCTCTGTCTTTCGGTGTCTTTTCTGCCCATGTATATTTCGGTTCTGATGCCGAGAGCGGCACCGGCTATGGCAGCGGCAACGCCATGCTGCCCCGCCCCGGTTTCAGCAATTATTCTGGTCTTTCCCATCGCCTGGGTAAGCAGTGCCTGTCCCATGACATTATTGAATTTATGGGCTCCCCCATGCAGCAGATCTTCCCTCTTGAGATATATCTTCGCGCCTCCGGCATAATCGGTCATCCTTTCCGCAAAATAGAGTGGTGTAGGTCTTCCGCCGAAATTGGCATAATAGTAGCTGAGTTTCGAGCGAAATTCGCTGTCATGCCTGAATTTGCGGTATGCTTTTTCCAGTTCATCGAGCGCAGTTACAAGCGTTTCAGGCACGTACCTTCCACCGAACTCACCAAACCAACCTTTAGGCATTGTAATTCTCCCTTGCCCTTGCAATAAACCGTCTGACCAGATCTCTAGATTTTGCACCCCGGCTTTCCACGCCGGACGAAACATCTACTGCAGCGGGTTTCACCATAGATACTGCATTAGCGACGTTTTTCTCATTCAGTCCGCCGGAAAGCATGAGCCTGGCAGGATGTATTCTTTCCCTTATCGCAGAAGTGACGTTCCAGTCATGAACTCTGCCCGTTCCGCCGCTTGTCCCGCCGGAAAAGGTATCCGCAATAACCATGTCCGATGCGGAAGCTATAACCGCTGCTTCATCAATCCGGTTGCTGTCCGGAGCAATTAGGCATATCAGGCCGGACGAAATCGTGTTCCTCAGATGAATTATTTCCTCACCGGACAGAAGCGTGTGCACCTGGATGTAATCCGGATGAAGGAGCCGGTCAATACGTTCCAGCAACTTCGCCTCAGGTGAACGGACAACCGCGACTGTCTTTGCAAAGTCTGATGCAAGTTTGAAGAGAGGCTTCGCTTCTTCAACGGTGACTGACCTGTGGGAATCGCTTACCTCGATTATGAAGCCGATGTAATCGGCAGTTCTGCATGCGCCGACATCGGCGCTTGATCGGTTTCCGCAAATCTTCACCTCCGTCGTTGCAGTAACACCTCCCTGATGCTTTTGAGCAACCCTGTGTCTCCGCCCATGACGGAAGTTCCGACAAGCACGGCGTCTGCGCCCGCAGCAAGAATGGATTTCACCCTTTCCGCACTTCTTATTCCGCTCATGCCGATGACTGGCCTGTCCTTGCTGCATGACGAGAGTATTCTCTCACTCCTGCCTTCCTCAAGCTGAAGGGTACGCAGGTTCCTGTTATTGATTCCTATAATTTCAGCATCCGTTTCCTTGGCCTTCTCGAACTGTTCTGTAGAATTTACCTCGATGACCACTTCCATACCGTAGGAATGCGCGCTTTCCATGAGAACGTCAATATTGAATCTCGTATGTTCGAATATTTCCATGATGAGCAGCACCGCATCCGCACCGGAAGCGTACGCTGCATCAATCTGATCCGTGGCTATTACAAAGTCTTTCATCAGCACAGGCAGATCATATGATGATGCTTTCCTCAGATTATCAATAGAGCCGTCAAACCGGTGCGGCTCTGTGAGGATCGAAAGACCGCAGACACCCGCGGAAACAAAATCGGCAAGCCTCTGATTCAGATCCACGTCGCTCGACAGTTCCCTGACGGAAGGTGTCTTTCTCTTGAATTCTGTGATAACGGGGATATTGCCCGGATCCTTCATGGAGGATTTCAGTGAATGCATTTTTCTTGTCCTCTCGCCGCGTACCATGTAGTAGCCCGACATGACGAGCGAAAACGCGTTTTCAATGAAACCGTCAAGTTCATCCATTTCCGGCGCCCCCGGTTGCTTCTCTGCTGAGTGATATGAATTCCCGGAGCTTTGCGAGTGCTCTTCCGCTCTCTATAGATTCGAGCGCCCTTTCCATACCCTGTTCAATCGAGCCGCATTTGCCGGAAACATAGAGTCCTGCAGCCGAGTTCAGCAGGACGATACTCCTTTCGCCTTCGCCTGCACGGTTGTCCAGTACCCTTGCTGCAAAATCCGCGCTCCCGGCGGAATCTGCTACTGCAACGGGTTCCCATATGCCGGTACCGAACCGGCTGTAATCGCTTCCTTCGATTTCGTATTTTTCGATGACTCCATTCCTGACTTCCATTACTGCAGTTCTGCCGCGCGGAGAAATTTCATCCAGGCCGATGCCGCCATGTACGACCATTGCTCTCTCGCTGCCCAGCAGCATAAGGGCTGTGGCCAGCTTCTCCTGGTATTGATCGGAGAATACTCCCAGTACCTGTCTGCTCACACCGGCAGGGTTTGTAAGCGGGCCTATCAAGTTGAAAACCGTTCTGAAACTCAGCGCCCTGCGTACCGCAGCCACATTTTTTGTTGCAGGATGGTATTCAGGCGCAAAAAGGAACGTGATGCCGCACTGCGATAGCATCTTTTCAGCAGTTTTCGGCTCAATGTTGATGTTGGCTCCAAGCTTTTCCAGAAGATCTGCGCTGCCGGACCTGCTTGTGAAAGATCTGTTTCCATGTTTTGCAACCGGGATACCCGCCGAGGCGACAACAAATGAGCTGATGGTGGATACATTGAATGTTTTGACGGGCGCGCCACCGGTGCCGCAGAGATCTATTGTGCCCCGCGGCGCTCTGACTCTGCTGCACTTCTCTCTCATTACCGAAGCGATTGATGCTATCTCCTCGGCTGTCTCGCCCTTCATCCTCAGGGCAGTAAGGAAGGAAGCCATTTCCGCCTCTGTGGCTCTCCCCTCCATTATCTCCGTTGCAGCGTCCCTGGCCTCACTGTCCGTCAGATTCCTGCCGTCAGCCAGCTTCCTGAGTATTTCCTTCATAGGCTTCCTCTGACTATTTTCCTGAAATTTTTCAGTATCTGTCTCCCGCGTGGCGTCAGTATCGATTCCGGATGGAACTGTATGCCATACATTTCGTATTTGGAGTGTTTCAGAGCCATTATCTCACCGAACTCGCTCCTGGCAGTTACTTTGATGCATGCCGGCAATGTCTCCTCCTCAACAATCAGTGAGTGATAGCGTCCCCCCGTGGTTGGCGACGGCAGGCTTTCGAAGAGTCCTGAGCCTTCGTGATAAATGAGAGAGGTTTTACCGTGCATTACCCTGTTAGCATGCACGACCCGCCCACCATATGCGTACGCGATGCCCTGATGGCCAAGGCATACGCCAAGAACAGGTATCTCCTTTCCCATTTCCCGTATGACCTGGAGCCCTATGCCGAAATACTTTCTGCTGGACGGTATTCCAGGTCCGGGAGATATTACAATCGCATCGGGATCGATACGCCTGATACTCTTCAGCGTAAGATCGTCGTTCCTTTCCACGGAAACATCCATTCCCATTTCGCCCAGCAATTGATACAGGTTGTATGAAAAGGAGTCATAGTTGTCTATCAGCAGCAGCATCATTTTCCCCTCCCGTAAACGGACATGAGGGCACCCATCTTGTTTTCAGTTTCCTGATATTCCATTTCAGGTACCGAGTCGTATACTATTCCGCCGCCCGCCTGTAGGAATGCTTTCCTGCCATTGCAGAAAAGCGTTCTTATCGATATTGCACTGTCGAGACAGCCTGTAAAGGAATAGTATCCGACTGCACCAGCATACGGACCGCGCCTGAATTTTTCCAGCTCTTCGATAATTTCCATTGCCCTGATCTTCGGTGCGCCGCTGACAGTCCCTGCCGGGAAAATTGAGAAAAGGGCGTCTACCGGTGTCCTTCCCTTGGTCAGAATACCCTCAACCCTTGAAACTATGTGCTGCACATGGCTGTATTTTTCAACTTTCATATACTCCGGGACTGAAACGGTGCCGAACCTGCAGACCCGGCCCACATCATTCCTTGCAAGATCCACGAGCATATTGTGCTCCGCCTTTTCTTTCTCGCTTGCAAGCAGCTGCCTCCTGAGCTGCTCGTTCTCTTTCCTTGATGGGGAGGTGGGGCGTGTTCCTGCAATGGGATAAGTGGTAACCACTTTCCCCTTGACACGCACAAGCGTCTCCGGGCTTGAACCGATGACTATCCTGTCCCCGAATTTAACATAATACATGTAAGGGGAGGGATTGATGTTCCTGAGAGATTCGTAGAAATGGAGATATCCGCTCATCTTGTCGACGGACATTCTCCTCGAAAGGACGACCTGGAATATGTCGCCATCAATGATGTACTCCTTGGCTTTTTCAACAGACAGAAGATACTCCTCCTTTGAGGGTTGCGCGATTATTTTACCAAAATCCATTGCATCGTCGATTTCGTCCGCATTAGCAAGGTCCCTCTCTCTGTCATCCCCATGCGAAAAATAGAATAGGCGGTTTTTACGGTGATCATAAATGAAACCGTCTTCAAAGAGGCCCAGCTCAGCATCCGGAAAGGCCGACTCGGCATGTATATCAGGGAGTTTTTCGAACGAGCGTATTGTGTCATAGGAGAAGTATCCCACGAACCCGCCCAGATAGGGATGAGCGAAATTACCGGGCACATGGCCGTTGCCAATATGTTCATTTAGAAAATGATCTATTCTCTGCTTTGCCGTCCTGCCGTCAAATGTGATGTGCCCGTTCCTGTATGTTGCCCTAGAAACGGGCGAAGCACCGAGAAGGCTGTATCGCGCGGAATGCGCAGGCCCTGTGGCACTCTCAAGGAGGAAGCATTCGCTGTTTGAGGAGAGGAGCCGTGAAAAAAGTTCGAGCGGTTCCGTTCTTCTCTCACACTCTCTGAACAGCACCGTATCACTCCCCGAAGAAAACATGATGGACGGCTTTTGCAGCCGCTGCAAGGTCGCTCATCGAGACAGTGAAATGGTAAGCCGCGGTGGAGGCTCCTGCTGACATCATTCCGACATTGAC
This sequence comes from Candidatus Sysuiplasma jiujiangense, assembly GCA_019721075.1. Taxonomy (NCBI): domain Archaea; kingdom Methanobacteriati; phylum Thermoplasmatota; class Thermoplasmata; order Candidatus Sysuiplasmatales; family Candidatus Sysuiplasmataceae; genus Candidatus Sysuiplasma; species Candidatus Sysuiplasma jiujiangense. The sequence continues at coordinate 129,515 of JAHEAD010000001.1, forward strand.
GTCTGCTGTTGCAATTGCACCGAATACCTTTGCGGCAATTCCCCTGGTCTTTCCAAGCCCCTCTCCGACCGCACAGAGGAGGGCCACATCGTATTCCGTCTCTATCTTATCCAGCCCCCTGGAAATGATGCCTGAGAGTGTTTCTGCCGACAGCTCCATATCCTCTGAGCGCAGCAGGAAGGCAATACAGGTCTGGGATGTTGTCGCGGATATTATGTTGATTCCGGCATTGCCAAGATGTCCTGAAATGCCTGAAATCGTCCCGGACGTATATCCTCCACCGGTTACATATGCACGTATAATTCCAAGATCCTTGAGGCAGGAGACACTTTTCACAATGCCCGTCGTCTGCCTCTTGCTCGAGGTTATCAGTGTGCCTTCAGAATCAGGATTGGCGATATTCCTGATCCTGATTGTTATGTTTCCCAGACGGACAGGGTCCACTGCCTTCGGATGAAGAACCTCGGCACCAAAATACGATAACTCCGCTGCTTCATCATAAGATATTTCATCAATAAGCTTCGCCTGGGGAACCAGTGTGGGATCGGCCGTGAGGAAGCCGTCGACATCCTTCCATATCACTAGCCTCCTCGAATCAAGCGCATAGGCTACAATCGCAGCACTGTAGTCGGTCCCATTTCTTCCGAGCAGTGTTATGTTACCCCTGGGATCCCTGCCAAAGAAACCCGTTACCACCGGAAGATGGCCGGAGGATATGGAAGCGCGAAGCTTTCTTCCTGCGATCCTTTTTGACTGTTGCAGGTCTGCGGTTGCACTTACATAATCCGTGTTTGTTACGACACCGAGTGCGTCCGAGTCAAAGACGCGGGAGTCGCGGCCAGAATAGTTGAACGCTGAGGAGATGACGCGAGCGGAGAGTCGTTCCCCGAAACTGAGGATCAGAGCCTTTGTCCGGGGTGTCAGCTCCCTTGTATAGTATACACCATACAGAAGCCGTTCCATATTTTTGAGCAGCCGTTCTATCGCCTTCCTTCCATCCTCCATCACTGGTCCCGACGATATTTCGGACAGAAGACTGATGTGTCTTTCCCTCAGGAATGAAATAAGCGAGATGATGCTCTTTTCACTCAGACGATTGGTGACTGTCTCCAGTATGCGGTCGGTGACGCCGGACAGAGCACTCACAACGACTGTCAATTTTTTTTCATCGTTGCTGAGATTGAGCATTTTGTACAGCCCGTCTGCGTTTTTAAGACAGGAACCGCCGAACTTCATTACAGCTATCCCAGCCATCTTACATGTCTCCCCTGGCGTGCATGATCTCGGCATTGAGGACAGATCCGCCTGCGGCTCCGCGAATCGTGTTGTGAGTGAGAATCACAAATCGCACAGTGTTGCCGTTCACCCGCACCCTTCCCACGGATGCAGCCATTCCCCTGGCTGATTCGGGTTCGCCAGCGTTTACATCAAAGAGCGGCTGAGGCCTGTTTGCTTCGCTTCGCACCACTATTGGAATAACAGGCGCTGAAGGCAGTGACAATTCCTGCGGGAGGGAGCGGAAGGATGTGAACGAGCCGACAACTTTCTCAAGAGTTACGCTTTGCCTGAGCAGAACCGTCACAGATTCCACATGCCCTTCCCGCACCGGTACCCGGGTGCATGTTGCGTTTACTTCAATATCGGAGCTTATGACCGCACCGTTGGAAATGCTGCCAAACATCTTCGGTATTTCCTGTGATAACTTCTCCTCTTCGGATTCGATGTAGGGTATGACATTCGCTGTTGAGTCCAGGGATGGAATTCCGGGATAACCGGCGCCGCTGAGAGCCTGAAGAGTTGTCACTTCGACATTGCCAATGCCGTATTTTTCGAGTGGTTTCAATCCCAGCGCAAGGCCGATAGCACTGCAGTTTCCGTTTGCGACTATGAATCCCTTCTTTCCGGCAACCAGTGAAAGATGTTCATGGTTTACTTCCGGAACGACAAGCGGCACATCGGACCTCATTCTGTTTGGGGATGCATTTGTAAACAGTCTGCTTCCAGATGCGGACAGCTCCGTCTCAAATTTCGCGGCCGCATTAGCCGGGAGGGCGCTGAATATTGCATCATACCTCTCCATGCAGATATGCCTGACGTCGATCGCCATGATCCTGCTGTCCAGCAATTCTCTCCCGATTCGGTGCTCCGGGATCTGCAGGACATCCGCCACCGTCTTTCCTTCACTCCTTTCTGTTGCATACAGATCGGGAACATCAAAAAACGGATGTCCTGAGAGCATCTCGCAAAAGCGCTGTCCCACGAGTCCGCTCGCGCCAAGGACCGCTGTCCGGAGCTTAGACATCTGTCCTGCCTCCGAAATATTCCATTCCTCTTCGCATAATTTCAACAAAATCGTCTCCGCTGGAACTGAAAGATGCGCGCCGTACTTTCTCCAGGGAAGAACGCAGAGAAGAGAATATCACTTCCCTGTGTTCGTTGAGATTCTGTATCTCGTAGTACAATATAGGATTCTCTGAAGCGACATCGATTGCAGTTGAAAGCTGCTTCCTGAGCGTAGTGCTGGCAAAGCGCTGTATCTCCGCTGCGGAAAGCCCGCTGCCTGCCAGCATATCGAAAAAAACGATGTTTACGGCATGGGCTGCGCCTAGTGCATATCCCATTATCTCGTCATGTTTAGAAACATCCAGGACGGTTATGTTGAGGCTTGTGTCCTTGAAAAGGGATATCGCATCATCGACAGCCTCCTTGCTTCCGCAATTGCATACAATCAGATTCTGGTCTGCCAGCATCCTTGTCGACGGACCGAACATCGGATGAATGCTCGCTATCCGCATTTCTTTGCGGATACCCATTCCGATAGCATCGAGGAGCGGGGATTTCAGGCTGCAGCCGTCAAGAAGTGTTGCGTGACAGTTTTCATCAACGAGTTGCTGGAGTATCGGAGCTGTTACGGATATAGGGGTTGAGAGTATTACTATGTCAGCCTGCGAAGCGGCTTTCAGCATATCGGGCTCAAATTTATATGGTGACGGCTCAGCGTTGACATCGTTTATTACGACCTCGTGGCCCTGCGTACTGAAGAAGTTTGCGTACCACCGTCCCATCTTTCCGTTGCCGCCTACTATCAGTATGCTCTTTGACTTGCCTTCGTAGACGACGACGTCGCTGGATGTCTGCACTGAGATCGATGCCATTATGAGCGATTTTGCAAGTTCTCTGCCTATGTGACGGTCGATGCCGTTTTTTTCAAATATCTTCTCAGCCCGTTCTATGACCTGGGCCTCTACCGTGAAATCTCTGACAGGGACCCTTCTGTTTCTCTTCAGCCTTCCTATTTTCTCTGCTTCCCTGATCCTTTCGCATACAAGGGACATGAGTTCTTCATCGATCTGGCTTATTCTGTTCCTGATTGTGTTCAGTTCTTCTTCCGGCAGTTCAATCCACTCCTCAAATACAGATCAGCAATTGTCAGGCAGCAAACCGCTTCAACAACAATCACTGCTCGGGGCACGATACAGGGGTCATGCCTTCCCTTCACCACAAGTTCCGTCTCCTCCATCCTCCTCAGATCAATGCTCTTCTGTTTTCTGGGGATGGAGGAGGTGGGCTTGAATGCGACCCTGAGGACAACTGGCATTCCGTTGGTTATTCCACCGTTGATGCCGCCGGAATTGTTGGTCTCCGTTACTACCTTCCTTTCACTGCCGGAGATGACAAACTGATCGTTGTTCAGGCTTCCTCTGAGTTTTGTACCGCGGAAACCAGAACCGAATTCTATACCCTTCACGGCGGGGATAGAGAAAATGAATTTCGAAAGTTCTCCCTCTACACTGTCGAAGAATGGCTCTCCGACGCCGGCAGGAATGCCCGTGCAGATGCATTCCACGATGCCTCCCACGCTGTCACCGTCCTTCCTCGCTTCGAGTATCTCAGTACGCATTTTTTCTGCAAGTGTGCTGTCTATGCATCTTATTTCATTTGAGAATCTGTTCCTCTCCACCTGTTCGAAATCATAGGCCGTGCTGTCCTCCGCATTTCCTATGCTCACAACATGACCGGCAACTCTTATTCCCGCTGTGCTTAGGAACTGCCTTGCTGCAGCCCCCGCGGCCACAATAGGAGCTGTCAGCCTGCCGCTGAACTGGCCGCCCCCTCTGAAATCAGAATACCCGGAATATTTAACATGGGCTGTGTAGTCAGCATGTCCCGGCCTGGGAACAAATGGCGTTTCTGCGTAGGATGCACTTCTGATGTCCCTGTTGTATATAAGGAAAACAAGTGGGGTTCCTGTCAGTACGCCGTCACGCAAACCTCCTGAAATCCTGACATCGTCCGGTTCAGTTCTGGCTGTTCCTATCAGAGGGGCAGGCTTCCTCAGTTCCATCTCCGCCATTATCCGAGCGGTATCGATAACCGTGCCGGACGGGAGCCCATCCAGCACTGCACCGACCATTTCACCATGACTTTCGCCGAATATTGTCAGCATGAGCGATCTTCCGATAGTGTTCAACGCCTGCTCACCTTCCCTCCAATCCTCTTTATATCCCTCAGGAAAGACGGATAAGAGACCCTGAAGCAACCTGCGTCCTTCACCAGGACGCCTTTCGCGGATGCCAGACCCGCAACAGCCGCTGACATCGCTATCCTGTGATCGCCGCAGGAATCAACCACTCCGCCCCTTATTTTTCCGCCATTGATTTGGATGCTGTTTCCCTTTGCCATGAACTTGACGCCGATATTTTTCAACATCGAGCATGTGGTTTTAATGCGGTCAGTCTCCTTCATCCTGAGATTCTCAGATCCGCTGATTGTGCTTCTGCCACGGGCAGCAGATGCAATCACGCATGTTATGGGGAAAATATCTGGCGTCTCAGCGCAATCTATATCAGTTCCGGTGAGTCCCGTTGCCGAAACCGCAACCCTGTCGCCGCTTCTTTCAACATTGCAACCGAATTTTTCCGCCACACGCAGAATCACCGAATCCGCCTGAACGAAATCATCGCTCAGGGAGGAGACGGATACACTGCCCCCGGTAATGGCCGATGCTGCGATGATAAAGGATGCGGAGGAATAGTCACCCGGTATCACTATGTCCCTTGGCCCGTAGCTTCCACCTCCTTCAAAATACATCGTGTTTCCTTCAAATCCGGCCCTTCCGCCAAAATAATCAACCATCTGGAGTGTGAGCTCCAGGTACCGCCTGGACTGCATTCCTCCCACAATCGCAACCTCTGTCTCACCGTCCTTAATCGGACATGACATGGCAAGTGAGGAGGCGAACTGTGAGCTTATGTCTCCGCGCAGGCTTGCAGATGAATTTCTCATTGGTCCGCCGAAGACAGCAGGAAGCCTGCCATTATTCAGAGTGGAGAATGCTTCACCGCCAAGCTGCCTTATCGCATCGATCACGGGTTCCATAGGCCTGGAGCGAAGCGAACTGTCGCCTGTAATTACGGAATGGCCGGCCATCAGGGAACAAATAGAGCTCAGAAGGCGGGCCGTTGTTCCGGAATTGTTTGCATTGATCACATCTTCAGGCTGATGCATTCCTCCTTCCATCGTAAGCGTGCTGCCGCCTGAAATATCCGAACCCATTAGCCTCGCGGCACAAATTGTGCTCACTGTATCATCGCTCACAAGCGCATTCATGATCCGCATGGCTCCGCCCGACATGAGGCCGAAGAGTATCGCCCTGTGCGTCATGCTCTTGGAAGGTGGGGCGGCAACTGTCCCGTGAACAGCTCCGGATTTCTCAGAAAACAACTCCATCCGCGGATACACCCCTGTTTCTGCATATGACAGTTTTACCGTAATCCTTCAAAGCGTTTACAACCGCCGGCAACTCATCCCTGTCGGAAAGTGCAAAGATCGCCGGACCCGTTCCGGTTATGCCGGCGATTACCGCACCCCCGGCAAGCGAGGAGAATATCGGTGCTGGATCGATGTTAAGCACGCGGCAGAGCAGGAGGGAATTCGCAAGGGCCGCCTCCCTGTAGAGCGAAAGTTTTGCAATTCCGTAGAAACTTTCCATCGCAGCCGTATTCTTCTTCAATTCGGCAAATGGCAGTGCTTTCTTCTCGGTGCTCCGTTCAGGTATTGAGTAAACGACGCTGTACTCCTTCCCCATTTTCATTTCCCTCTCTACCGTCATCTTTTTGTTATCGGCGAAGATGATGCCGCCATAGTGGCAGGCTGCGGCATCGTCATATGCGCCGGTCAGCGAAACACCCGCATTCAGCGAGGCGACAGCCGACAGCTGCAGCAGCCTTGATTCCGGAATTTCGGCGCCGTATGCGCGAAGAAGCGCGGAAATTACAGCCAGTGAAACGCTGCTGCTGCTCTTCATTCCCTTGGAAGGGGGAATTTCGGATTCCACTTCGATGTACAGACCGCCTTTACCTGTTTTATTGAAAGGCTCAACAGCTCTGACACACTCATTCACCAGTCTTCCGTCCACCGGAACGCTGTTTTTGAGCTCGAAGCTGCTCTCCCTGCCACCCTCGACCCTGACCTTCGCCTTGCTGCTGAGGCTTGTGCCCAGCGTTACGCCGCTGAAGGAAACTATACCGCTCACTATTGTAGCAGCACAATATTCTGTGGCTTCCGCATCAAACATCAGGCATCCTTCCCCCGTTCGACCAGCTCAATCATTTCTTCGACAGGCGGCTCGACTCCTGTCCACAGCCGGAAAGACTCTGCTGCCTGCAGGGCAAGAAGCTTTTCTCCGCCAACGTAGCCTATGCCTCTGCTGCGTGCCAGCTGTTCGAACAATCTGCACCCGCCCGAATAAACAAAGTCTATTATCAAATCAAAAGCACAGCCTGTTACTTTATCCGGAATTTGGTCTGATACACCATCCATTCCCAGAGGCGTACAGTTGACAAGCAGATCATACTTGGATCCCGGACTGAAGTTTCTTCTGTCTACATTGAGACTCTTCTGCAGCATCTCGACTTTCTCGCTGCTCCGGGAATAAACCGTTATGTCCCAGCCGTCAAGCGCGGCGGCTGCTGCCCGCGCGGCGCCTCCTGCACCGAATATCAGCGCGCTTCCCTCTTCCATTCCGCTGATCACACTTCTGAATGCGTCAAAATCGGTATTATGGCCTTCCAGTTTTCCCTGCCTGTTTACAATTGTGTTGACAGCCTGTATTCGCTCAGCCTCGCCGGAAAGCGAATGAAGAAAAGGAAGGACATCCTGCTTGTACGGCATCGTAACATTGATTCCCCTTGCGCCTGAGGCAACTGCAAGTTCAAAGAAAGACTCGAGTTCCGTGCTTTCCTTCACGCTTACAGCAACATATCTTCCGGGAATCCCGCATCTCTTCATCGCATGGTTCTGTATGAGCGGGGAAAGACTGTGTTCCACCGATCGGCCGATTAAAAGAAGAAGCATGCCTTTTTCTATATCCCTCAAGTCTTCGAATACCAGCTGGCCCTCTGCCGTCTGCTCTGCCCGGGAGAGTGAAGCATAAGCCCATGGGCTTCCGCCCTTCATCGACACGATTCTCGTCAGCACCCCTTCTCTGCCCATTGAGAAGGCAATTACCCTGTCCCTTTCCTCTGCCGGAACAGATCTGGCAATTATCGATGCCTCCCTCATCGAACCGACGATCGAGATGCACTTTGCAATTGCGTACCGCCGTAATTCCCTTTGCAGAATCGAAAGAGCTTCCTTTTCGTCCCTTATTTTCCCATGGAATGAAGCGATGATTTTCCTGCGCAGGTTTTCCGGCAGATCCATCGACTCAGCGTCACTCACATCGACGTCAATGAAATCGAAATCGGAAAATAACAGCTCCGCGTCCGGGCGGGAAAGCAGCCTGATGGAGTCACCCTTCAGCGTCGCTATCTTCATTATCTTTACCGATGAGGAAATTTCCCTCACCGTCCGCTCTGACAGCACACCTATTGAATCCAGCCTGAACTCGACAATGTCCGCACCGGATGATTCGGCCACCCTGGCCTTCTCCATAATTTCAGCGGCATTCTTTCCGGCTACAGAAACACATATCATGGAAGGCGTTACCTCTCAAAAACAGTCTCATTCACTCTCATTCCGAAATGCCTGGCGCCTTCCTGTCTGCAAATGACTACGCTGTCACCTTTCTTAATGCCTGTAACAGGTATATGACCGGACAGAGTGCACAGATTAACCGTCTCTGCATTCTGAAGAATTATGCTGCATTCCTCTCCGTCCACTGCCGCACGAATCAGCAACAGAGGTCTTCTCTCAATCTTCACCCTTCCCACAGTCACATTTCTTGAAGTTCCGTCGGTTTTCACCGCCGGCAGCTGCATGCCTGACTTCAGCTCTGAAAGATAGCTGGTCCGTCCCCCGGGGGAAAGAATGTACGAGTGGACGGGGCCCGCGTTGACACGAAAAGGTCTCGCATTGACAAATTTGCTTTCAAGCGACTCGGAATGTATCAGGAAGAGACACGAAGACTGTGAACCGACAAGCATTCCTTCCCCCTCAGAGAGGATGGAGCATGTGTCTATACAAACCCTGTCTCCCATGCCCGCGTGGTTCACGGAAGTTACCTCAGCCTCCTCCAGCTTGTAAACCGGATTTCCGGATCTGAGCAATCTGCCAAATTCACCTATTTCATGATGGTTTGATACGACTGCAAGTATGCCGTCCACGCCTTTTTCCAGTGTGCTCAGAAAAAGCTCCGCTTCCCTGGCACTTTTTGCAGTTACGACAAGTTTCGCACTGTTCTTCGAGCACATTGCTATCAGATTTTCCACAGGAATGACCTTCCAGTCTGTCACTTCCACGACAAGAAAATCCAGTCTGAATCTGGAGAGGTCAGGCATGTCCCCTTCTTCGGCTATTCTGACGTAACTGCCAATTTTTTCCTCGCCATCATACAGGAATCCGTCCTTCAACTGGAGTGGCCTGAAGTAGGCACCCTGGAGGAGTTCCCTGTCCTCATCTGAAATCACAATATCTGTGAAACCACTTTCAATTGCGTCCAGAATAAGTCTCTGCCGCGCCTTCTTTTCCTTCCCTTGCGCAAGTATCCAGAAGAACTTATCTTCAGTCAAAGTCATCCCAGCAGCTTGGCGGCTTCCTCTGCTTCCGCCCCGTCAAAGAGTATTCTTGAGATAGCCTGTGTCATTGCGGTAGGATCCTTGTGTTGCCATATATTCCGTCCGATGGATATGCCTCTTGCACCGCTGTTCATTGCGCCTTTCACCATTCGCAGCACCTCCATATCCGAGTTTAATTTCGGACCTCCTGCTATTAGTATTGGCACAGGACATCCCTTTACAACTTCCCTGAACGTCTCCTCAGATCCAGTGTAATAGACCTTAACAACGTCAGCCCCAAGTTCGGCACCGACACGTGCAACATGCTTCAGCAAATCCACACTGTATGGATCGCGGATAGCGCTTCCCCTCGGATACATCATTGCGAGAAGCGGCATTCCCCAGTTTCTGCAGTCTCTAACAATCCTTCCTGCATCCTCAAGCATCCGGGCATCATCTTCCGCGCCCACATTGATATGAATGGAAATGCCGTCTGCGCCGAGCTGTATCCCTTCCTCAACGCTTCCGACCAGCACCTTCGTGTTGGGTGTCGGCGAAAGTTTCGTGCTCGCCGACAAATGCACTATCAGTCCTATGTCACGGCCGTATCCTCTGTGACCGGATTCCACCAGTCCTTTGTGAATGACTATCGCGGTCGCCCCACCTTGCGAAACTTTATCAATGGCATCCCTTATATCCACTATCCCCGGCAGGGGCCCTTCAGACAATCCATGGTCCATCGGAACAACAAGTGCTGCGGATGACTTTCTGTCGAATATTCGTTCCAGCCTGATGCTTTTGCCTATCATGGAGATACCGTAAGACACTTTTAATCAGACAACATATTTATACATTATTGTATAAAGACATACACTGAAGAGCATGTGGGAAGAGATAGTGAGAGAATTTGGAATTTACCCCAGCCAGTCAAAGGTGGCAAGGGCTATGCTGCAACTAGGACTTAGTGTCAGGGAAGGGAGTATCTACTGTGGTGAAATCAGGCTCAGCGACGCGGCGATAGCCCGTGCGCTTGGCGTTGACAGGAGAGTGGTTCATGCGACAGCAAAGACAATCTCGGAGAGCAGCGAACTTTCAAAATTCTTCGGTTTCCTGAAGCCCGTCGCCAACCTCAAGGATGCAGGACCCCAGATCGGATGGAGCACCATAGAGATCACGCCGGATGACGCAGATAAACCAGGCATACTTGCCGATGTATCAAGGATAATAGCCGATGCGGGAATAAGCATAAGACAGGCAATTGTGGAAGATCCGGAACTCACAGAGAATCCCAGGCTGTACGTCGTCACTTCCTCCGAAGTTCCGCTTGAGCTGATTCCGCTCCTGCGCAGGGCAAGGGGAGTCAGCGAACTCACACTGAAGTGATTGTTCAGAGATTCCGGGTTGACATCGAATGCATCAACCTTTCAGATGCATCGGACGCGTAAGTCCTGTTGAGTTCAAAGCCTATGCCATTCCGGCCCAGACTGGCTGAGGCTACAAGTGTTGTTCCCGAACCGAGAAAGGGGTCGAGGACAGTTTCGCCGTAGTAGCTGAACGCCCTGACGATACGCATCGGAAGTTCAACCGAGAAGGGAGAGATGTGTTTTCTTCCCCTGCCGCTCCTTTCAGGTTTCATAAGCCAGACATCGCTTTTCTTAACATTTATCCAGAAATCCTTTTCCAATATCGACCGCTCTCTGGAATCCCTGTCGACATGAGCATATTTTCTGTATCTGCCGGGCGACGGCTTCTCAAATTCAAGTATAAACTCATGGGCATGGTTTATCAGTATACCGCCGGGATACGGATATGTTCCGAAGTGCGCCCTGGAGGAATTTGTTTTATGCCAGACAATGTCCCGCCGGAAAACGAAACCGATACTCTCGCATAGATCTATTGTCTTTCCCGTCAGGTTCAGCGTCCTGAAGCTGCCCTTCTCCCTCAACGGCAGGTTCATTATGTTCAAAAAAAACTTCCTTCCCGGTTGAAGAACACGGTACACTTCAGACCAGACCTTTCCTATTTCGCTCAGCCATAAGCCAAGATCATGGATATTTCCAAGATCGCCCTCGTATTCTCCGTCAATCGAATACATTTTTGTGTCAAAATACGGCGGGGATGTTATCACCAGATTTACACTGTCGCTTGGGACATAATCCATATTTTGTGAATTCCCCACTACTATTTCCTGAACAGTGCCGTTTACAGCATGGCAAAAGTGTTTGCATTCTGAGACAGATGGACCGGTGTCAATCCTTTCCGGCACAACCAGTTTCCGGAATTTTTCAATTTCACTCATGTCGAACCTGTGCTGTCCGCTCGCAGATCTGTAGCTGCGGAGCGTGCCATTCCTGACAGAGTCGTAGATCGTATCTAGACCGATTCCAAGAACCTTCGAAACCTCCGACGCAGACAGATAGGCCCTTTTCCTGTAATCGTCCAATTTTCTCCCTCTTGAGATCCGGCCGCAGTACAAACGATCACTGATTGCCGTTCTTCTATAGATTATTGTCCGTTAAAGCGCATCCTGATGGCGATTTTTTCTTCTCTACTGACCTTTTTTGTCCTTATCCTGTCGTTCGATCGTCTCCGGCTTCGTGGAGATGGATGTCAGGTACAGACTGATGTACGGGTAAAGCGCATAAACTATTTTGGATTCCGCCTTGCTGATGTGTTCCTGCAGGACGGATTCGCCCAATGCAGCTGATCTCGCAAGGCGTTCAATTGAGCTTTTCTTCGGAACATCGAAATATCCTGAAGCCACGGCACGCGAGAAATGTTCCAGCTGTTTCCTGGTAAGACCCTGGAAGAGAGTGGATAATGACAGTGTGTAGGAATCGCGGAGTGCGTCGGTCGCGACAGTAGTTCTGCTCAGGATGTCCACCTCGGCAATCTTCTCAAGCTTTGCGTACAGTCTCCTGAAACTGTTTCCCTCCAGGGCAACAACAATGATTGATTCCATTCCTCCTGCATATGTGACTGGTGCTTTCCAGAGACAGTCGGACTCCTCAGCCATCCTGGCGGTTGAATTCAGCGGGCTGCACCGGCATTTGACCATTACACTCAGTCTGCCAGTGGAAAGAGATTCATTATATCAGCTCGCTATGCAGTTCGGATACAACAGCCGGAAGTCCCTCACGGATATCGTTGAGCACTGCCCCGTCAGGAGAGCCAATCTCCAGATAATCCACCATCGAATTGCACCATCTGCTGATCGAGGCATCGGGATAAGCGATGGAGAGATTGTTGAACGGCAAAGTGTGTTTCATCCTGAGAATAATTTCTTCCATAAGACCTACCGGTCCCCAACGGTAGTAAGTATATGCTGCACGATGCTATTTCAATCCATGGTGATACAAAAATGTCGGATTTCCTAATCCAGCATGTCTGGAAGAGCGAGAATACTGAAAATGCGGTAAAAACCGTAAAGGCCATAGCGGGAATGGCAAAGGATGGCAAGCTGCCACAGGGTTTCAAACTGAAATCCATAAACGCGGTTAGCGGCGAGAACAGGGCATTCTGTACCTGGGAAGCGCCAAGCAGAAAAGCGCTCGCCGATCTCGTGGCACAGGTAAGACCACCCACTGAAGTTACGATCTTTGAACTTCAGAAAATGTACTGAGGCGAAACAAAATGCAAAAGAATGTTGGTCCTGCTGACAGGGGGGTCAGGATCGTGGCAGGACTGCTTTTACTCGCGGCCATTTTCTACACTGGTGGCCTGTTGCAGATACTTGTGGCAGTCATAGGTCTGATTGCTCTTGTTACAGGTCTAAGCGGCTACTGCGTGCTTTATTCAATAGCCGGTATAAACAGGGTCGGAAAAAACACCCAGTGAGCGATCGCCTGAGGTAAACATCAGTAAACTGTTTAATCTGACAGGCAGAAATCAGCTGCCTGTTAATATTTGCAGCAGTGTCTGCGTCAGAGTCGTTCTATACCCGGTTTTCCGCTGATGCTGAATTCGATGGCGTCGGTTATTGCCATTGCTCCGCTTATAGTTGTTACAAGCGGTATATTCGTCTCGACTGCGAGTCGCCTCATCATTGCACCGTCCCGGAGGCTTCCGGAACTTACCCTGGGGGTATTGATGACAAGAGATACCTTGCCGGAGCGCATCAGTCCCAGAGCGTCAGGCTTGAGATTCTCTGATATCCTGTACGCCCTGGTGGCTCCGACGCCGTTGGCTTCAAGAAATTCCTGGGTTCCCCTGGTGGCAAAGATGCCGAAGCCCATTTCTGCCAGCTTCCTTGCCACCGGGAGGAGTTTTCTCTTGTCTTCATCTCTCACGGTCAGGTAAACCGATCCTGCGGCAGGCAATTTCATTCCGGCGGATGTGAATGCCTTCCAGTATGCTTCGGCGTATGTCCTCCCGATGCCCATTACTTCGCCGGTACTCTTCATTTCAGGACCTAGGACGCTGTCAACGCCTCTGAGTTTCAGAAACGGGAAAACGGAGACCTTCACTGCAATTCTGCCAACCCGTTTCGCGTTCAGATCGAATTCATCGAGTGAGTGGCCAAGGATTACCTTCGTGGCAATTTTGGAAAGAGGTATTCCGGTTGCCTTGGACACGAAGGGGATGGTGCGGCTTCCTCTCGGATTTGCCTCAAGGACTGAAACCTTGCCATCCCTCACGGCAAACTGGTAATTTGCCAGTCCCCTCACATTTAATGCAGAGGTTAGTATTTCAGTCTGCCTTTCGATTTCTCTCAGCTCCTGCTCATGCAAAGTGTGCGGAGGCAGGACCATCGTGGCATCTCCGGAGTGAACACCGGCCTGCTCCACATGCTCCATTATACCTGCTATAAAGCACCTGCTGCCGTCGGAAATAACGTCCACGTCTACCTCCACAGCATCTGAAAGATATCTTTCAAGCAGAAGGCTGTTGCCGCCTCCCATCTTAATTCCATCGAGATACCACTCAAGCTGTTCGTCGTCGTTTACGATTTCCATTCCCCTGCCGCCTATTATATGCGATGGGCGCAGAATGATGGGATATCCGAGTTTTCCGGCGGCCCTGATTGCGTCTGTTCTTGAAGTGACTGAAAGGGAATCCGGCTGCTCCAGACCGAGTTTTCTGACAAAATCAGAGAAATTCTTTCTGTCGCCTGCCAGAGAAAGAGATTCCGGCGGCGTTCCGAGTATTCTGACACGGCTGTCGCCGCTGAGCGACATGGCTGCGTTTAGCGCAGTCTGTCCTCCGAACTGTGTCATTATGCCAAACGGCTTTTCTCTCTCAACCACTGCCAGTATATCCTCGGAGGTAAGCGGCTCGAAATAAAGCCTGCTGCTCAGATCGAAGTCCGTTGAGACGGTCTCCGGATTGTTATTTATTATAACAGCATCGTAATTTTCTTCCCTTGTCGATATGGCAGCGTGTACGCAGCAGTAATCAAACTCTATGCCCTGCCCTATCCTGATCGGACCTCCGCCGATTATCAGAACTGTCCTGCGCTCTCCCTTGCTTACCTCATCCTCGCCGAAAGCGGTGCTGTAATAGTACGGTGTTTCAGCCTCGAATTCAGCACCGCAGGTATCCACCATTCTGAATACCCTGTTCGGCTTGATTGCCTTCTCTGATATACGGCTTATGTATGTTGAGGTAAAACCAGTCCTGGCTGCCTCGAGGACAGCTTGTTCATCGCCGGCAAGTATGCGTTTTTCAATGTCAACAAGTCCCTTCAGTTTGTTGAGGAAGAACAAATTCCAGTGGCATTTTTCATGCATATCGGCTGCTGAAAAGCCGCGACGGAATGCTTCGATCAGGCAAAAGAGCCTCCTGTCGGTGGGAATCTCTATTTCCTCCATGAGCCGGCTGTCGGTCCATTCAGATATTTCACCGCAATCCAGGTCAATGAGACCAAGTTCAAGTGAACGTAGAGCCTTGAGGATTGTTTCCTCAAATGTCCTTCCGATTGCCATTGTTTCGCCGGTGCTTTTCATCTGGGTTCCGATCTTCCTGTCCGCTAGACGGAACTTGTCGAAGGGCCAACGCGGGATCTTCACAACAACATAATCGAGTGAAGGCTCAAATGCTGCCTTTGTTTTCTTCGTTATCATGTTTTCAATCTCGTCGAGATGGAGGCCAAGAGCAATCTTTGCTGCAACCCTGGCGATAGGGTAACCGGTAGCCTTCGAAGCCAGTGCAGAACTTCTGGACACCCTGGGGTTAACCTCGACCACCCTGAACTCTCTCGTCTTTGGGTGGACTGCGAACTGCACGTTGCATGCACCGTCTATTCCAAGAATTTCCACGATCCTGAGAGCGGCAGAGCGCAGCATCTGGTGTTCCCTGTCGCTAAGCGTCTGCGCAGGAGCTATCACAATACTTTCTCCCGTGTGGACGCCCATTGGATCCAGGTTTTCCATGCTGCACACTATGATGCTGTTCCCTGCAGCATCCCTTATGACCTCGTACTCGAACTCTTCCCAGTTGAGTATACTCTCTTCAACTATAACCTGACCTATCCTGGAACTTGCCAGTCCCGTCCCGACAATATATTCCAGCTCCTCATCATTTCTGGCTATTCCGCTGCCAGTACCGCCCAGTGTGTAGGCGGAACGGATCATTACAGGAAAACCGCCGAGTTTTTTCACATATTCCCTGGAACTCGGAATTGAGGTGCATGTGAAGCTCCTGGCAACAGGAAGGCCGCCACCGGTCATCGCCTCCCTGAACAGCTCCCGGTCCTCTGATGAAGCGATAGCCTTCGCGTTTGAACCGAGCAGTTTCACATTGTGCTTCGCGAGTATGCCTTTTTCTGAGAGTTCAGAACAGAGGTTCAGTGCCGTCTGACCTCCCATCCCGCTGAATATGCCATCTATCTTCTCCTTCTCAATGATCCTCTCAACAGTCTCAGATGTCATTGGTTCTATGTATACAATGTCCGCGATCTCGCGATCGCTCTGTATCGTGGCAGGATTTGAATTGAGCAGCACTACCTCGAAACCCTCTTCCCTTGCGGCTTTACATGCCTGGCTGCCGGAGAAGTCGAAATTCGGCGGCCTGTCCGATAACAATCGGACCAGAACCGATGACCAGCACTTTTTTCAACTTTGTGTTTGCTGGCAAAAACTCACCTCCTCCCGCCCGAAACGAGTTTTCTGAAATAATCGTACACAAAGATTGTGTCCTGGGGACCCGGACCTCCCTCAGGATGATACTGTGTAGTTAAGACTGTGCCTCCCGGCAATTCCAGTCCTTCCACCGTGCCGTCATTGAGGCTGAACTGGGTGGGTTTCAAATCTGTTTCCGAAAGAGATTGTTCGTCGACTGCGAAACCATGATTCTGGGAGGTGATGTAGACTTTCTCGCCAAGCCTTACTGGATGATTTATACCCCTGTGACCGAACTTGAGCTTGTAGGTTTTACCGCCGTATGCGAGGGAGAGTATCTGGTGTCCGAGACATACCCCGAGGACAGGCAACTCCGAAGACAGGCGCTTGACAACAGGAAGAACATTTTTCCTTATATCGGCATGGTCCGGATCCCCGGGTCCGCTTGAAAGAACAACCCCTTCAGGCTCGAAATTCATCACTTCGTCGTACGACGATGAATATGGAAGGAGGTAAACAGAAAAATGCCTGGAAAGATCCCGTATAAGATTTCTCTTGACGCCGAAATCGAGAATGACAATTTTCTTACCCGTGCCAAACGGGCCAACCGAAGCAGAAGTGCTAACTTCGGAAACAAGATTTGTTTCCCAGATATTTTTCTCTTTTGCCAGTAACCCGAGTTTCTCCTCCAGCAACGAATTTGTCATCAGGCCAGGTATGATGAGCCCTTTCATTGTTCCCTTTTCCCTGACGCGCCTGACAATACTTCTTGTCTCCGGGATCTCGATGCCCGGGACAGCTGAAGCGCTGAGCAACTCCTGCAGGTCCGCTGACGGGTAGGATGTATTTTCAGATACAACGATGCCCTTGACCTGGGCACGGACGGACTGAAGCTGTTGTGCCGTAAAGCGATAATTTCCGATGAGGGGGTAGGTGAACACAAGTATCTGGCCCCGGTAGGAAGGATCGGTTATCGACTCTTCATATCCTGTCATGGAGGTACTGAAAACGACTTCGCCATATGATTCGGTAGCAGAGCCGAAAATCCTGCCCTCAAAACTTGTTCCGTCCTCGAGCAGCAGAATTCCATCGGTTTTCAAAGGGAATACCTCTGAAACATTGAGCTCTCATACTTAATATTTTTCAGTCTGTCCGCTATTTTACCGGCTAGAAGCATCGGTTAAAATCTCTCCTTGCATTTCAGGGAAATACGGTTTATTCGATTTTTGTAAAGTAAGACAGTTATATATGGCCGGGGCTGAATGAAACTGATAGATATGAAGAGCAGAGCGATAATCGCAGTTGCGATAGCAGTCATTGTTGTAGGCGCTGGAGCATACTACCTGCTGAACAGCGGCGGGAGCCTGAACATACAGATCAGGGATCCTTTACCGGCCGGCTGGAGTTCGGTTTACATAAACATAACAGAAGTATCCGTACATAACTCGACTACGGGCGGCAGTGGCGGTTATTCGAAGCCATTCAGCACTCCGGTTGAAATAAATCTGGCAAACACGACAAACAAATCGGTATTCCTGACAAGTCTCAAGCTGCCTAACGGACACTATCAGATGATCAGGCTTGTGGTCAGCGGTTCATTTGGCGTATATGATGGAAAGACATACAGGATATCACTCACGAGCCCGGACATTGACATAGCAGGCCAGTTCAAGATATCATCTGCTTCAACAACCACTGTTACGCTTGATTTCAACAGTGCTCAGGCAATCCACGGTTCAACTTTCACAGGATTCACAATGACTCCTGTGGTGGCGGAAACCGTAAGCTGAATTAGCCTCTTCTGTTGTAGAAAATGCAGGCATCGCCTTTTCCAGCAGAAACCAGCGTTTGCCCCAAAAAAACATTTTCTAAAAATTTCACGTTTTTCCTCTTTTTCTTCTTTCAGTAAATGCAGATAACCGACATATTTGTCAATACTCCTCGGAAACAGCATGACGCTGGCTCTTTCTTCTCTTTCTCGACTTGATCTTGATAGACTTCATCTCTTTTACCATGCCTTCAAGCTTGGAAAGAAGATCCTGCGTGGTGCGAACCGGTTCCCAGTCGAACGATTTGGCTACAAAGAGCCTCTCGACAGTCTGAAGTTTCCCGCTGAGCGAATACTTGATGCGGCCAAACTCACTGTTGTACGAGTGAACATGAATATACAGCGATATGGGTCTTGATATATTCTCAATCTTCTTCATTGTCTTCTGTACCTCATTGTATATCATATCAAGAACATCCGGATCTGAAATGCCTGTAATCTGCACGTAAACAGACTCCCTGACAAGCATCGACATTACAAGCTGGGCAACATCGAATTTTGAAAGTATTCCGACAGGTACCCCGTTATCAAGGACGGGGAGGGATGTCACCTCCTCTGAGGACATCAATGCCAGCGCTCTGTTCATTCTGTCCTCCTGTTTTAGATAACTGAACTCCCGGCGAGCAATGCTGCTTACTGTTATTTCTACAGGATTTGCCCTTCCCACAAGTTCACCGGCTGTTTCACTTGATTTTCCGCGCATTACAACTGAGACAAGATCCGATATTTTCAGGAGCGAGTTCATCTTTCCATCATTGTCTACGACGGGGACGGCTCTCACGCCAGTGGACCTGAAAGTTTCGAACGCACTGTCGAGAAAGTCGTTCTGATTAAGCGTTATAACGGAAGGGGTCATCACATCTCTGACGCTGATTCCACCGATCTCCTTAATGCCTGAAATCAGTTTTACAAGAAAAGTTCTATCAGCGATGCCTGCAAGTTTTCCGTCATCGACTACTGGAATCTGCCTGTAACCGGTATTGATTATTGCCTCCGCCAGATCAAAAACATTGCTCCATGGGTGAAGTTCCGGAGTGCTCAGCATAATGCTTTTCACCTTTGTCGCAGGTTGTATGCTTCCCTTGAGTATCGATTTCAGCGAAACAACTCCCACCACAGTCTTCCTGTCCATAACAGGTATTTCATCAAGATCAAATTCAATCATTTTTGAAGCAACGGCGGTCAACTCATCCTGAGGGGACGCGAACAGTATGGGCCACTTTGCCTGTGGCTTCCCTATGGAAATCTTGCCCAGCTTCCCCGAGATCACACTCACATTTCCCATAGCGGCAAACAGATTTTCATTCGTAGTCCTCGCCTCCCGCAGCTTCATCAGCAATTCCAGTTCCGATTAATGTACCTGTTTCTTCCAGCTTTCTACCAGAAATCAAATGTCTCACCTTCCCTACGATATTCCTTCGCCCAACTCGTATTTGTTTCTTTGTATCGCGATCCCTTACCGTCACAGTAGAGACGCTACCCTCAAAAGTATCGACCGTTATGCAGTAAGGAGTTCCTATCTCATCCATCCTTGCATATCTCCGGCCGATGGAGCCGGCATCATCATAATACGCCTCAATCCCCGCATTTACAAATTCCTGATAAATTTTCCTCGAGACGTCAGTCATCTTCCGTTCATTGAGCAACGGAAAAACTGCAACTTTTATGGGCGCGATTGCGGGATTCAGCCTTAGAGCATTTTTCTTTCCATCAGTTTCAAAGCTGTGCTCAAGGACAGAATAGAATACCCTGTCAAGACCCGTGGCGGGTTCAATAACATGTGGAAAGAAATGTTCTCCAGCTGGAATGCTTTCGCCTTCGACAATTCTGAAATAGTCGGTTGAAATCGTAATGCTGTCTCCATCCAGACCGATTTCAAAACTACCGTCGCGCGGTATGTCATCCGGCCTGAGCGCTTCTATTGCCCTGGCAACCGATTCACTCCTGTTCTTGAAAACGGGTCCCAGGCGGGAGCGTTCAGCCCTGACACGAAGCGTTTTTTCAACATGTTCATCGCCCACTTTCCTGAAACAAGTCAGATCAGAACCTGAGACAGTTTGATGCGATCTCAGATCGTAATCGGATCTGTCCGCGATACCGGTTATTTCTGTCCAGCCGCTGCTCAACAAAGCCTCCAGATCCCAGCAATCCAGTGCATAATGTGCCAGTTCATCCTTCCTGTGCTGCCTGAAACGAAGACGCTCAGGGTCTAGCCCTATGCGGAGGGCAAACTCAAACGTCAGGCCGATGAAATAGGCATGTGCCTTGCTTAGGAGAAACTTTCTTCTCAATGCATCATCCAATGTTGTGACGACTTCCGTTCCTTCTCTGGGAACGAAAAGGTATTCCTGCCCGCGAAACGAGTTGAGGGATCCCCACTCTTTTTTCCTCGGATCAAGAAATACTTCAGCTTCCATCAGATTGAACTCCCTGAGGCGAAGCATACCCTGCCGCGGCGAAATTTCATTTCTGAAGGCCCTCCCTGACTGAAAAACACCGAACGGAAGTTTCTCCCGGTAAAATCTTTTGAGATTCTGAAAATTGATGAATATGCCCTGAGGAGTTTCGGGTCGCAGATATCCTGGTTTACCCTGCTTCGGACCTATCTGCGTTCTGAACATCAGGTTGAAAGGAACAGGTGTTGAAAAATCGTGCGAGCCGCATTTCGGGCACTTCAGCTTCATTTCAGCAGCCAGCTTCTCCACATATTCTGCAGATATTGCGGATTCACCGGCATCTATCAGGTGATCGGCCCTGAAGTTCTCATGGCATGAATTGCATTCCACAACAAGGTCCGTGAATGACTTGATGTGGCCCGATGCCTGAAAAATCTTTTCAGGGTTGATGCATGGTGTGTCTATTTCAAAAAAACCCTCTCTGAAATAAATCGAGCGCCACATATCCCGTATATTCTCCCTCAGAAGCAATCCGAGCGGACCGTAGTCATAGAAACCGGCAGATCCGCCGTAAATTTCAAACGATGGCCATATGAAACCTCTTCGCTTCATCATCGGCAGCAGTGATTTTTCCGGCTGGACTGGCTGTTTTATTGCATCCATGCAGTTTCAAATTTTCAATAGACAGCTTATTGTTATCAATGTTTCCATGGCAAGAAATGCATGTATCCGCATCGAAACGCATTGGAAGAAAGATTATTCAGCAATGCCCTGATAATCCCTATCCGGCGAAAGTGGAACAAAATGACGCTAAAGAGATTGGAAATCGAGGTGGATTTCAAGTCGATAGAGCCGTTGAACAGCCTGCTTGGCAGGTTTTTCATCAACAATGAAAGCATCACAGTCCTTCAGACACTTTTTGCGTCGGAAAAGATAATGGTGGAGCTCCTGGAGATAAGGAGGTCCGGAAGGATGCGATCTGCCGAGGACATAGAAAACAGAAGGCTGGAAATTTCTGAAAAGTACGGACTGATAGATTTTGAAATCATAAGCATGGACAGCACTGCAGCGAAATATACTGTCATCGTAAAACACAGAACTCCGGACAAGATTTCACCAATACTCAGGGAACTCGCTGAGGCGACCTTTCTTGCATCCCCGCTGAAAATAGTTGGTGACAGGGCGCTGATGACGGTTTTCGTGGAAGAGAGCAGGGTAAAGGAAATGACTGAAAAACTCAGCCAGCAGGGAATTTATTATAAAATCCATTCAATAGGGAAACCTGGCCAACTTAAATTCGAGGGAATAAGTTCTGTCCAGCTGTATATTGTAAAACTGGCGAAGGCAATGGGGTACTTCGACGTGCCGCGGAGAGCTTCTACTGCGGACGTGGCCAGAATGGCGGGCGTCACAGCACCAGCGGTCAGCAAGGCAATCAGGCGTGCTGAACGCACGCTGGTAGAGAGACTGCTTGAAGAAAAGGATTCATGATGTAATGAATTTCAGAAATTCGTCCTTTGTCCGCTTCTCCATTGTATAGTTATTTTTCTTTTCATCGCCTATTGTTGAGAAAGGTGTGACGCCATAATCGTGGCCAGGATAGACAACTGTTCTGTCGTCAAGGGCGCGCAGTTTAACGATTAGGCTTTCAAACATGCTTTCAGGACTGCTGTCTTCAAGATCCACACGGCCGCACTCTCCGACGAACAGCGTGTCACCGGTAAAGAGTTTTCCATCAACCAGATAACAGCAGCTGTCTACAGTATGTCCCGGAGTGTGTATCACCTGAATTGTACTGTTTCCAAGGCTGAGATGGCTTCCATCATCGACAGCAATGTCCTTTCTGTGTGGGGAACTGGAGTGTGCGACTATTTTCGCGCCTTTTCGGAGTGCAAGTTTCTCTGCATCCTGTACATGGTCGAAATGATGATGTGTTAGCAATATGTACTTCAGTTTTACTCCACGACGCGATGCCTCGGAAACAGCCATGCTCGAGTCGAAGGAAGGATCGACAATCGCGCCTTCCAGTTCGACTGCGTCGAAGACGAGATATGAAAAGTTCTGCATGCTGCCCACCTTGATCTGCTTCACTTCTATCATACACTTACCGTGTTCCAGTATTTCATTACAATACTTGGATATTTCCAGCTTTGAACTTCCGGTTGAATATCATATGCAGTGACACAGGCTTTACAGATTTTTCAGCTTTTTTCCGATTGTTTCAGCCAGACGCAGGACGGCAAAATCGTCGTTTCTGCTGCCGCTGATCATCAGTCCGGCCGGGAGTCCATCCATCTCGCACGCATTGATAGAAACCGAAGGTGCAAAAACGGCATTGAACAGTTCCGTATTTCCAAGAAGAGAGTCACGGAAATGAAGTTCTCTTCCAATGACATCGGATATTTTTGGAGCTACTGTTTTCGTCGTAGGTGAAAGTATTGCGCCGATTCTTGAAAAGACGGCATCATATTCCTTGATTATACCCTTCAATAAATTCCATGCTTCGATATAATCGGAAGTTCCCGTTTTAAGTCCTGCCAAAAGAACTTCTCTGACGTCAGGAAAATAAAGGTCCCTTTTTGTCTCAAGCCATTTTCTGTGATAGGAGGCTCCCTCCGCCGAAGTTATCTTTCTGCGCAACGAGCCTCCTCTTTCTTCCAGTGAAGGAATTGAAATTTCGCTGATCTCATATTCACCTGCCAGGCATTCCACCTTTTTAAGAAGTTTTTTTGAAACGGGACCGTCGTCAAACAGCATTAGCCCGAGACTCTTAATATCCTTCTCGGGACGGACAATGGCTCTTGAATTTTGGGGAAGAACAGACTCAAAGACAGTTCTGATAGAGGCAACATCCTTTGCAATAATGCCGATAGCATCCATTGTTCGGCTCAGAGGTATGACACCCTCAGTCGGTATCAGACCCGTCGAAGGTTTGAAGCCCGCGACACCGCAGAGAGCTGAGGGAATCCGCACAGAACCGCCGGTATCTGTCCCGATTCCGATGTCGACTGCACCGGAGGCTACAGCAGCGGCAGAACCGCCGCTGGAACCTCCGCTGATGCAGTCGCTGGAACATGGATTGCGCACTGCACCGAAGATAGATGAGGTGTTGGTTGTGCCGACTGCGAATTCATGGTTGTTTGTCTTACCTATTATTTCACCGCCGCTGAGTCTGATTTGCTTTACTATGAACGCATCATAATCTGGGATAAAATCCTGGAGGATTCTCGAGCAGGCAGTCGTCCTGACGCCTCCGGTAAAAATATTATCTTTAACGGCAAAACTGAGTCCGGAAAGATTGCCGCTCTTAAACGGAGGAAGTTTAGTCGTATTCACGAATGCATTGCAGCAGTCCCTTACAAGTGTGTTTTCGCCCATGACTGTGACACAAACCCAATGTCCATTACATTATTACAGTTATTGCAGTCGCATAACCCGCTTCACATCAAACAGTTTAAGTTGCCGGCAAGCAATTGACCTGGTCATCATGAGAACAGTGGCAGAAGACGATGCCAAAAGCACCTGTGATGTCTGTCAGGATACAGACATTAACGTCAGAATGGCCAGCATAGGCGATCTTCAGGGACTTGAGAACATCGAACGGTCATGTTTTGAATATGGAAGATACAGTTCTTCTGTTTTGAGGGGTTTTTTGCTTCATCCATTCTCCATAACTTATGTGGCAGAAATGGAAAAGCGGATTGTTGCATCGGAAATAATTTTTTTGCATAGAAAATCAGTGGAAGTTGCATCGCTGGCAGTCATGCCTGAAGTGCGTGGCAGGGGATTTGGCACAGTACTGCTCAGGAAGGCAGAAGATATGGCCAGGCGACACGCAATCAAACTGCTCACGCTGCATGTAGACGTGAATAACCTGTCGGCAATCGGTCTGTACAAGAAGGAAGGATATCTCATATGCGAGCGTATAACCGAATACTATGGCAAGGGAAAGGATGCTTTTTATCTGACGAAAAACATTGAATGACAGATATAGTGAAGACCGTCGGACCAGGTTAAGCGAATTTCGAATTAACATTATAATAAGCTTAAATATCCTTTGTTTTATGAGCAGTTTTAGCCAAGGAATGTGTAGAGATGGAAGAATCGCTTTGCAACGTTGAATTTCTAAAGACCGATTCCAGCTACCTGGCAAGGGTCCAGAGCCAGCTCGGAGGTATTCGGGAATACAAGAGCGGCACCTTCGAAGAAGTGCTGGAACAGGTCATAATTGATCTGCAGGAAGAATTCGAAGAATGAATTCAAAGCGGGCAGCCGTCTTATGAAAATAGCATGCATTCATTCTCGGCCACGACAGGGCGGATGTTTACATCAATCTAGAGCATCAACTTCGCTTCCACTTTGAAATCCACCAGTCGGCATGTGGCATCCCGCTCTTTTCCACAACGTCTGCAAGTTCACCGAAGTCATAGCCTACACATCTGAAGTCGATCGAAACGTTTTTCCCCTTAAGCTCGACTATTGCATATTCTGCAATGACTGGTCTATAATGTTTTCCGTCTGCCTCCAACCTGTAAGGAAGGCCCACACTTCCCGGATTCACGATGTAAGACGAACCATGCCTCCTGAGCATCTGTACATGCGTGTGCCCTCCTGCAAGTAAATCCGCCGAATGATCCCTGAAAATTCCTTCCAGTTTATCACTGCCTGTATGCGCATCTATAACCTCTGTATTTGATGCGGGAGAGCCATGGAAACAGAGCATCCGCTGTTCTTTGAATTTAACGTGCAGGAGCGGCAGGAATGACAAAATATAGGCTATATCCTGCTTGCCAAGCATACGTGCGCACCAGGCATCTATTTCAGGAATTTCAGACCCTCTCTCCGGATTGAATTTGGTTGAATCAGGGTTTATCATTCTGTCATCCGTGTTTCCCATGACAGATGGGATATTCAGTTTCCTGAGGATTGCGAGTGTGCTGATGGGAGCAGGACCGGTGGCTGCCACATCCCCGAGGCTGATTATGACATCAACACCCATTGTGCTGATTTCCTCGACAACAGCATTGAGCGCAACCGAGTTTCCATGTATGTCTGAGAGTATCGCGACTCTCCTTGCATCGAAATGAAGGCCCTTTACACCTTTTTTCTTAGCCAGTTTGAACCACCGCCGGATTACTCATGATCTTACTGGTGTATGCGATGTGAGCAATAGCGCAGGGGACAAATTCCGGTATCAGATGTTAATGACATCGCCCTTCCTCAGCACTTCAGCAACTTCCGGTCTGAGAATTTCAGACGGAAGCGGTTTCCCCTCTGAAAGTAGTTTTCTTATCCTTGTTTGACTCGTGTTCTCGTGAAATTCATCTCCATGAGGGCATACTTTTCTTGAAGCCATTCCATTGCAGACTTTGCAGTAGAATGTTTCCTCATACTTGAGCGGCACAATACCAACGTCGAAATTGTCGAATATTCTATGCCCGGCGTAAGGGTCATAATAGCTGCCCACACCGGCCTGATCCCTGCCTACAATATAATGGGAACACCCAAAATTTCTTCTCACGATAGCATAGAAAAGAACCGCTTTTGGTCCTGCATACCGCATTGATATCGAAAGTGAAGCGAGCAGCACCCTGTCGCTCCGATAATAGTGAGAGACGAATACTTCATATGCCTCCATTATGACTTCTGGCCTGTAATCACCCTTCTTGAGCTTTCCTATTACCGGCTGTATGAAAAGTGCATCTATATCATCCCTTTCAAGTGTTGCCCTCTGAATATATTCATGAGCGGTATGCGGCGGGTTCCTTGCCTGGTAACCAGCCACATTCCTCCAGCCATTCTTCTGAAAGAGCTCCCGGGTCTCAAGCGGCGTGTATTCAAATTTAGTATGCCGAGTCATTCTGATAAGCTGAACTTTTCCTGAGATGGCGATTTCACCCATCTGTGACAGATCAGAAACGTTCGGATGAGCTTTGTCGGTCGTTCCATATATCTTCTTTGCAATCTCCTCCCGCGATATTGTGAATTTCTCCCCAACCCTGATAATAGCAAATGGAATTCCGGACGTATCCAGGATGGACAGCATATCCGATTCGCCCGCTTCTTTCAGGACAGCTTCATTGTCCTTTCCTGCGGGCGCCAGAAATATGGGCATTGTCCAGGGCATTCCGTTCGAAAGCATGCTTCTGTCCAAGACGTTTTTGAAATCTTCCCTCCCCATAAAGCCTTCCAGGGGACTATAGGCTCCTGTACATATTTTTTCAGCATCATATATCTGGTCTATCAACGGTTTTATCGCCGGGATCTCGGATGCTTCCTCTCTCCGCCTAAGTAATTCGTTTTCGCCGGGAATGCCGTTGACAAGTTTTCCACCATAAGGGGACGGTATCATTCAGCATCATCCCGTCAGGGCACAATGTGATGCACCGGTTTTGCAGACATCTCCCACTGACGTGTCAATGGGTCATAGTGTGAATCAACGAAGACATGCCAGTTCTCATCGTCCACGTGCGGATAGTCTGCCCGGTAGTAATAGCCCGGCCATCTCGTTTCCTTTCTGTGAAGTGTGTGTCTTATCACCGCCTCAGCAACCCAGATTCTGTGGCTCAGCTCCCACGTTCTCTGCAGCTGGTGAAGATCCTCCGCTCCAATGCTCTTCATGTCCTCCTTAAGCATGAGAAGCAGGTTTAATCCCTTGTTAAGGAGTTTCTCATTTGTCGAGTAGTATGATCCAACACCCCCGCAGTATTCGTCCATTATCTTCTCGAGTCGTTGAAGACCCTGCTTGGGTGTGATGAAGAAGGGGGAAACGCTTCCCTTCACAATTACATGCTTCCCCACTTCATAATTTTCCAGTGGCTTGTACAACTCCTCCCTCAAAGCTTCTATCTGAGATAAATCGATTTGCGGCTTGTAATCAGCATGATCTCTCAGAAACCTTACTGCGGCCTTCGCTGCAAGACGACCTTCGGTGAAAGAGCCAGATGAGAACTTGTGGGCGCTGCCGCCGACAGTATCACCTGCTCCGAAGAGGCCCTCAACGGTCGTCATCCTGTTGTATCCCCAGTTATAATCCGATGGAGCCATGTCCTCCGGCCCGCTCACCCAGGCGCCTGCACAGACAGCATGCGATCCCATTACATACGGTTCAGACATGGTGAGTTCTGACGGATCCACCTTCGGGTCTATATTCTGAGAAGCCCACATTACAGCCTGGCCTATTGTCATGTCCAGAAAATCCTCCCAGCCAAGCTCTTCCTTTTCGCGCGTGTCGAGAGAGCGTTCAGTGTGTATGTAGATTGGACCCTTTCCTGCCTTTATCTCTTCAAGCATCAGGTGATTCCTCAGGCACGTCGGCATTGGTTTTGCATCTGCATACTTGGTTCCAACATATGTCCTCAGATTATCGATGTGCGCCTTCTCATACTCCTCACCATATGCATTTGTCGCGACTGATTTGAGCATGAGAAACCATGCCCCGACCGGACCATAACCGTCCTTGAAACGTGTGACCACAATTCTGTTTTCCATCTGTATCATGTCGGCCCCGACCTGCATCAGTAGGGCATATGCAGATCCATTGTTCCAGGGTGGATACCAAGTTCTTCCCGCTCCCTCTCCCACAGATCGCGGTCTGTATATGTGTGAGGCGCCTGCAGCACAGACTATGACAGCTTTCGCCCTGAATACGTAGAATGTGCCTTCCCTGACATCCAGACCCACCGCGCCGGCTATACGCCTGGGATTCCGCATATCTGTAAGCAGATGTGTGATCATTACCCTGTTGTACACTTCATCTACCGATTTTTGAGCTGCTTCTGCAATTATTGGCTTATATGATTCGCCATGAATCATGATTTGCCACCTTCCTTCCCTCTGGTAGTGACCATTCTCCCTGTTGTACATCATGGGAAGGCCCCACTCCTCAAACATATGGACAGTAGCATCGACGTGCCTCGCTATATCGTACAGCAGATCCTCCCTCACGAGTCCCATCAGATCGCCTCTTGCATACCTGACAAAATCTTCAGGCATGTTTTCATTCCATCTCATTCCCATATAGCAGTTAATAGCCGATAATCCGTGTGCCACTGCTCCACTTCTCTCAATATTTGCCTTTTCGACGATAACAATGCGAAGATCCCTACCCCAGTATCCGGCCTCGTAGGCTGCCCCGCATCCTGCAAATCCTCCTCCCACTATCAATACGTCACAGTCAACGCGCTTTACAGATTTTGTCTTTCCAATTGACAGAGATATCATCTCCCGTTTTCAGTTCTTACTTTTACTGCCGTCGTTCACAAATGCATGAAGTTTCGGAAGGCTTTCCACTTTTAGATAATCAGGCTCATGCGAGAGCAGCGGCGTGTGAATAGAATCTTTCTCGGGAGCAGGGTAGCTCCTTGCAGATTTGATTGATCCCCACTTAGTGGTACGGATAGGAAAAGTGAATTCCTTTATGCGGCCGTCCCTGTATTTGATCTTCCATGATACCGCTCCCTTTTCAGGTTCGCGAAGTACGGTGACACCGTGCCCGAGCGGGGCAAAGTCCGCGTATCCCCTGACATCGATGGCATGTTCCGGGCAGTATTTCACACAGGTATAGCATTCCCAACACATGTCGGGTTCCACATTGAAAGCGCGCCTGTTGATTGGGTCGATGTGCATTATGTCGCTAGGACAGAGCTCGACGCATTTACCGCATCCGTCACACATCGTCATGTAAACAAATGTTGGCATTCTGATTCACGACTCCTCAATCTTCTTTTATGAAACTCACTTTAGAAGGCGATGGCAAATGAGAATATCCATCGGCAGAATCAATTTCCCTGTGTATTGCATAAACCGGTTTGTAGATGATATGAAGGAACTTTGACCATCCCATTGAGAGGAAGGGAAAAGCAGTGACAGGCAGATAAAATATAAGCGCTATTTCTGTCGCCACAAGCGAACCGCTAAGATCGGCAAATTCCAGTATGAATTGGAAAACCACGGCAAGCATGATTGAAAAAAGGAACATGTCAGCACGAATAGAGCGGAAAATGGAGTCCTTCTCTGATCTGACATTCACGCGCATAAAAAGCATCAGAATTCCGCCAAGGAGCAGCATAGTGTTACCTGTGTTTGTAGCAATTTCAAGCGGATTCGAGATTGGAGACGCATTGAGTGTCGGGTAAACGAACGCCTTGGAAAGCATCGATAGAGCCGATACAATGAATCCCCAGAACAGAAGCAGATGAGCGATACGTCTCGGTATGTCAACTCCTTTTTCATTGCATGAAGCAATTTCACCGGAAAAGGCGATATTTCTGAGAAGGACCCGCATTATTACCGAGGAGTGGGATACATGCTTACCTCCAGAAACCCTTCCAAAACTCCTTTTCCAGGCCCTCTCCTGTTCATATGCCCTGATTTTTTTCCGCACGAGGGCGTCATACATAACACCGAGGATGGCTCCTAAAACCAGAATCAGTACAAACAACCGAAAGTAGTCCGATGGGAAAAACACATCTATGTTTACAGCGGCCATTCTATGAACCATTCAGGGCAATGAATTTTCTTTACTTATACTTATTCGATAACGACTGATTTCGACTGACATTGTCAGGCACATATATTTTCGTTGCTGACCGGGTAAATAATGAACCGCTTCCGTATTGAAAACACTGCATCGGGAAGCGGCTTTACTGAAAGAATATTTATGAATCTGCGGGAAGGGAGAAAGATTAATACGCATGTAAACGTAAAGCGAGAATTGAAGGTCTGCCCGGAATGAACAGCAGGAAAAAAGACGAGAAAGATGCGAACGGTGGCCTAGGACTTGATTTGCTGGATGTCGGAATTATCAAGGAATTGCAGAAGAATTCCCGAACATCCTACAGGCAGATTGCCAGAAATTTCGGCGTCAGTGTGACGACAGTGAGCGAAAGAGTAAACAGGATGGTTAAGGAGGGCCTGATAAGAAGCTTTACCGTCATTGTTAACCCTGAGAAATCTGGACCAATTTTCTGCGCAGCACTTTACATCAAAGCAAGTAACGGATGTGACCCGAGAGAGGTTGGCAGGAATGTTTCAAAGATAAAGGGGATTTGTTACACTTATCAGGCGCTCGGATTGTACGACATAATAGCTCTTGGCAGCGCCATCAGCAAGAAGGATTTTTCCACAATGATTAGGGATGTCACATCAGTTGATGGAATAAAAGAAGTCATACCGTCGATGGTCATAGACACAATAAAGGAAGAGCCCCGTCACCCGATAAGCATACCCGGAAAATAGTAGCGACGTTGAATTCTTGCATGTACTTTTCAGAATGTCGTGTTCTTTGAAGCTCTCGCAATTATCCTTTTTGACATTTCGGCCATCTCTTCACACATGCGTCTGTACGCCTGATCGTCTACCGTTGTCATCTCACCCATGTCACTGCCGATCAACGCATACTCGGAAAAGGTGTAAATGGTCGAGTCCGGATAAAGGAACAAAAGGAAACCTTTTACTGCCATGCTCGTTGCAAGAAGCAACTCGAATTGCCGCACGATGCTGTCTGAAAGTTTTCGGCTCCTGAACTCATGAATTTCTTCCTTGTTGAAGGCTCTATCCGCAAGAAAAGAGGAAGCCCGCAAGCTCATGGGTTGTCCCTCGACTGCGGAGAGACCTGCTGATGACACGATCATATCCCTTTCACCTGCTTCCTTCTTAAGCAAATATTCCATGATCGGGCTCGCATCAGCATTTGCACTGCCTACAACCAGAATTCGTTTAACAGGTTTGCCAAAAACAAGCCTTCTGATTATGTTTTCAGACAAGTTTATTCCTTGACTGGTATTTCGAAATCGATTCTTTCAATTATGTCTTCCTTTCGGATTGGCAAAATGTTCCTATAGGCAGGAAACATGTCTGAGCTGAAGCGTTCCGCTATAGCACCGTTATCTTCCTTGGCCGCCTGTTCACCTATGAGTAGAACATCATCATCTTCCCTGACGACTACTCCACCTGCCCTGAAAACAGCACGGTAAACCGTTGCATCCGCTCCTCTTCCGCCATGAGGAGAAAAAGGTTTAGGATCCGAATACTTCACGTAAACGATTTTCACCGGAAATGCACCGAGATCAATACCTGCATTTCAGATGAAGAGAGTTATTGCAGAAGGATCGGAAGCCCATTGAAGAAATGTGGCCGCTCCGACAACGTCTGCACCAGGCAGTGTGAGATTCTCCTTCGTTGTTCCAAAAAGCTTCATGGTTGGCGAACATGCATTTATGTGAACACCTGATTCGGCCGCCATCTGAAGCATCTGTTGCACGGATGGCATTCCGCCTTTCGATATCAGTCCCTTCAGCTGTTCAGCATTTAGTCCGAGGTCCTTTGAAGGTTCAAGTGCATCCGCCTGACCCTTGGTCAGAAGTTTCATTCCTCCAAAGGTGAAGTACATGTATACTTCCATTCCCTGGGCCGCCGCAGTCGTGGCCAGTATCAAGGCCGGATATGCGGCATCCATGGTGCCTTTGCTCACAACTAGTACTAGCTTGTTCTTTGATTCAGATTTCTCTACCGCGTTTTGCATTTACTGTTGTCCCCGATACCTTATTCCTTACACGTTATAAGTAAATTACCAGCCACTTACAGACATTGTCAAGAAGATCCGCTAAATTAGGGGTAGAACTAAATATATATCAATACGACATGATTACACCATTATGTCATCTGAAGCGAAAGTTTTTGATTTCAGGGGACTGCAGTGCCCCCTCCCCGTGTTTGAGACAAGCAAGGCTATCAAACAGATAAATGTCGGAGAAACGATTCTTGTTATGGCAAACGACCCGGCCGCAAAACCTGATCTGCAGGCATGGTCGAAGAGAACGGGACATGAGATCGTGAATCTTGAGGAAAAAGAGGATTTTGTGAGCTTTACAATTAAGAGATCGCACTGACATTTGAACAGTTTCTCTATCAGAAAACAAACTGGATGGATCTGAATGGAGGGGGAGAGGTATCGATATCTAGTACATTTACCCCTCCTCGTTGTGTAATGACAGACATTTTTTGCATCGGCTCAGTTCGTTGTACTATTGTCCTACCAAAAGTATAATTAATAAAGTGTCCATTAGAATGTCTTAAATGATTAACATTGTCAGGCTGATGATTTTAAACGAACATAAAGGAGAATGACTGATGTCAATCCTCAAAAATTTGCCAAAGAGAGAGGATTCGCAATCGCCATCTATGATTATTTCAGGAGCAAGGGGACATGGCAAACAGTCTGATGAAACAGCCAAAAGGATTTTCGCTGAAATGCGCAGTGATTTTAGATACAAAGATTTTGTTTTAGGCTGCCTTAACTGCGGTGAATGCACTACAGGCTGTCCGGCAGCCAGATTTTACGATTTCAGCCCAAGAGAAATGCTTCAGGTGGCGATGTCTGAAGATCCCGACGTTCTGCTTGACGCCATGCAGGAAAAAATATGGGCCTGCTGCCAGTGTTATACATGCAACATGAGATGCAGATTCGGAAATGATATAGCGGGAATAATAAGCGTAATGAGAGAACTTGCAGTGAAAAATGGCCTTGAAAGCGCAAAGGAAGTCCTGAAACCCGCAAGCAGGAGTCTCCTCAAAGTTATGACACATGGAACCCAAGTGTCGCCGGACATGATACAACCAGATTTCTTTATTGACTGGGATCCAAAGGCTGTATCGAAATCTGGTGATCTTCAACTGCTCCGAAAAGCGATACCGATAGATGTTCTTCAGGTAACTGACTCGTCGTGGGAGGTTTCCATGCAAACTGCACTCGAGCTTGCCCAGATTTATGAAGAGTCTGGAGTGCTCGATATGCTCAGGTCCCTTGATCCCGACCTTGTGGAAATGATTGTTGATATAATTTCAGACTGGAAAGATGAATTCGAAGATATGAAAGAAAAATTCGGCATGAAGAGCGATGATGGAAAATGAAGATGCTAAGTGCGGATCAGATAAGAGAAGTGGTTAAGGCCAGAACTGAAAACAGAGCTGTTTCTGATAAGAAGGTAGCCGACGTAAGGGAAGAAATGTGGAACCTGCACGATAAAGGGGAGCTTATTGTAATACCAATCGAAAGTAAAAATAAGCCTATCCCGGTTCAGACATTATTTGGCTGGGAGAAAAAGATTCCGACTGATTACCTCTGGCACCATAAATCATGCGGGCAATGCGGCAACATACCTGGTTATCCCGCATCCCTCCTTTGGTTCATGAATGAATTTGGAACACACTATCTGAATGAACCGCATCAGACATCTTGTACTGCATGGAACTATCACGGCACAGGTACATCGAACCCGGTAGCTCTGGCAGCTGTCGCTGTGAGAAACTGGTACAGGGCATATGAAACTGGTACATTCCCTCTCATACACTGCGGTACAAGCTACGGTGATTACAAGGAAATGAGGAAACTCCTCGTTGAGAACAAGGAAACAAGGGAAAAGGTAAGAGACATAATGCATCACATGGGAAAGGAACTCGTGATACCCGAAGAAATAGTGCATTACAGTGAGTGGGTGCATGTTATGCGGGACAGGATGGCATCCATGAAAAA
This sequence comes from Candidatus Sysuiplasma jiujiangense, assembly GCA_019721075.1. Taxonomy (NCBI): domain Archaea; kingdom Methanobacteriati; phylum Thermoplasmatota; class Thermoplasmata; order Candidatus Sysuiplasmatales; family Candidatus Sysuiplasmataceae; genus Candidatus Sysuiplasma; species Candidatus Sysuiplasma jiujiangense. Next base: position 163,327 of record JAHEAD010000001.1, read on the forward strand.
GTATAATCTGTCAGACATAATTGCAACCGTCCATGAACCCTGCCATTATTACAAAATGGTTCCAGAGGATGCCATTTACGATTTCGGTGTCAACGGGGGACAGCGGCCTGCACCTCCAACGGCGCTCATGCTTGCACTCGGCGCAAAAGTTGCGGATTACAGCACATGGTATGACTGCTGCGGTTTCGGATTCCGGCATATTCTGACAGAGAGGGAGTTTACAAGATCATTTGCCACGCTGCGGAAAATTAAACCGATGGTGGAAGAGGCTCATTCTGATGTTGCAATCACCACCGATACCGGCTGCGTGACAACACTGGACAAGAGCCAGTGGATAGGCAAGGTTCATGGAATGGATTTCATGGTGCCGGTACTCGCCGACGTCCAGATTGCTGCGCTGGCAGCCGGAGCCCACCCATATAAGATCGTTCAGGTACACTGGCATGCGTCCCCAACCGAGAAGCTGATGGAGAAAATGGGAATAGACTACACCTCGTACAAAAACGATTTCATGGCTTACCTGGAGCAGATTAAGGGCGGAGGGAAGATCGAGTATCTTTACGAACCTCACAGAGAAATGGAAAAATATTTCGCAGTCAACAAAGGCCAGGTTCTTCCCGAAGATGTTCCCCGGCCCGAAGAGGCAAAAATCAGACAGGGTTAGGTGATATTCTGACCGCAGCACGCATACTTGTCATAGGAGGAGGACCAGCGGGACTGAGTGCGTCGATGGATCTTTTCGGTGCGGGAGCTGAGGTGGTTCTGGTGGAAAAGGAATCTTTTCTTGGCGGGACCCCAAAGCGCCTTCACTACAGCCTGATAGCACCGGATCTCAAACCTGTGGAGGAAGTACTCGACCCTTTGATAAAAGAGGTAAAGTCCTCAGGGATAAGGACGAAACTCGGCACAATTGTTTCATCCATCAGGAATCATGATAAGAGTGTACAGGCAACATTCAAATCAATCTCTGACGGAAAGGAGGAAAAAGACGCTTTTGACGCGGTCGTGCTGGCCACCGGATTCTCGCACTGGGATCCGCATAAGAAGTACGAATACGGCTACGGCCTCTATCCAGATGTCATTGACTTCAAGGATTTTGAACAGATGCTTTCGGAGGACCGCCTCATCAGACCATCCAATGGTCAGATGCCTAAACGGATAGGGTGGCTTCTCTGCGTAGGTTCGCGGGACAGGCAGGTTGGAAAATTCTACTGCTGCAGGCTTGGCTGCGCAGTATCGATAAAACAGGCAATGGAGGTGAAGAAGAAGCATCCGGAAATTGACACTTACATCTATTACATGGACATTAGGACATATGGCTTTTGGGAAGACCAGCTGTACTGGAAATCCATGGAGGAAATGAATGTCAAATACATACGCGGACGTATAGGGGCCATCAGCAAGGGAGAAGACGGCAGTCTTATTGCAATGGCCGAAGATACAATTCTACAGAGACCCAGTGAAGTTCCGTTCGACATGCTTGTGCTTGCCACAGGAATGGAGGCAAGCGAGGGAACTGTCGAAATGGCCAAAATGCTTGGACTGGAAATGGAAGAGCATGGCTTTGTTAGGCCGCTTCAGGCAGACAGCCTTCCCGTGCATACTACAGTTGAAAACGTGTTTGTAGCCGGCACAGCTACGGGCCCAAAAGCGATACCCGATGCCATAACAGAGGGCTCGGCAGCCGCGATAAAGGTACTCAATTACGTGAGGAAGAGGTCGATAAAAACAAATGCCAGAGCTTATGCTGAATAGTTACCGCATGCGTGAAATTGCGGATGCGACAATAGGACATGAATGGGAGGCGGAGCTCAGAGCTTACGTTGAACTTCTCAGGCGTAAATCCGAAATTGTCACTTCAATGACACGGGAAAGAGACAGGAGTGAAGAATTCAGGAAAGACTTCATAAGAATGTGTTTCACATCGAGGAGGTATGCTGACTCCATTCTCTCACACAACACGCCTGGTGGGATTGATATGGCCATTGAGTCCCTCGCGTCGGCAGACGATGAACCGGAGGCATGCATTGCCATATTTGCCGGCCTGCATGGTGCACCTGCTGAAGTGATAAGAGATCTTGCCTTTGAAATGATTCACTTTTCATTTCCGGAAAAATACGGACTGGCGACAAGATGGGTCTGGAATCCTGCACGAGGCACTGGTGCTCTTAGGGAGGCAATAATGGCCGATAGGATGGAAATGAATTTCACCCAGATACAGAAAGTAATGAGAAACATATACTCGTCTCTCATTGTTCATGGATACAGATTTCATGATTTTTTTCCACTTGACCTCATAAGCGCTCTCCATTATTCACAGGATGTCATAGGAGCAAAGGACAACTCAATGAACGCTGGTGGAATGGAGGCTCTTTTCCCGAACCATGGAGTGATTTCGATAATGATACTCGGACTGAAGGAGATACGTTATGCCAATCCATGAGAAGCACTTGATTGCAAAAGAAAAAATACTGCAGAAGGACAGGGCAGAACTTGAAGGGAGGGATGTTTCAGGACAGTGGAACATTTTCATACAGCAGAGAATCCTGTCACAATATGAGCCGTCCATTGCAGAGGATATTGCATCGACGCATGAAGGGAGAACCATCAACAGATGCTGGCAATGCGGTACTTGCACATCCGGTTGCTGTATGCATACTGATTTCGGCCTTCGGGAGTTCAATCCCCGATACTTCATTTATCTTGCAAGGATTGGGGATGAGGAAGAACTGAAGAAACAGAAGGATGTTATCTGGCGCTGCCTATCATGCAACAAGTGCGTTGAAAGATGCCCGAAGGATGTGAGGGTTGAAGAGGTCATACATGCCATTGACGGGTACATGAGGAAGAAGGGATGGATGACTGATACTCCCGCAAGCAGGTGGGACAGGGAGTATGTCAACAATGTCCTGGAGACTGGAATACTTGATGAAATAATGCTCCTCAGGAACTATATCAAGAAGGAGGAACTGAAGGAATTTGACTCCGGCTACATGATGAGGATGGGGATGCGCCTTGCCAGAACTGGTAGACTGAGAACCGGTCCCGTCAGGCACAGGACAAAAGGCTGGAAGAAGATCAAAAAAGTCGCTGAAGAAATACTGGAAAAGGATGGATATGAACTACCAAAAAGGTGATATTGCTTTTTACCCTGGCTGTTCGCTAGACGGACTCGGAAAAGCTTACAGGAAGAGCTCGGAGCTTGTAACAAAGGATCTGGGCATTCAGATGGAAGAGATTGTGAACTATAACTGCTGTGGAGCGGCGGAAGTCAAGACCGTGAGCTACGATCTGTCCGTTTTTCTCCCCGGAAGAAATCTCGCACTTGCAAAAGAAATGGGTTCAAAGACAGTCGTTGCGCCTTGCAATGGATGTGTCTTTTCTCTGGGAAGAGCAAATAAAGCGATAGCTGAAGACACCGCGACCAAAGAAAGGGTTAACGAATATCTTGAAAGGGCCGGTGCACCATCATATAATGGTGAAGTGGAGGTAAAGCACATAATAGAAGTCATATACCAGCAGGCCGGACTCGATACAATCCGCAACATGGTCAGGAGACCACTGAAAGGCATAAAAGTTGCCTGTTACTACGGTTGCCTGTACACCAGGCCAAAGATTTACACAGGAGCTGGTTCCTGGGATAAAGACAACCCGGAACACCCCCACTTCATGGACGACATCATGGAAGCAATAGGGGCAGAAGTGGTCGACTACCCTCTGAAAACGGTATGCTGCGGTGGCGGCCATGCAATAGCCGATCGTGAGGTATCTGTTGGCTTCAGCGCTTCAATACTTAATGAAGCGGCAAGAGCAGGGGCTGATTTTGTAGTAACAATGTGTCCTCTGGGGCAGATGAATATCGAGGCAAACATACCAATGATTGTAAAGCAATATGGTCAGCAGATAGTGAGGCCGGTCGTTTATTTCACTCAGCTAATGGCGCTTGCATTCGGCCACAGCCGGAGAGATGTGCGACTTGGAGACAATTTTTCCGATGGTGGAAAGATTTTACGCCAGAAGGGATTCTAGTCAAGGGAGGTAGGAATGATGACGTTCATAAATGGATGTGAACTGCCCGACAACCTGCTCTACTTTGTGGAAGGAAACCAGATGTCGTGGATAAGACTGGAAGAAGATGAGGCTGTCATAGGACTGACGGATCCCGCCCAGACAAGGGCCGGAAAGATAGTTGTTATCAGGGTGAAGGGGGAGGGCACAAGCAGACCAAAGGGAAAGCCACTGGCAACAATTGAAAGCGGAAAGTGGGCAGGTGCTGTTCTGTCACCGTTAACAGGCGTAGTCGTGAAACCCAATGAGGAACTCACCGCCCATCCTGAACTGATTAACAACGATCCTTACGGTAAAGGATGGATTGTCAGGGTGAAAATGATCAATCGGGAGGAAAGCAGTTCTCTCCTCCGGGGTGAACAGGCCATGGAAAAATACAGAGAACTGATAGGCAGGGACAACATACGCTGCATCAGATGCCAGCAGTGAGGTGGCAAATATGGTTGAAGTTGAAGGAAAGAAGTTGCTTATTGTGATGACAACAGGCCCGGAAGATCCTGAGAAGACATATGCCCCATTCTATACAGCAGCACTCTCTGCTGCGATGGAGGTGGATACATCAATGTACTTCCTCATGCACGCGCCAAAGCTTCTGAAAAATGGCTCCGCGGAACAGGTCAGACTGAAGAAAGGCGGAACACTGAAGCAGTTCATTAACATGGCGCTGGAGGGAGGAGTGAAATTCTATGCCTGCGAGGAAAGCTTGCGCGATCTTTGCGACATAGATCCGAAGGATGTAATAGAAGGGGTTAAAGTTGTCGGCTCCTCCACACTGGCTGATCTTGCACTTGACTCAGATTCGGTTCTAAGTTTTTGAGGTGAAGATGACGGACCTTGAGATAATAAATCTCGGTCCCGTAGACGGTTATGTAATGACAAACGTGTTTGTTGCTCTTTCGTACGCAGTCAGCGAGGAAAGGCGCAATGATGTGCTTGTCTTATGCCACCCTGAAAAGCCATTTGCGAACGTAGGGTTCCATCAGGAGACGCTCAGGGAGATTGACATTGACTATTGCACAAGACATTCCATACCCGTTGTCAGAAGGGTTATCGGAGGGGGGGCGATAGCAGACGGACCATGGGAGGAAGATTACTTCCTAATAAGCAGGATCGGTTCTAAGTCGACACGGGGAACGTTAAAGGAATATTACGGCAGGATGCTTGAACCAGTTTCATCCGCATTGCACAGACTGGGGCTGAACGCAACCAGACAGGGGCTGAACGACCTTGCAGTGGATGGCAGAAAGATTAGCGCAAACGGGGCTGTGGACATAGAAGGGGCAAGGGTTCTTACAGGCGATATTCTTCTAGACCTGAACATCGACATCATGGCAGGCATACTGAAGGTCCCGGAAGAAAAATTCAGGGATAAAATAGCAAAAACGATGATGGAGCATCTAACGGGAATCAGACAGACTCTTGGACGGGAAATCGAACGGGGAGAAATTGACAAACTGCTTGCAGAGGAGTTTGGAAGACTCTACGACGGCGTGAAAAGTTCTGATATAACAGAACATGAGAAAAAGCGTCTTGACCTGTTGGTAGAGGAAAGGAAAAGACAGGAGTGGATTTTCTCTCGGGACAGTGATAGGAGCGAGCTATTTGCAGATCGCAGGATAGTCAAGATCAATGAGGGTACTTTTCTTTGCAAGGCAGACTACAAAGCACAGAAGCTGATACGAGTTACAATGCTTGTTGAGTCAGGGAGGATTAAAAATATAGCCATTTCGGGGGACTTTTTTACCGTGCCCGTAAGCTGGAAGCTGGAAAGACTTGAAAGACGCCTTGAGGGAACTCCTCTGAATCATGAAGATATCAAATCCATTGTTGACACTTTGATTTCTCAGGATGGCGTAACAGTGCTCGGCGCGGAGCCAGAAGATTTCGCATCTGCAATAATGGATGCCGCCAGGCATCCGGAAATTTCGAATGAAAACAGAGGCTGAAAGTTTGAAAAGCGAACTGAGGGAAATTCTGTCGACAGTTCCGCATCCTGAAAGGCGTTCCTCCCTGATAGAGCTGGGTATGATATCTTCGATTAATGCAGAAGGAAAAAGAGTCAGGGTCGTTGCCTCCATACCTGAAGGATACCAACTGGCAGACATCATAAAATCAGACATAGAAACGGTGTTGAAGGATGCTGGATACGACTGCGCAGTTGAATTCACAATCAAAGGGAAGACCGTGCCGGATGAAAGGAAGTCAAGGAAACTTCCCATAATTGTCACAGGAACCAGAGAAAGAACAGGCATAGACGCACTTCCACGGAACGACATAGGAAATATCATCGCCGTGGCATCCGGCAAGGGAGGAGTGGGAAAGAGCTTTATTACGACCGCGATAGCGACGCATCTTACCTCACTGGGATACAGGACAGGCATACTGGACGCAGACATCACTGGTCCGTGTATTTCTCGAATGCTTGGACTGAGGGACCTTCCTGAACTCGGGGAAAATAACAGAATGAAGCCGCTGGTGTCAAGAATGGGCATCAGGGTGATGTCCATTGACCTGATAATGGACAAATTCAAAACACCACTGGTGTGGAGAGGACCTCTGATAAACAGCGCGATCAGAGGGTTGTTTTCGGAAACTGAATGGGGTGATTTACACTACCTGCTGGTAGATCTGCCTCCCGGCACATCAGATGCACCGCTGACTGTATTCCAGTCGTTGACTCCGGATGGCGTGCTTTTCGTCACCAGTCCGATGGAAGTTGCGAGATCCGTAGTTGCCCGTTCAATAGCCATGGCGAGTGAGATGCATGTACCTGTTATAGGAGTGGTTGAGAATATGGCATTTCTCAGGCTTCCAGACGGTTCGCGCATAAATGTATTTGGAAGAGAGGAAGGCAAAAAAGTTGCTGAGGAGTTTGGTGTTCCATACATTGGATCTGTTCAGCTCGATCCTGCCGTTAGCGCGCTGTCAGATCGTGGGGAGATTGAACTTTACAGCAACAGTCAATTCTTCAGGATAATCAGGAATTTGAGATTCAGCCTTCTGCGCATTTCACCGGACACAAGAAGGGGATGACTAATGCCCAGAATACGCGTTATATCCAGAATCGGGAATCCATTCTTTTCCGGGGTAACAGGAAAGACCGCAAAGACTGTGCCGCCGGAACATCTTGAGATTCTAAACAGTCTCTTCTTTGAAGGTGAAGTGGATAAAGGAGGCACTGTGGAAATCGACGGGCGGAGATATGTGTGCACCTCGTACGGATGGGCATGTGAGGAATAATATGGAGTCACAGTTCCTTATAATTCTTTTTTCATCTCCAGTGCAGCACAGGGAAGCTGAATCGGCAAGGGACAGGGCACAGTCACTCATGGCGGCAGGCAAAAAGGTGTCAATATTCCTTCTGGGAGATGGTGTTTACAATGCTTCTGAAGAGCTAATTCAGCCTGGCAATCCGGGTGTTGTTTCATCTTTTGCTCAGATGGAAGAGGCAGACATTGTTTGCTGTTCGACATGTTTGGCTATGAGGGGAGTGAACAGGCTCATTGGAACGGCGAGGAAAGGGAGCCTGGAAGATCTTGTGGATAAAATGGAAAAGGCGGATATCATACTGAATTACACGGCGGAGGAATGATGAGAGTTACTGTTTTGCTGACACGACCTCCCCTATCCACCGCACACGTGACGGAGGCATTGCGCGTCTCCTTAATGCTCGCTGCTCTAGGGCACGACGTATCTCTGGTTCTAATTGACGATGGAGTATTCATGCTTCTGGAAAATATGGGAGCCTCATTCGGGCTCGAAACACTGAAAAGGGCGGATGGTGCTGACGGCCTTCATCTGTGTGTTCACGGTGATTCCGTCAGAAAATTACTGCCTGATATGAAAATACCAGCAACTTACAGCATGCTTGAGACCAGAGACATTGCATCAATGATTCTCTCAGAGAAAGTGCTGGTGTTCTGATGCAGGTGCTAATCCACATGCACAGAAGAATTCAAATGAAATCCGGAATTATAGAGGTGGTATCCGAAATCTGCAGGAGAACGGAAACAACAATTGTCCTCGGGGGCGCTGCAGTATTTTCCGCCGGTAATTTGCAGCATACGCTCAATTCCTGTCGGGCACAGTATAGATTGTGTGTGGAGAATGTGGCCGAAAGCCATCCGCTCCCAGCTGATGTTGAGCGTTTGAGCACTGATGAAGTGACAAAGCTTATTGCTGTGACAGAGCGGGTAATACTGTTCTGAGAAGGTGGCGGCATCAGATCATGCATAGCTGCCACCCGGGCAAATGATAAAAAGTAGCAAACTCTTTAGCATCCTCCAAAAATCAGGGAGAATGCAATTGAAAGGGTGTAAACCCGTGTCCGGCAGAACGGAGCTGAGAAGAAACGTCAGCCTTCTGGCCGAAATCCTCGGTGACACAATAAGGCACTTGGAAGGAAAAGATTCATTCGAAATAGTAGAAAGGGTCAGAAGACTTTCGGTAGACGCAAGACACGGAAATTCATTCGCAGCAGCGGAACTTCAGAGACTCATAGAAGGATTCGACGAAAGAAAACTTCTACTGCTTGTAAGGGCGTTCACCGCCTATTTTCATATTACCAATGTTGCTGAGGATGTATACAGGATACGTTCAGTCCGAGCCGATTCGGGTACGGAAAGAAACAGAGGTTCGGTTGTTGAAATACTGTCAAAACTGAAAGAAGAAGGTCTTAAACCGCTTGAAGTCCAAAACTTTTTCAACTCATTGAGCCTTGAATTTGTAGTCACACCTCATCCCACCGAGGTCAGAAGAAAAACAGTAGTTGAGAAGATAAAGAGAGTTGAGGAAGCGCTACTGATATCGCATGAATCGGAAACCGCACGACAAAGGAGCAGAGCGCTTGAGGATATCAGGGAGGAAATTACGGGTCTCTGGCTCACTGACGAGCTCAGGGAACGCAAGCCGGGAATTGAAGATGAGCTGAAGTACGGGCTTTATTTTTTCGATATAAACATAATCGAAATGATTCCGCTTTTTTACAGGCGTCTTGCTTTTGCCTTTGAGAGCGTGTTTCGGGGAACACAATACCGTTTTCCCACATTTCTGCGCTATACATCATGGATCGGTTCTGATGCCGACGGTAATCCATACACCAGCGGAAACACACTTCTGACAGCGCTGAAAATGCAGCAGAGGCTCCTCTTTTCAAAATACAAGAGGAAGGTAACAGATCTGATTTCAAGGCTTTCGATATCGACAATATATTCGAAAGTTGATCCGGTTATGCTTGATCTCGCTGAAAGATACAGGAAACAGTTCCCTCAAGCGTGGAGCGAAATATCGTCTGTTAACGAGAATGAACCTTACAGGGCGTTGTGCAGTTTCATAATAGCTCGGATGGAAGAAACTGAGCTGGGTTCGCGGAATGGCTATCATTCTGGAGAAGAAATGCTTTCTGATCTTTTGATTATGCAAAAGAGCTTATCTGACAGCGGTGCCAAGGCAATTGCTGCGGGCGCGCTCGAAGATTTGATAAGAATGGTTGAGACGTTTTCGATTCATCTTGCATCACTTGATCTTCGTTTTCATTCAACTGAACAGAAAGAAGCTGTTTGTGATGTTATCAGAGGAATTGGAATTGATATTGAATACAGCAAACTTGAAGAGATGGAAAGGAAAGAACTGCTCGAAAGTGTTCTTTCTTCAGGAGTCGCCAGTGCAACCAGAACGAAAGCCATGATGCGGCCAAACAGAATTTCCTCCATGCTCTTGGCGGCGAAGGAGGCACAGCTCAGATTTGGACCAGAGGCAATTGGAAGCTACATTGTAAGCAACACTGATTCAGTAATACAGATTCTTGAAGCGCTGATTCTGCAGAACTTCGCAGGTCTTGGAGAAAACGGAACGGAAGCACTCCCAATTGTGCCGCTGTTCGAAACATACGAGGACCTGAAGCGATGTAATGTGATAATGTCTGAGGCGTTCGAAAATTCTCACTACAGGAAGTTTCTGATGCGTAAAGGGAAAATACAGGAAATAATGCTTGGTTATTCAGATAGCAACAAAGATGCCGGCTACATGACATCCAGATGGCTGATATTCCGCTCCCAGATGGAACTTCTCAAAACAGCCGCAAAGCATGGGATAGGCTTGAAGTTTTTCCATGGACGTGGTGGTTCCATAAGCAGAGGAGGTGGCCCGGCACGTCTTGCTATCCTGTCCCAGCCAATAGAATCTGCGGAGTGCAGACTCAAGTTTACCGAACAGGGAGAGGTGCTCTGGAGCAGATACTTCGACAGCAGCATAACATTCAGAGAATACGAGCAGACAGTAAGCGCTTTGCTAGAGTTGAGTAAGAAAGGTATTCGGCCACGCGATGACTGGTTCAGAGAAATGGAACGAATTTCTGAAAGTTCACATGAGGCATATCGCAGCCTCCTAAATGACAGGAGACTGCCAGGATACTTGGAAGAGACGACCCCACTGAGCTACCTGCCACTTTTGAATATGGGAACGCGTCCGGCTTCGAGAGGAAGCATGACTCTTTCAAACCTGAGAGCAATACCCTGGGTTTTTGCCTGGACACAGAACAGGCACATAATTTCAGGATGGTACGGAGCCGGCGAGGGTCTCTGTACCCGATCTACGTCCAGGAAAAATACGCAGCAGGGAATGCTATCAGAGTGGTATTTCTTCCGTTCAATAATCGACATGCTTGAAATGACGCTTGCCAAAACAGATATGAGAGTCGCTTCCACTTATGCAGAATTTGCCTCAAAGGAGAACTCGGGCATCTATAGCAATGTAAAGAAGGAATACCTAAAGACAACAGGGTTAGTAACGTGTCTCAGAAGGGAGAAGAAACTACTCCAACACAACAGTATGCTGAGCGAGAGCATTTTTCTGAGAAACCCCTATGTTGATATAATAAACCTAGTTCAGGCGGAAACAATGAAAAGAATAAAGGAAGGACGCAAAAGCAAGGACCTTGAAAGGATATTGCTGCTGAGCATTAAAGGAATTGCATCCGGTATGAGGAATACAGGTTGAATGACTCTTCAGAAAAATTCGTAACAAGTCCTGCAATCTGAGCGAACATCACCTTGAATTGGCAATTTCGGATTACAGAATGGCTTAAGAAACACGAAGATTCATTCGAATTAAACCGGTAAGTCCGAAAAGATTTGAGAAATTTGCTCGTCAAGGTACACAGTAGGCTGTGGAAAATATGACTATCTGCAAATTAGTACGGGCGGATCCTTTCACTTCTCATACTCATCATAATCATTCGTAAGTCCACAATAGATGCGTATTTCTCGTCGGAAAAGGTCGTCAGGATATACTTCCAGCATGACGAAGCTGAGAAGGCGTTCATGGAAGTAAAGGAGAGGAATGCGATGAGAAGGATACTTCACAGGTTCCGGAATAGAGTCAGCACATATCTGAAGGCTGTTAACCATCCCTCATATCTGCAGCATGACGTCGCGAAATGGGGGCTGTAGCCGGGAGGCAGGAGAGAGAAGACAACGGAGATAGAGAAACTGAGGGGGCATCTATCTGGTAAGCGTCATCGGCAGCGGATCTGCAGTCACGCAGAGGGGACGTACTGACGAAGTAGAACATGAATCTCGTGAAGGATATCGATCCGGAAAAACAAGTCCACGTCCGCTAATTTGTCTATATTCAGGATGGATATTTACACTTGAAGTAACTATTGAGCCTGTCTGCGAAAGCTGTAACCTGTTGAGGTAATGCAGGAAATCTAAAAAGATAGGGAATCTGGAGTGGCAAAATTCAATTTGAAGGCGGCTGAACCACTACCTGCGACGGCTGCCATCTATTCCTCGTAGAGTCTCGTATCTTCACGTATGCGATAATAAGTAATATCCCAGTTATGAAACCTCCAAACAGCAATTGCAGTATACCCAGCACAAGTGATGGTGTTTCAGCTTCTTCCACCTTTTCCTCGGCAAGATTCTTATACACAAGAAAATAATCAAGAAGTATCCATAAAAGGCCTATAAGAAAAATTATTCCAAATACGAGGCCGAAAAGGCCAATTCCAAATCCAGAAGGACCCACAGTAGTGGTACCGCCCGGAGAGGTGGTTGTAACGGTACTGCTAAAAATCATAAGGCCCGCAATTAAAAATAGCCCTACAACAAAGAAAACCGCCTGAAGAATCAAAGCAATTAATGTAAGCGTTTTTGCAGTGCTAGCATCACTGTCTAACATAAGAATGCATAGTTTAGAGGGAGTATAAAAACTTCGGGTTCCGCGCCACTTTGGGACAAAATTCAAACACAAGTTATGCCGATCAGTTCCGCTTCAGAGTATGTGAGCTACTAGCACTCTCTGATATTGTGGACATTTGGCTTAAGAAATTCTTCGATCCCCTTTCTTCCTGGCAGCTTCTTCAATATCTTTGCAGGATGGTTGTCTTCAGTAGGTACATTGCAGATTACAGGTTCGAACAAATTTGGCAGATGTTTGGTCACTGCTGCGAGTCGAGTACGGGCGCCTGCCTGCTTGATGTGCGCCCGTGATGGAATCCCCTTGACTCCTGAATGTGGAGTTTGATTTCGAAAGCATGACGTCACGCTATACTGTTGGGTGACCACACAGGTCGTCCTGGCTGCATATAGGACGTTGCCGGGCGTGTCGTCCATCGGCGTGAAGTTAATTATCACCATGCCCTTGAGTGTTAGCAAAACGTGAAAATTCCACCGTGCTGTGATCGTCTGTTGATGTGAACATACGTCAATTCACACGCATACCGCATTCGCGAGCTACCTGGTGGAGTTGAGCGGGTCGGCAATATCATTGAGCTGTGCAATATCGCATGATGCTGATTCTATAAACTTGTCCGGGATTTCACCGTATGCACATATATGCCACGTCCCGACAGATGGTGCTATATACCTTGGTTCATTCAAACAGGATGCTCAGCTTTACTTTTATCACTGCCCTTTTTCGATCGAATGAGAAATGCGCAACTCCCTTTTTCTGCTCAATGAATGATTCATTCACAGACGTTACTTTTCGAGAACATTCGTATGCTCATATCCACCATGGCATCCCAGTGGTTTAGCAGATACATGGGAATTTCTGTCCAAAGGCAGCGTATGTAGTTAAATTTATATAGAAGTGCTAACATAAGATATCATTCGGTGATAAATTTGGTTGACAACAGCACAGTAATTAAGGCGTATCCGAGAAAGAGCGGGTTGAGAACTAGAAACTTCGACGATTTCTTTGAGGACATGCCGAGAACATTCGCAGAATGGATGAGACCGTTCTTCAGGGACTTTCCGTCGCTTGGTTTCTTTGAGCCCTGGACTTCGGAGAATAGTATGGTGCCCTACATGGATATTCAGGAAGCCGACAAGGAATACAATGTTACGGTAGATCTTCCGGGTGTGATGAAGGAGGACATTGAAGTAAAGGTAACAGAGGACAACACCATAGAGATAACAGGGAAAAGAAACGAGAAGAAAGAAGAAAGAAACGCAAACTACCTCAGACAGGAGCGAAGCAGTTATAACTTCCACAGAAGTTTCTCACTGCCTGAAGAGATTGACGGTGAAAAGGTTGAGGCAAAAGTCGAAAATGGTGTTCTGTTTCTAAGGTTGCCTAAAAAGGAAGAGGCTGCGAGAAAAGTGAAGAAAGTGGAAATCAAATAAACTAAAAACCTTTTCTACTATTTATTCCAATAATTATTCTGGAGATTGATGGAACGTCAGGAAAGGGAGACAGATTTTTAAAGGTTGTCGAATCTAAACCAAAAGACGTTGGCAGAGGAATCGCCCGCATAGATCCTGCAGTAATAGAAATTCTTGGAATTCAGGTAGGAGACGTCGTTCAGATTGAGGGCAAGAAGAGCACTGTTGCAATCGTATGGCCCGGTTACCCTGAAGATACCAACAGGGGAATAGTCAGAATTGACGGAAGCACCAGGAGAAATGCGGGAGCAACAATAGACGATAAGGTTTCAGTCCAGAAAGTTTCTGCCAAGAGAGCGTCAAGGCTGACTCTTGCACCAACTGAGCCCTTAAGGATAATGGGAGGCGATGAATATCTCTCCCAGATACTGGAAGAACGAGCTGTTACAAAAGGAGATATCATTGAGATAAACATAATGGGGAGAAAGGTAGATCTAGTCATCCTGTCGTTCCAGCCTCCTGCAGAGGCTGTAATTGTCGACAGGGAAAGCGAAATAAAACTCAGTGAAAAACCGGTAAAGGAGGAGCTGGCAAAGCTTCCCAGAGTAACATATGAAGATATAGGCGGCCTCAAGGATGAGGTCAAGAAGGTCAGGGAGATGATAGAACTCCCGCTGAAACATCCTGAGCTGTTCGAGAGACTTGGAGTTGAGGCACCGAAGGGCGTTCTACTGCACGGTCCCCCAGGAACGGGAAAAACACTGCTGGCGAAGGCCGTAGTGAGTGAGACTAACGCGAACTTTCTCAGCATTACCGGCCCGGAGATAATGAGCAAATTCTATGGCGAGAGTGAGGAACGGCTGCGTGAGATATTCAAGCAGGCTGAGGAGAATGCCCCGAGCATCATATTCATCGATGAGATAGACAGCATTGCACCCAAGAGAGACGAAGTTACAGGCGAGACGGAGAGGAGAGTGGTTGCCCAGCTGCTCGCACTCATGGACGGGCTGGAGAGCAGAGGCAAGGTCGTCGTAATAGGGGCAACGAACAGGCCCAACGCAATCGACGCAGCACTGAGGAGACCGGGCCGTTTTGACAGGGAGATAGAAATAAACATACCAGACAGAACAGGCAGGGCAGAGATACTCAGCATTCATACCAGAGGTATGCCGCTTGACAAGGATGTCGATCTCGAGCAGATAGCCGATCTGACGCATGGTTACGCTGGAGCAGATGTGTCTGCACTTACAAAGGAGGCAGCAATGAGGGCGCTGAGGAGGATTATGCCACACCTTGACTTGGAGCTGGACGCGATACCGGCAGAAATACTCAACACCATGAATGTTACGCAGAGCGATTTTTTTGCTGCACTGAAAGATCTGCAGCCGTCCTCAATGAGAGAGGTTCTCATTGAAAAGCCCAACGTACACTGGAGTGACATTGGCGGACTGCAATCCGCTAAACAGGAATTGAAAGAGGCCGTCGAATGGCCACTGAAATATGCTTCACTGTTCTATCAGGTGAAGGCACGGACTCCGAGAGGCGTACTAATGTATGGTCCTCCGGGTACCGGGAAGACAATGCTGGCAAAGGCGGTTGCGACAGAAAGTCAGGCTAACTTCATCAATGTGAAGGGACCGGAATTCCTCAGCAAGTGGGTGGGTGAAAGCGAGAAGGCAGTCAGGGAAATTTTCAGAAAGGCAAGACAGGCCTCACCCTGTATTATTTTTATTGATGAAATAGACAGCATAGTTCCAAAGAGAGGGGGAGATGGAGATAACAGGGTGACTGAAAGGATAATAAGCCAGATGCTCACAGAGATGGACGGACTGGAATCGCTTCACAATGTTGTTGTGATAGCGGCGACAAACAGGCCCGATCTTATAGATGACGCAGTTCTGCGGCCCGGGCGTTTCGACAGGGTGGTGTCGATACCGCTTCCCGACGAAGAAGCCAGAAAAGAGATAATAAGAATACAGACAAGAGAGATGCCGCTTGAGAAGGATGTGGATTTAGATGAGCTTGCGGCAAAGACAGACGGCTTTACAGGAGCAGACGTTTCAGGACTGTGCAATGAGGCAGCATTATTGAGAATAAGGAGATATGTAGAATCTGGAGGAAAACTTACAGAATCGTCTATAAAGGAACTCAAGATTGCCATGAATGACTTCAAAGCTGCAACAGAAAAGATAAGACCGACGTCCAGAATAGAGCTCGACAAGTACGTTAAGATTGCCAGGGAGTTCCAGTATGTGGGGTAATTATGCCTAGGTCACAGGGAGTTCCAAAGAGAGATGAAATCATAGCACTCACAGCAGAAGTGCTTGCAAAAGCCGGATTCTACCTGGCAGAGTGCACTGGCCTCAGGAGCATAACCTTTGATATTGTTGCCAGGAGGGACAGGGACCTGCTGCTTATCAAAATACTCAGGAACGTAGACGGTTTCAGCAGGGAAAATGCAGTGGAGATGAAAAGAGTAGCCAATGCACTTGATGGAAAACCAATAATTATCGGCCTGCATTCAGGAGGAGGATTGCTCGAAGACGGTATAGTCTATACTCGATTTGACATACCGATAATAACTCCTTCCACTCTTGAAGATGAATTTCTTGAAGGCATACCACCCTTCATAATGGCCGAACCAGGGGGACTCTATGTCAGGATTGACGGGGACATGCTCAGGACAATGAGGGAGGAGATGAATATTTCACTGGGCGCTCTCTCCGAGATTGCAGGTGTTTCGAGGAGAGCCATTCAGATGTATGAAAGCGGAATGAAAGCCATGATTGACGTTGCCCAGCGGCTGGAAGATTTCTTTGACAGACCGTTCGTGTTGCCTTTTGAAGACTGGAGAATTAACGAGGAGGGGCAGAGGGACGAATGGGACAGGGAATTTGACAAATTCACAGGATTCGACGGAACAGTATACAAGATGCTTTCAGAAATTGGCTATTCAGTCCTTCCAACCAGACACTCAGTATTCGACGCACTGACAAGGGACAGCAGAAGCGTCTTTATTGCATGGCTCGGAAGCGGAATAGAAGAATTCAGGGACAAACTCAGCGTCCTTGACAACATTATGAGAATCACAGAGAAGGATGCGCTGATATTTGTCGAACATAACACTGAAAAGGTTGAATTGAAAGGTATTCCTGTTGTTGACAGGGAGTATCTTATGACACTCCAGTTTCCTGAAGAGCTTGCAGCCTATGCACAGGATAAGAGAAATACAAAAATGAGTTCTCCATAGCTACAATGCAGATGGCACAGCGGGAGCTCGTACTGGACAGATCGCAGGTCAGACTGATACTAGTAGGTGTAATCAGCGGTCTGACTTCTGAAGTGGAGATAGTCAGGAGTGCGGTAGAGCGGTACAGGCCCTCTGCCATAGGTCTTTCAATTACCGGAGAAGAAATTGAAGGAATTAGAAAATGGAATGGCAATGAAAATGCGGAATTGCCTCCTTATTCAGATTTCGACAGATTCTACATAAGGGAGATGTCTAGATTTGGCGAAGTACGGTTACCTTCACCACCGCTGGCGTTCTTAATCGAATTCGCAGGTAAAGCACGATTGCCTGTCTTTCCACTCGACATGGACGAGGAAGAATACTCAGCTACCTATCTGAAATATGTTTCACCTGCATCGCTCTTCTTCAGTTCTCTCTTCAGGTCCAGGAGGAGGAGAAGGAACTTAAGAGGAACCGCAGAGGAAGTCGCATGTGAAATCGATAGGATAAGCATGCATCCGAAAGGAGTGGAAATCGTTGAACTCGAGAGAGACAGATACATATCACGAAAAATCCTATCCCTTGCAATGGAGAACACTCCATTTATGGCGATAATCAATTATGAAAGACTGTCACGAATACTCAGCTTCCTGAAAGAGTCCGGGGAGCATTTCTGATAGCAGTCGTATTGATTTTATGCAATGTATGCAATGGGATGGTTATAATCCAATAATACCGGCTTGATGTTGAGTTTCCTGAATCTTACGCCTCACGGCAGGGCCTCGATCCCCGAACTTCGGCACATTTGTCTATTGAGAAGGCAGACGACACCTGCACTATTCAATCCTGCAGATATGAACCTTATTCGTCAAGCATGTCCCTTTCCCTTTGACCCTCTTTACACTTACAGATGCATGCTTCCCTTTTAAAGACACGCCAGCGTATCTGAGACACCAGCTGAAGCTCCCATTATATCCGAAATATGTGGCCAATTTTTGAACAAGTCAGCCTCAATTCACCCTCTTGCTGTTGTTTTTTGTTCGCCGTTTTTTTTTGCAGCGTGATTACGATCGCTGGTAATTATATAGGTATCCTCAACCGGATAGTTATGAAAAATCCATCATCATTTCAATTTTCAATGCCCAAACTGCAGTATTCTGACCTGATTTCTCTAATGCTGGCGACATACATACGATAAATTCCGCAAAAAACCATTTCTTTTCAATCGAAAAGGAAAAGGATGGTCGATAGACAAATACTGGTTAATTTACAATGGCAGGTGAAATAATGTCATCATCTACTAATAGGATGAGATTTACTAACTATCAAATAGACCGTAAAGTTGAATAGAACCAACCAGATGTTATTCAAACAGGCTGGAATCGAGGCAGTGGATTGAAAAATGGTCGATGAGCAGAATACAAAGAATCCAAAAAAGGAATGCTACAATTGCTGGAGACTCATTCCTGAAGATGCAAAATTCTGCCCTTTCTGCGGTTTTGATCAGATTGAGAAGGCAGGCTTCAAACTCATATCCGAGCAGAAAGGTGTTGCAAATGCAGTTAATTCAAATGATGCGGCTCACCAGGTGCCCCAGGCAGGTGTTTCAGGTTCATTTACATCCAACAACTATTACCCCCCCGCTCAATACAATCGATACACGCAGATTAGAACAGATGCTGGATGGGGGCAGATGCCGAGGTACCATCCGGCTGCACTGAATAAACACACTTCCTGGGTAGATATCGCAAGAGTCATAGGAGCGTTTGGCGCGCTTATTTATGTTGTAGCTCTCGTGATAGAGATCGCGGCGGTCTACCTTTACACTGAATACATACCATCTATGGCTGCATATCCGCAGCCCTTTCCCTTCTATTTCGTAATACCTCCTTTTCCGACTCTCCTGATTAATGGAGTTTATTCCACGGGTTACTACATAGTGTATCCGGTAATCGCCATAATCGCTACACTTTGCGTCATCTATTTACTCAGAGTATCAGGTCATTTCAAAAAGGAGATATCGCTTGGCTTCAGGGGATATGCAAAGAGCACGCTTTTCCTGATAGCCGGTCTGTTCATGGCCTATTTTTTTATGAGTTACGTCCTCGCAATAGCCGCCGAAGCACTTGGCCAAACCCTGCCTACTCCTGATTTTGGCGCCCTGCCGAACTATATGCTGATATTTGATTTTGTTTTTGCACCAATATGGGAGGAAACAGTCTACAGGATGATGCTCATAGGAATACCTCTTCTCATCTACTCTTTAGCAACTGGTAAAAGAAACAACAGGAAATTCTGGAGGTTTCTGGCTGGGGGTAACATACAGATTACGAAACCTGTGATAGTGCTCATGCTTCTATCCTCCACAATATTCGGAGTTGCACACTGGAGTTCCGGTTCAGGATGGGGGCTCTGGAAGATCTTCCCTGCCTTTGTGGCAGGGCTGATGCTGTCATATTTGTTTGTCAAGAAGGGACTTTGGGCAAGTATGCTTTTTCATTTCAGTGTGGATGCAACAGGCATAGTAACATCTCCTGCAAACAATAATGTCTTGCTGAACTCTGCATTCGACGGTTTCTTCTTGATATGGGTTGCGATCGGGCTCATCTTTTTTATTTACTGGATTTTAATTGTCTATGGGTTCGCAAGGGGGAAGAGCGCGTTGCCCATGTCTGTGTCGCTGAGGTACACTTCAACGACAGTTTCATCTGAAACCGAAAATTCTTCACCTGCGATGAGAAATGCGACCGTATCCGATCAGAGAATTTCCGGCATTACGGGAGAAGAAAGAGTTTCACCTTACCCGGGCGGCAATCAATACAGCAGACAATTCTTGGAAGGAGGACAGAGACCGCACGGAACACAGGATGTACACAATGTAGAGCAGTTCGGGGGAAGAATTCCGGGTGTTCCCGGCGAGCCTGCATTCGGATATAGCTGCTCCAGTTGCGGCGGACTCGAGGCAAAATATGAAAATGGAAAATTCGTCTGCGTCTACTGCGGGCACGAATCTGACAGGTAATCGTCAAGGTTTTGACAGGTATTCCTTACCGCTGATAGCTTCTTTGATGTTTTTCGCCTCTATTACTACAGGGACTTCAAGCTGGAGCGCAACCTTCATCATCTCCCCCACTGGAAGAACGCCCTTTCCGATTTGAAGGTGAGAATCAGTTTTCCCGTCATTATCACTGATGTCGACCATTTTGATGACGTTCCTGAACCTAAGAAAGGAGGTATAATCTCCATCCATAGCCGCGTGGGAAATGTCGTAACAGAACTCCGCCTGAGTTCCAGAAATAAGCTTCGCCAAGTCGGATGGTGAAGAACATGCAGCGGCACTGGTTGAAGGCATGTTCTCTACCATAAGTACGGAATTAAGATTTCTAGCTAAAGTCGACAGCGCTGTGATTGCTTCTCTTGAGAGCAACATAGCTCTCTCCTTATCATGCATCGAAAGCACTGAAAAAATTCCCGGATGTATCACAAATTCCTTAACTCCAAGGTCGGAGAATCTTCGAATATTTTCAGCACAATCGTTTATTGAAGCCATCCTGATACTTCTGTTCAGACTCGCGACATTGACGTCGTTGAAAGGCAGATGTACCGAATACTTCAATTCATACGAATTTGAAATATCGGAAAATTCGCCTGCTATGTTTGAAGCAGAATGCTTGCCTTCTGCAATTATCTGCCATCCGTCAAAGTGATCAGATAATTCATCCATGAATTCACCGAGGTGCAGAAAGCAGAGGGAGGGAGAAGATAAGTGAAAGCTGGTGCTCAAAGCATTCCTCCCCGATCTTTTGAATTCACTGGATCAGCCTCCTTCCCCCTTCCTGATAAATTTCCCTGTATACCAAGCAGTTTTTCAAAGTAGAGAAGAGGATAATCAATATTGCCGCTAAACAGTATTTCTCCCAGGGGCTTAGGCTCATCCACTGTGTTAACTTTCCCGGCAAAGGCTGCCTGTTTATTGAGAAGTATTGAAAAACCTGAGTTAGTACAGTTCCTTTTGATTTCTTCGACGAATGAATACCGGATCTTCTGCTCGGTAACAAGCTGGATCAAATTCTGTACGTCGGTTACTTCCCCTCTGATAATATTGCCGTCGGTAATCAGCTCGACACTGGGAAAAATAGAGAGAATTGCTGTTTTTATCTTTTCCACATCTTCGGTTGGATAGGCTTCAGCACTAACAGCGAATTTCACCAATTTGACACCACATGCCATGTCAACGAACTTGTTTGCAATAAACATTACCAGTCACTGTCATGAAAATTTGTGATAATAGTGCCAACACTTCTAAAGGGTTATAGGGACTGACGGCCCGTAATCCATATTCCAGCATGTGTGCAGGCTCTTACCTGGATGTCTGTGAGGGGCAGTTTTCAGGACATGTGGATGACGGCCCATTACAACATGAATCTGCCTGCATCGTAACCGGCATAACCCTTCTACGGAAAAAAGGTGCCGTAAAGAGTGTTTGCCGTTGATTGGTTCTCCACTATTTGCAACATGCATAGCGAGGAGAAAGATAAGCATGTTGCCGGTTCGCGCATCCATACCCCAGCGTAAAGTGCCAAGTACAGAGACGCTCCGGCATTTCCAAGGTGTACACATCAACCGACGGTAAAACAGGCTGTTTGAAATAATCACGGACGAGGCAATCGAAGAAGTAAAATCAGCGTAACCAAGAACAGGTTAACGGTGTGCCTGTGACAGAACACCCGTCCATACCCGTCAACGCCTTGAAAGACGACACCGGTGCGAAATATAACCGAGCGTTACAAGGATCAGAGGATAGAAACTGGATAACGTAAACGACATTGAACACGGTCTTCAGATGGCGGAGAAGACCGTTCCTACATAAAATAGGCAGGAATTAAGGACACCTATACGGATGGCTGCTTCGAAACACACAGGAAACACATGGCATCTGAATATCGGCGGCATAACGCCGCAGTATTTGTATAGCTTCTTGGTACAATTCATTTATAATCATGTTTATATTCAATTGCAGTTACAAAAATTATATAGCTAGGCAGATAATTCCGTTCAGCGATGGCTGCTGAAGGGAAGAAAGAACTGAGATCGCACGTCTCGCAGCTTGAGAAAACAACAATACATCTCACTGCAGAGCGTGATGAAGCGCTGAAGAGGGCCGATGTTCTCAGGTCGGAGAATGGAAAACTGAGATCTGAGATGGAACAGCTGCTGCACAGGCTGCTGCTTCATGAAAACCACATACCCCTTCCATCCCTGCAGAAGAATGAGAAGAAGCAGGAAGAAAAGGCGAAGAAGAAACGTGGCGCACCCTAAGAACACATGGGCGCCACCAGGAAGATTCCCGAACACGATGGGACTGTCACAGTCACTGCAGAGAAGTGTAACGAATGCGGCAACACCGATCTCGGAGAGCCTGTGAGAACAGAGAATAAGACAACAATAGACATTCTGCCGCCGCAGAAGGTGAAGATCACCGAGTTCATACCCGATGTGTACAGATGCAGCTGCTGCGGCAAGGAGTTCACAGCAAGACACACGGACTGCCCGCAGAAGGGTACGCTTGGCATCCACATGCTCGCCTGCATAACGATGCTCAAGTACCATCTCAGCGGGCCGATAAGGAAGATACAGGAGTTCCTCGCAGTCAACAACAACTTCAGCATAAGCACCATGGGCATCAATAACGCACTCCTCCGTGTCGGCGACGCATGCCGCTCCGAATATGATGCGGCAATGGAGCGCATCCGCAATGCGAAATGAGTGCACATTGACGGGATCGGCATGGCAGTCAGCGGCGACAAAATGGTGTCTCTGGATATTCCGTTCGAATGAGAACGATGTGCTCGCCGTCATAACGGATTCGAGGGGAAGGAAAGCCGTCAGGGAAGACATGTGGGATGGTTTTCATGGTCCTGCAGTTGTTGACGAATGGAGCACATACGGTAATCAGACTGCAATACAGAGATGCTGGGCGCATCTGCTGAGGGAGGTCGCGCATTCAAAGAGGCATCTGAGCATGGCAGTGCGCTTTCAGAACGCATGCACACCATGTTCACCGAACTCAACCGAACTCAAGAAATTGCAGGAGAGCAATCCTCCAATGAATGCCGGGGAAGATGCGAAGCAGAAGCCCGACGGCGTCATAGAGAAACTGGTCGAGGAATACAGTGAATACACGGAACTGTCAAAACCCGTCACTTACATACGCAACGGCCTCGGACACTGGTACACATGCCTCCTCTATCCGCGCATGGAGCCGACGAACAATCTGGGCGAGCAGGCAATAAGGGAGCATGTCCTCATACGCAAGATCACAGGAACATTCCGTTCAGAGAACGGATCACAGAACTACCAGTACATAGCATCGCTCCTCTCAACATGGAAACTCAAGGACATGAACATGTTCGAGGAGCTTGAGAAACTGATGAGGCAGCGGCTCTGTCTCTCGACAGGTACAGACCATGGATGAGATTATTGAGAAATATCGCGGCATATTTGATAAGGAGCTATGCAAATATATGCCGCATTTCCACATACATGATAGACTGACACAACCCGACACATTCCGTCATGCACCCGTATGCCCTCTACAGCTCTCACTGGAGGGATAAAGTACGCAATCGCAGTCCATTAAAAAATGACATTCGACGTAAAGACCTTGCGGCAGCATAACGGTGTAATACTATATATCCATAAGATTGATCCCAAGGTCGGACAACATGGTTCGCGTTTTCACTTTGGGGATTTGCTCCGTTGACGAGTCTTCGGGGCTGGAACGACTCATTTCACTCATCAACGAGGAAACTCTTCCAGACAGCACTATAATCAGTGACATCGTGATTGTGGTTAGCGGTGATTCTGCCGATACTATCTCAGTCGCAATGAATGCCAAATCCAGATTCCAGAAAACGGTTATTGTTGAACATGAGAGGAAGGGAAAAGCAGATGCAATTAATCGGATAATTGATGCCATGAAGGGGAAAAACCTTCTTCTGATTAATGCAGATGCTCTGCCGATGAAGGGTTCCATCGGATCAATAATGAAGGAATTTGCAGCTTCCAATGTTGGGATGATGTGCGCAATGCCGGTGCCGGCTGATTCTGAATGCAGTTCTTTTGTCCGGGCATTATCAAGATTCACCTGGTCCCTTCACAATTCAACTATGGAAACACTCCAGGACAGAGGCGGCATTATGCATCTCACCGACGAAATGATCGCAATAGCGGACAAGACCATAACTATGCTACCTGAAGGTACTGTGAATGATGGAGCCTATCTCAGCACTTTGTGCCAGATTGGGGGAGAAAAGGTGTCGTATTCAAAAAGTGCCGTCGTTATGATTTCAATCCCCCGCACTGTTCAGGATTTCATTAAACAGCGAATCAGGATAATTTATGGTCACCTTCAAGTAAACAAATTGATTGGAGAATTTCCAGGAACCGCTGAGTTCGCAAGTTTGAAAAATCCCATGACTGGGGCCAGAATTCTTGTTGATTTTGCCAAGAGAAAACCACTTGAATCACTTCTTCTTCCGTCAGCCCTGTTTTTTGAATTTATTGCAATAAAACACGCATTGAAAGAGATGAAGAGAAAGGAAAATCCACACAAAGTCTGGAAAAGGGTTTCAAGCGCCACTTGGAAGTGATAAAATGACATCCGAGGCAACATTCAACCTTGAGCGGGCGAAGAATGAGGTTATGCAGGAACTGAAAAACTCGGCTTTTTGTGGATTCAGCTCAACAGTAGATTTTTTGCAGGAAAAGCTGGGCCCCGATGATGAAAAGTTCAAGAAGGTCTACCGGGACGCAATAAATTCACTTGTGGCACAGGGCAAACTTGTAATAAGGGAAGAAGAAATAACACTAGCAGAAAGATTTGATATCCTTGGCAGCCGGAAGGAAAGCAGTAATCGTGCCAGGTATAGATACGATTTTGCATCGTCCTTTCTGAAAAATGTCCTGTCTTGCTCTACGGATGTCCTGACTGCTGGAATAAGTGGATCGGTATCCTATGATTCGGCTGGAGAAAACGATGATGTGGACATCATGGTAATTGCAAAGGATGGAACCCTATGGACAGTACTCTGGAAACTTCTCCTTGAAGCGCGGAAGAAAAGAAAGCTATTTCCTGGCGGCCCCATAATCTGCCTGAGCTATTGCATGGAAGACACGCCGTTCAGGAAAGAGGCACAGAAGCACCGGACTCGCCTTTTTGCGAGTGATTTCCTCAACACTAAAGTTGTCATAGGAATGCCCTACTTCAAAGAGGTACTGAGGGACAACAGCTGGATGGCGGATTTCTATCCCCGGAGTTATGCACGTCTCGCAGGCAGAAACGTGGGTCTGTATTGTATGGAAAATCAGGCCGCTGCGTCAGTGAAAGGAAAGTGGAATGGCATCAAATATCTTGTGGCAGGGACATATCTCGGCATGTTCGCAAGAGGCAGAAATCTTCGCTTTTCTATTAGCGGCATGAGTCGCTCCAAGTTTAAAGCGAACATAGCTGTAGACAGATGTATATATGAATCATCCAAATGGAATCACCTTGAGAAGCTCAGCAGTCAGAATGAATGATTTATTCCTTGGAATACATTCATTTGAGTATATTTTTGACTAATTACTGATTAATTGACTGACTTTATTGCTGAAAACCTTAAATATGATTTCATCAAGTTCCATTCCGTAGACGGAGGCTGTCGTTGTTTGAATAAACGGGAATTTTCTGCGCAGAATGTGATTGAGTCTGTTTCAAAAGAAGGTGTAAAATGGATAGATCTGCAGTTCACTGATCTTCTTGGCGGACTGCAGCATATAACAATACCATCTTCTGCCCTGACAGACAAGAGCTTTTTGAAAGGGGTAAACAAACTCGACGGCTCTTCAATAAAGGGATTCAAGGAGATTCACGAATCTGACATGGTAATGAGACCTGACCCATCGACATATGCTGTCCTGCCTTTCTTCAAGGATGATCAAAAAACAGCAAGACTCCTTGTGGATATTTATGAAGGTGGCTCAAATGAGAGATTCAGCAGGGATCCCAGGTATGTTGCCCAGAAAGCAGTTGATTATGCAAGAATTAACGGATACGACGCAACTTACTGGGGCCCGGAGCCTGAGTTTTTTGTTTTTGACGGCATTAAAGTAACACCTACCCCTCTGAGCGCAAGAGACGGCTGGGGAGGTTCAGGGTATGAGATCATATCCAAAGAAGCTCCGTGGTACAACGACAGCGGTAAGCAATTTCCGATTAGATTCAAAGAAGGCTATTATCCTGCGCCCCCGCAGGATACGCTCGTTGATTTCAGAAACGAAGCTGCCGGAATACTCACAAATACCTTCGGAATGGAGGTTGATGCGCACCACCACGAAGTTGCGACTGCAGGGCAATGCGAGTTAAATCTGCACTTTGATGAACTCGTCAGAATGGCGGACAACGTAATAACTATGAAATATGTTCTCAAGAACGTTGCAAAGAATATGGGAATGATTTGTACCTGGATGCCAAAACCGGTATTCGGTGACAATGCCTCTGGAATGCACGTTCACCAGAGTCTGTGGAGCTCAAGCAAAAATGCATTCTATGATCCTTCCGACGATTACGCAGAGATAAGTCAGAGTTGCAGATACTATATCGGCGGACTCATGGATCATGCCAGGGCTCTGTGTGCAATAACAAATCCGACTACAAATTCATACAGAAGGCTCGTGCCGGGATACGAGGCACCTGTATTTATTGCTTGGAGCAAGCGCAACAGATCTGCCAACATAAGGATACCCATGTATGAGAGAGGGGAAGAGAAGAGCAAAAGACTCGAATACAGGACTCCTGACCCAAGTTCAAATATTTACCTTGCAGAAGCGGCGATGCTTGCTGCTGGTATCGACGGCATAAAAAAGAAGATTGATCCGGGCAATCCTGTGGACAGGGACATTTACAAATTGACTCAGATGGACAGGAGGGAACTCGGAATCAAGGAATTGCCAGGGAGCCTGAAGGAGAGCCTAGATGAGCTTGAATCTGACCATGACTTCCTGTTGCCGGTTTTCTCCAAGGATCTCATTGAGAGGCACATTGAACTGAAAATGGAAGAGTTTCTCAATGTATCCATACGGACAACACCCTATGAGGTTTACAGGTATATGGATATCTGATGCTTCATTCGTGATCACTTGTTCCCTTTCAATAACGGACTGCATACGGTTAAATAGGAAGGTTATGGCTTTTTGACTCGTGAGTCCGGAAGAGACACCACTTTCAGTAGAATCACTGACAATCAGATATGGAGACAAAACCGCTGTCGAAGATTTGTCATTCGAGGTGAAGGAGGGACAGATATTTGGCCTCCTCGGCCCAAACGGCGCGGGTAAAACATCCACGCTCAAAGCGGTACTTGGGCTAGTGGAAAGGAAAGCGGGCAGGGCACTTGTTTATGGACGGGATGTTTCAGATGACCCTACATATGTTAAAAACAAAATAGGAACCGTTCTGGAAAGCCCGATACTGTTCGATTCACTTACACCAAATGAATTCATGGAATTCGTAGCATCAATAAGGAAGGTGAGTAATGAAAACAGAATCAGGCAGCTTGTAAATGCATTCGGTCTGGAAGAATACATGGAGACGCCAATTGCCAGTCTGTCTATGGGCAACAGACAGAAGACAACCATAATAGCTGCATTGATGTCTGAACCACAGTTGCTCCTGCTTGATGAACCGTTCAACGGTCTTGATATCAGATCTGTTAAGATATTCAGGGAACTCATAATAAACCATATCAGAAAGGGAAATTCAGTGCTCTTTTCAACTCACATACTCGACGTTGCTGAAAAGATGTGTGACGAAGTGGGAATTATTGACGGGGGGAGGATGATTGAGCATGGAACCGTGGATGAACTTAGAGGGAGACTGAAAGGATCAAGCCTGGAGGATGTGTTTCTCAAGGCGACAAAAATGGATGAGGAGATCGAAGCAATTTTGCGTGGGCTGGAGTGATCCGGTTGATCGGTGCAGGACCTGAAATTGAATTATCGCCGAATGTCAGAAGGCGTATAGTCTCTAGGATCTACGGGGAAATTGTTTTCCATGGATATACAGGAATGGGCATTACAGGGATGCCAGTAAAAAATGCAGGAAAGATGATCGCAAGTGCAGCCGTTTACAAGTATGTCTTGACAGTGTTTGTAGCTGTTGCAATGTCGCTGCTGGTAGCATATGCTGCAATAGGCGGTGCTTATAACAAGTCGATATTCCCCGTGTCCGTACTTGTCTGGACTATGCTTATATCTTTGGTCACGGCAATGCAACTTTCTTATGGTGCTTCAGGGAGCGGAAACATCAGAAATTTTCTCTCGACTATGCCATTGAGCAGGAAAGTGGCTTCAAGACTTGCGGCAACAGCCATGATAAAGACAATAGATTTGCCGCTGACCTCTTCGTTGCTGATAATTGTGCTATCGTTTTTCGTACTCGGCTTTTACGGCATGCTTGCCGGATTCCTCGCACTGATGACCGGCTTCTCAGTATTCCTGATAACAGCCTCACTCACAACAAAAATTTTCAGGAGCATACATGTGGATAACAGGATAAGCCTGCTTGTAAGGCTCCTTTCATCACTTCCTATAATTTTCTTTATAGCAGTTCCTACCGTACTTTTCAGACTTGACATAAGCCTTGACAGTACTGAAATAATGTATATTCCGATACTGAGCCTTGCAGGTGTTATGGACGGCTACTTCAGCTCCATAATAGTGTCGTCCATTTTCGGTATCGCACTGACAGTTTATGGTTCTCACCTGTTTGGAAGAAGTGCGATTCAATTAATTTCGCCTAATGAACTTGTCGGAAAAACAGCCGGACGATTGAGACTTAAAATAAGAAGTCCTCTTGTATCGCTCATAATCACGGATTTGAGACAGGTTTTACGCTCTCCCAGGCTGGCAGGCCTTTTTTTCATCCCGTTTGTCCTGATGGTCGTTGTCGTATTTTACTTCACATCATCTTTCAATGGGCGCTTCATTATACCGTTTCCCGTGTTCTATACCGAAGACATATTACCAATGGCTCTGGTCAGTTCTTACATAGCATATGTTCTCTATATGACAGAACTTAAGGGACTGGCATACTTCAAGATGCTCTCTGTGTCTAAATATCTGAATCTTGCAGCAAAGCTTGTGGTGTCGCTTGCGCTGTACGCTGTATCGGCCGTCGTTCTGACAACGATATTGATTATTTCCGGAAAGGGGGAAAACTACATTACAGCGATCTATACACTGTTTTTTCCGCTGCTTGCGTCTGTTATTTTTACATCTGTCTATTTCCAGAACGCTGTGAGAGAGACGAAATTCGGCATAAGTAATCCTTCATCATACATGGTTTATGCCATTACGAATCTTGCAGTTTTTGCTGTTCCTGCGGGAGCATTCCTGGCAGCCTTCCTTCTTTCCGGAAACCAGATGTTCGCAGGACTGTCAATAGCGCTGGTTTCGTCAGTTGAAGCGGTCATAATGATGGTTTTGCTGTCCTTTGCCCCCGAATGATGATTGAAGAGAACACTTTTTAAAGGAATAGTAAAATCAACGTGTGTGTACAGGCGCGAAACCCTTGAGGCCAGAAGAATAGCGAAGGAGAGAATTGAGAAACTCTTCACACTCGCAGAAAGCACAGCTTCGGAAGGAGACAGGGAGAGAAGCAGGAAATACGTGCTTCTTGCGAGGAGGATAGGCATGAAACTGGACATACCCGTTGGACACAGGAAGGAATTTTGCAGAGAGTGCAGCAGTTATCTGCTGCCTGGCAGGAACTGCAGGATTAGGATTTCAAACAGAAGACTTGCGATAACCTGCCTGGAATGTGGTAAAATTTCCCGATTCCCCTTTTCCAGGAAACAGAAGAATGACAGAGTTAATGCCTGTGAGACTGTTAAAGGACAAGTGATATTACGATAGACAGAAAAGAACGTGCAGAGGCACACCGTCTGAAAGCTACGATACAGGTAGGCAAAAGAGGGGTTACAGAAGACTCGATAAGGGAAACGATTTCGCAGATAAAGAAGAGGGGGATGGTAAAGGTTAAATTCAACAGCAGTTCCGAAGAAATAGATTCGTTCATCGATTCCATAAGTGAAAATGCAACTCTCGTGATGAGAAGAGGTAGAACCATCGTGTTCAGAAAAATGAGGTAATCAGGATGTTAGATGCTCGACTCATAAGAGAAAACAGGAAGCTTGTGATTGACTCGTTCATAAACAGAAACAGGGATACATCAATTCTGGACAGATTCGATGATATCGACAGAGCCTGGAAAAAAGCGGTTGACAGGCGAAATGCGATTAATAGAATTAGAAATGAAAGCGCAATAGCGATTTCGAAACTTACTGGCATCGAGAGGGAAAAGGAGATTGAAGAAGCAAAAGGAATTGCAGCGGAGCTTAAGCATGTCAGCGATGAAATTCAAAAACTCGAAAAGGAGAGAGAAGAACTGCTTCTCTATTTTCCAAATATACCAGCAGTAAATACTCCTGTAGGCAAAAGCGAAGAAGAGAACGTAATAGTCGGCATGCCCATTGAGCCTAGGAGGTTTAGTTTCAAACCGCTACCCCATTATGAACTTTGTGAACGACTCAATATGCTTGATATGAAAAGGGGTGCAAAAATAACGGGAAGTGGATTCTATGTCCTGGAGGGTGAAGGGGCTAGACTGGAACGGGCGCTTATCAATTACATGATGGACATGCACAGAAGGCAGGGATATACAGAGGTTCAGGTTCCCGTAATTGTGAGGTCGAAATGCGCGCTTGGTACAGGTACGCTACCTGAAAAGAAGGATGACATGTACTGGGTAGAAGGTGAAGATCTCCTGCTGAATCCCACTGCAGAAGTACCGGTAACCAATCTGTTAAGTGAGGAGATACTCTCTAAGGAGGAGCTGCCGGTATACTATACCGCTTATCTTCGTTCCTTTAGAAAGGAGGCCGGAAAGCATGTGGATCTCAAAGGCATAGGGAGGGTGCACGAGTTTAACAAAGTTGAACTCGTAAAATTTGTCGAACCGGAAGCCAGGATGGAGGAATTGCGGAAACTGCTGAACGATGCAGAGGAAGTGGTAAAGGGATTGAATCTGCCATACAGGATCAAGCACCTCTGTACCGGCGATCTCGGTTTCTCAAACGAGGAGACTTTTGACATAGAAGTTTATGCGCCTGGTGTTGACAACTGGCTTGAAGTCTCTTCCTGCAGTTCGTTCGGGGATTTTCAGGCAAGGAGGGCACATATAAAGTACAGGAAGGCGCCCCATCTAAAGAGCGAGTTTGTAGCCACACTGAACGGTTCAGGCCTTGCGCTGCCAAGGACCTTCATCGGGGTGGTGGAGAATTACCAGCTGGAAGACGGGAGAATTGAGATACCGGATGTTCTCAGGCCTTATATGGGCAATGAAAGAGTGATTTCTCAGTGATTTCTCTGAAGTAAAACCCGTAGTGATAAATATAAGAACAATGAAGCTTCATTTACCCTTTATTCAGGCACAAATATTTCCTGAAAGTTTGGTGTCCATATGGAGGAAGTGGTAGAGATCATTGCCTGTCCGGTATGCAACCAGGAAGTTACGTTAGAGGATGCTTCTTGCCCGCATTGTGGCGCAGAATTCGCCCCTGGAGTGGTAAACGACACAAAGATCGGTGGTAAAATGAAAACAGAGGCAGCAGACAGATCTGCCGGAAGATTGAGTCCTACAAAACCGATTGTCTCCACCGGAGTCCAGACAATCCTTCTGGGTGCAACTTACCTTTTCGGCTATGCATCCATACTTGCCGGGAATTACATCTCACACGGCGGACTCCTAAACAACAGCTACATGACGATACTAGTAGCATTCGGCGTGATAACAATCGCATTTGCTTTCATCGCAGCATTGCTGTTTGGCAGACTCGGGGGAGCGGTAAATTACAGGATCAACATACCTATGATGATTGGTTTTCTGCTTCTTCTGCCGCCGCTCCTATTTATATTCAGGTGGTAAAACCTAGGCGTTTCCTTCTTCGGTTGACGTTTGCGTTGTTGCCGGCGGCTCTCTGCGTGTGGCCTGCATTATCATCCTCTTTTTCCTGGATATGCGGATAAATTGTGAAATTATACCGATGACAACAACTGCAAAAGAAATTTCCGTTGCATACTGTCCGAATCTTATATCCACCAGCCCATAATCCACAAGTAAACCGCCGGCAATCGAGGTAAAGACAGCTACCAGGTCTTTGAAATAGATTATACAGATTATGAAAACCACTATTGCAACAATCAATGCAACGGCAAAGGGAAAAGTGGCTCCCTGAGAACGGCTGCTGAACACTCCTCCCGAAACACCGAAAAGATAGAGCACAAAAATCATAGTGAAATATGCGATCAGCAGAGAGATGCCGGCTTCAGCTATGTAGTAGAAAAGTATGGCGCCTATGAGTGCGCCTATAAATCCTACAAGGAGACCGCCTAAAAGGCCAGCGATCAGTGTACCAAACGAGAGACCTATGACACCGCCAAGAACCGCTCCGATAAGGGTAGTAAGCGGCCTCCAGAGCTCTTCTCCAACAAAGGCGAGAATAAGGCCTATTATTATGGCGATGAAACCCACATAAGGATAGACTGAGTGAGGTATAGAGGGAACAACGGAATATAGCTGATTCAGCATAAATGCAGATCACATCACAATGGTATAACTACTTTATTTAACAGAAATCAAACATGCTGACAACCACCTGGCATCATTTCAGCAAAAAAATGGAAAGGGGTCTTTGGACCCGGTTTAATTTATGAATGTTAAACAATTTATTTCCCAATTCTGAATACCTTTGTACCGCAGTTAGGACATGTGCCCTTTGTTGCAGGCTTCCCATTCTTTAGCTTTGTCTTAACCGGGTTCTTGACTTCAACCGACTTCTTGCACTTTACACAATATGCTTTGACTTTATCAGGCGTGGATTCCACCTTTTGCGTCCATTCACAAGGTATTATAAAAAAGCATCGTGAAAACAAGCATTATTTGCTCTCAATTTTACCTCAAAGCCAGCTAAAAATAAGCGATGCAGGGGGCATGAAGCATCCTTCGCTATGAAAGAATCGTTAATAAATTATTAATATAAAGGTTATCAACCTAGTCCGCACTACCAGGTACAGTCATGCAGAAACCGCTGATAAGTGTAATAATAACAGCTTACGGGAGAAAGATGTTTTTGAAGGATGCGCTTATCTCCGTTGCGTCACAGGATATTGACAGAGACAAATTCGAGATATTTGTTGTCAAGAATTTCAATGATACTGAAATAGATGAGCTTTGCCTTAAGACTGGAGCTGAAATGATAAACAGCGAAGAGAGCAACGTAACACTCTTCAGATATGCCGCCATTGACAGATGCCGAGGAGAGATACTCTGTTTTCTCGATGATGATGACAGATGGGAGAAAAGAAAACTCGAACATGTTCTGGAGGTGTTCAGGAAGTATCGCCGACTTGGCTTCTATAGAAATTCAATAAAATTCATTAACCATGACGGCAGGGTGATAGAGAATCCTTATCGATACAGACCTGTCCAGTTTAATGAGCACGGTCACACTTTATATGTAGATGGCAGCAGGATGGAACGCTTCGCTTCACACGCGGTAAACAGGCGTTACGATTTCAACTGCAGTTCAATTTCTATCAGAAAGGAGATACTTCTTAGATACAGAAACTTTGCACCCGGTATCATATCCTCATTCGATAGTTTCATGTTCTATTGCACAGCAATCAGCGGCTACTCTTTCCTTGCAGATGATAGCGAGTTGACACATTACAGGATTAATGGGGGAAGCATATCATTCTCCCCTACACTGAGCTTCTCCGGAAGACAGACGGTCACGTACAGAACGCTACTCGCAATGGCCGACTTCTACGGCAAGAGGAATCTTATCAAGATGCTCGAAAGACAGCTGGCTTTTTTTATGCTCATTAACACAATACATAAGCAGGAAGCGCAAAAGCGTGAAGTGCTAAGACTCACGGTCGAGTTTACGAGGCATATGCACATATACAAAATCGCTGAAAATTTCGTGACTGCGGTCATCTCCACGATGTACATAATTCATCCAAGTTTAAGCAGATCTCTCTATGAAAAATTCACATCTGTTAAGATGCCTATCCTGCAATAACATCTGCCCTGACATTTTCAATACATCCGTGCGGAGTTGAGAAAGCTCAGGACATATATGCGATGTGCACTATCAGAGTTGCTGAAGACTTCGAATGAGATGGTAGGAAAGCTTGGGTTCTAGCAGCAGATTATGCAAAATGGACCGAATCGGAGTTTAATTTTTCTTGCTGGTAGATCGTGCTAAAATGGAGTACAGATAATGGAAGCCGTCCGCCGGTCTATTGGGCAAACGTACTTTTTCAAGATAGTCCATGCTTATTTTTCCCAAACCATCCACAATGTAAGCCTGTGCATCCGCAGCCTGGAAGCAATCCGTAGATATTACAGGGATGCCCAGAAGAGGACCGAATCGCATTGAACCCGAAGATTGTATTATATTGACCTGAGCAAATAGAAAATGCGAGCAGGAACTCAGCTTGCTTATCAGCTCTTCTTGGGTGAAATAACCTGTTTCAATGTCTACGCCCGGGGAAAAACATTTTTTCGATATTCTCCTTGCATGCTTGGATGTTCTCTTTCTGTACTTCTCATTAGTATCAGAAATGCTCAAAAGTATTTTTGCATGCACCCCAAGCCTGCTGGAGAGTTTGCATATCTTTTCGACACGTTTGTACGGAGCGGCAAATCCAAATGTTCCAATGCATATGCTCCTCGCATTCCCAATTGTTCGTTCAGGAGGCATTTCCGAATTTTCCGAATAGTTTATGTGCGGCATCAAGTAATATTTTGTGAACCGGTACTGGGCAGCAGGCAACCTGTTAAAGACACAGGATAGTCTGCGCAGCGCTATCCTTAAGAATGTAATTGCGTGCCTGAAAGGATCGTTCTTGAATAT
This sequence comes from Candidatus Sysuiplasma jiujiangense, assembly GCA_019721075.1. Classification (NCBI taxonomy): domain Archaea; kingdom Methanobacteriati; phylum Thermoplasmatota; class Thermoplasmata; order Candidatus Sysuiplasmatales; family Candidatus Sysuiplasmataceae; genus Candidatus Sysuiplasma; species Candidatus Sysuiplasma jiujiangense. The sequence goes on from JAHEAD010000001.1 coordinate 198,252, forward strand.
GTAGAATATTGTTATGACCCTCTCAAAAATGCTGCCTCGATAAAGGTCCATGGTTTCAACATTCTGTCTTAGTAGCAGGATTTTTCCTTCCAGGTTTCTTGCAAGGCGCGAATCGACAGGAATCGAATGACATTCTACAACAATATTCGATGCAGACGGCAGGTCTATTACCATGTTTCTCTCATATTCTAGTACTGTCGGAATAGAGAGATTCACGTTTTCAAATGACTTGTAAAGATTTACTTTCACATTCCTGCTCTGAAATCGCTTTGACAACACCGCAACATATTCCCCGAGGCCATCCTTCTTACCCAGGAAAGGACAGACTATATTGACTTCAGTCAGTGGCGCCTTGTTGCTGTCCTCCTTTATTATCTTCTTGACTAACAGAATTGACGAGTCCATAATGTAGGCGTTTTCCGCTCCAAATTCATCAGATAGCCACGAATAATTCACCAGAAGATCCTGGACAGGCTGGTGTGTTCCTGAAGGGGTTTCCAGCTTCTTCACTGCATTCTGCAGCAAAAGCGCAATAAATCCGCCTGTGTCAGTGAGTCTGACCATTTCGTCTAAAATGTCGCGGATGGGAATTTTCGCACACTCATTATTGATAATCCTGATTACAAATGAGTACATTCCGTCCGGAAGATGTGTCATCACAGAAGTCGAAAACCAGCATTTTATCTGAGTACTGAAATCCTGACTCAGTATTGCGCTGTCGTCCGATACTGCAGTTAAGTTGTTGAATCCGGCGTTTTTGAAGGAAGTAAGAATTTTGTTTCCGTTTAGACCTGTAAGCCAAACAAGTAAAAACTGATCTGACTTAAGTCCTGTTTCCAGACATATCTCTTCGAGAGACTTTTTGTGTATTTCCATTGCCACTACCGTCTTCTTTCCTCTTTGCGCCAATGTGCTTCCTGATTGAGCTTAAGTCTCCTTCCGTGCTTATTGAATACACTGTTAGAAACAGATAATTACGTGTGCATTAAAAAGTATCCGTCTCGACGCCATTTCTGAAACCCTTGCATTAAATTGCTGAAGCTATAGACATAAACATGATTCAGATCTGACAGTTTCGTTTATCTAAAACCAGATTATATATGTATATCGCGCAACTGACGAAGGATCGAAAAATGACCATAAATGAAAGACAAGAATTGCTCGATTGGCTATACGGTCTGGAAAATTTTGGCATCAAACTTGGTCTGGAAAATATGAAACGACTCCTTGATGGCCTTGGAAATCCGCAGAACAATTACCGGACCATACATGTTGCAGGCACAAATGGTAAAGGTTCAGTATGTGCAATAACCGCCTCGGTGCTTTCCTGTGAGGGTTATGTCACCGGCCTTTACACATCTCCTCACTTTGTTGATTTCGAAGAGAGAATCAAGATCGATGGCAAGTGCATAAGAGAAGAGGAATTGCTTCGATACGCAGGGGAGGTGAGGGAAATTTCTGAAAAGATATTCGGGAACGACCGAAGACAGATAACATTTTTCGAGATAACGACGGCAATTGCATTTCTCTATTTTTCGGAAAAGAGAGTGGATTATGCCGTCATTGAGGTTGGGCTCGGAGGTAGACTCGATGCAACGAATGTCATAGTCCCCGAAATATCGGCGATTACACACATCGCGCTGGAGCATACAGAATATCTTGGAGGGACGCTCAGAGAGATTGCCAGAGAGAAAGCAGGCATAATTAAGAGAAATGTTCCGGTTTTGACGGCGGAGACTCTTAATGAGCCTATTGAGGAATTCGTTAAGATATCAAATGACAGAGAAACAATTCTTGAAAAAGCCTACGAAATTGTTGACATAATAACGAAGGAGAACACATTCGGATACCTCGAATTCAGCTCCTACGGAATATCTGCCCATGAAAACCTGAAGTGCCGGCTCTGGGGAGAATATCAGATACCAAACGTAACGCTGGCAATTGCGATCATTGAAAAAATGCAGCGTATGGGTACATATGTATCAGACCGTGCTGTAATGAATGGAATTGAATCAGTGTTCTGGCCCGGAAGATTGCAAATAGCCAAAAATAGCAGGGGGGGAGTATACATATTTGATTCTGCACACAATCCGGATGCAGCACGCGCCCTGTCCAAGTCTGTTTCAGACGTCACTCGGGAAAAATTTCTCTGTGTTATAGGGGTGCTCTCCGATAAGAATCTTGACGGCATTATTGAATCCATTGCCCAAATATCGGATGACTTCATTTGTGCGGAGCCAGTTACATCCAGAGCAAGAAGTGTAGACGACATAATTAAAGCAGTTGTGAGGGCAGGAAAGAAAGCAGTGAAAGCCAATAGTGTTCCCAACGCAATGAATATTGCGGATGAGGCTGCAGGTGGGAGAAAGGTTCTTGTTACTGGCTCATTGAGAACGGTAGGTGAAGCGATGAAATGGTGGTTTGATAGTTTTGGTGAGAGATTATGGAGAAATGACTGATTTTGCGATCATGTTCGAAAGCCTCGAACGGTATTACGCCCAGCCTGGTCTGACAACAGCTCTAGAAAATATATCAAAAAATGAGAATGCCTTCCATGTTCTCATATCCACTGTTATTTCCCAGAGGAACAGAGACGAAATTACAGAGAAAATATCCAGGAGGCTATTCAAAAAATACCCTACTATCAGCCTTCTGGCCAAAGCATCACCCGGCGACATTGCAAAATGCATTCGCCAGTCCAACTTCTATAGAACGAAGTCTAGAGCGATAAGCGAAATATCAAAAAGAATAGAATTGGATTATAATTGTAACGTACCGGAGAATATCGAAGAACTGATGGAACTGCCTCTCGTTGGACGGAAGACGGCAAACTGCGTACTGGTTTATGCCTTCAGGAAGAGCGCGATTCCGGTAGATACTCACGTACACCGGATATCAAATAGAATTGGAATTGTTGAAAGTAGGGATCCGAAGGAAACGGAAGAGCAACTCAGGCAGAAGATACCTGAAATATACTGGATGAGACTGAACAATATCTTTGTGATCCATGGCAAAAAAATATGCAAGCCACTTCATCCACTGTGCTACAAATGCCCCATTTCCACGCATTGCGGGTATCCAAAGAAGAGCGTTCGGGATAGGAAGAAATAGACCCGGGCACGTATAAAAAGCCGGAACTTTCAGTAACATACTTTAAGAACCTCTGATATCATAACGCGGTTTCCGAAGCGAGGTTAGTCTAGTCTGGTTAGGACATTAGCTTGCCAAGCTAGTAAGGCGGGTTCAAATCCCGCACCCCGCATCTGCAGAAATCCCTGATTTCCCATCGTTCATTTTTTTCATCTTTCCAAAAGTGATTTTCCAATACGCTGATTGAACGTTCCACCGTTTCTACCATCCAAGGATGTGTGTAATGCTGTGTACTCCGGATATCCTCGCGACCGGCTGCAATTTGGACCTCCCGCATTTAAACGCCGCGCCTTATTACGTATGTCGCATAGAGAAACGTCTCAGGGCATGCGGTTGCATATTGGGGTTTCTGGCTCTGATGCCTTCCTCCTTGATAACCTTCCTGATAATTTCCCTCACACTCAATGTCAAAAGGGTCGCTGAGCTCCTGAAGAGAGTTGAGGAGTGACGCCTAACAACAGTCGAATCCCTCGTAGGATTACCAAGAATGTTCTCGCTTCTCTACAAGGAAAAACTAACGTCGTGAATCAAATTCCCGATGCACTAAAAAACGGTCCGACAATTATAACAAACCTCAGTAGTGATAAGGTTGTTTGAGCATTTGCTCAATTGCTGATATGTTGCAGACGTTCTTCACTGTTGTTGGTGAAGTGTTCCCTGACAAATCGCCTTACTGAGCCAACCAGTTTCCTGTTCAAACCGAAGTAATGGTTGTTGAGCAGTTTTGCCCTCTCATAGTTCCACCACTGTTCCTGCGAGTTGATATCAGGCGAGTATCTCGGGAGTGGCTTGAGCACAACCCGTTGATGGTCTGCAATCCATTTCTACAGCACCTTCGACCTATGCACGGTCGGATTGTCAAGGTAAATCCTCAGGCCTCTTTCCTCTGTGCATGACAAGCAGCTTTTCAGGGAACCTTATCAGAGACTTCGGCTTTGCCTCCGCGGTGTTCATACTGAACACCATCCCCCTGAGCGGGTTGACTGTACCGAAGCCGTTTATGCGTTTCTCGTACGTGCGCTGTGGTGTCCTCAATGTGAGCCTCTGACCGAGTGCCCAGCCGTAGCCGCCGCTGTGCGAACGGTCTATCGGCATTTCGTCCTCGAAGAGGACGACAAGGTCATCCGACTTTGCATCAATGTCCCTGATGAACCGCCTGGCGAACTCCTCCTTCTCCCTGACTGCATCGGCACTGTATGTTCGGCGTATTCAAGCGTTGCCCTGCCATAGTGGGTGCCCCTATCCCTCAGACAGCAACTGATAGACTCTTCAAATACAGTGATGCCATTTTTCTGGAAGTGGAGCCTGAGTTCGATGCACGTCCAAGTCAACGAGTTGATGCCATGCTTACCGGGGTCATTCTCGTCGAGCAGGTGCTTCATATCCTTCTTCTCCTTCTCACCGGGTACCGTAGGCATACCGCTCCTGTCCCCGTATTTGACACTCCTTTCCCCATTCCACCGCTGTGCGCATCTGTAAATGGCATCTTCGGCTACAGAGAACACTCTTGAAGCATCTTTCACTGAATAAATGATGCTGAGCATGTAAAGTGCACGGAGACGATCCCTTTCCCTTGGATCCTTGCACTCCTTGCAAGTTTGTTGAGAAAGAAAGAATCAGGCTCTGGAATTGTGCCCATACCTGTCGCGAGAGCTTGTGGCATTCCCGAGATTTGATGTTTCTCATAGAACTTCTGTGGAGAGCTATAATTGGGCACATGGCTGAAAATAATTCAAGAGATGCCGGTTATTATTGAATTCCTCCTGAACTTAATCAAAAACAGAGATGCAGAGAATGCCACTGGAACGGTCAGGAAAAGAAAGGAATAATTAAGGCCTATAAAAGAGGATAACAGGCCTACCGCAAAAGGTACTCCGGCAAATAGCAGGTTATTAAATGCCATGAAATAGGAATTTACTGCGCTTCTCTCCTCCCTGCTTGAACCGCGGGCTATAAGTATTGTTGATAAGGGAAATATAGAACCATGGGGAAAACCAAGCAACGCCATTAGGATTAGGAAAAGTACGAATGATGGAGAAAACACCATACCAGCCAGTCCGACTAAAGTTATAACGACTGAGCAGATGAATAACGGATAGAGGGATTTACGCGGAAGAATGGCAATGGTAAGCCGTGTTATGAAGGATATCGTGAAGAAAGGAATAAATGAAAGGTATGCGACGCTTCTTGAGACCGCGAATTTATCTGAAGCGTAAATGACAAGAAATGTCGTAATTGCAGCAAAAGGTACACTGTATGTCGAATTCGCCAGAAGCGATGAGAGAAAACCAGTGTTCCTGAGAACAATTCTGCCATGTAACTCCGATTTGATCTCCGGGAACTGCACAGCATAAGAAAGAGTAAACGCAATAACTGCCAGAGCAATAAAGAAAAGAAACACGCTCCTATAATTAAAATATTTTAAGATCTGTATCTCTATGAAAGGACCAATTATCAAGCTTGCGCTGAGACTAGTAGTATAGATCGCAAGGAGACGTTCGGTTGACTTAAGGTCTCTGACCATGGAGGCTGAAGTAATCAGATTCGGCATTATTATACCGCTTGCCAGGCCCGCGATTATTACGATGGGCCAGATTGTAGCAGCATTCGAGTAATAGAAAAGAAGCAATGCCGCGACTATTGCGAGGTTTGACAGAATGAAAGCTCGCCTCCTAGTTTGCCCCTGTAGATGGGGATTCAAATATGATGTTGCAGCAAAGGTTGCCATGAAGGAAAGCGCAGCGAGTATGCCTACTCCATTATTGCTGAAACCGAGTGTACTTTTTGCAAGGGGTGGAACGGTAGTTGTGATCATGTTGTTGGTTGCCCTCACCGCAATTGTCATCAATGACAATATAACGGCCAAATATGCGAACTCCGGAATTTTTCGATTAGGAACCATATTCATTGGATGAAGATTTACACCTCGGAAAAAGACGACTACCACTGTCTGATTTAAACATTTACATAACAGACTTGGATCAGTTGTTTGTGATATTCTTGCCCAAGCCGAAAGAGAATTATTAATTGGTGTCTAGTGCCGTGTTTCAATAACTGAGTTCTGTGTCCTGAATTTCCGGATAACGATTTTGCTCCTGCAGTACTCGATGGTCTCTTCCCCTTTCATTGAAGGGGGGTGTGGCGGGCAGCGCTCTGCACGTCTGTTGATTGTAGTCGCTCAATCGTCGTTTGTAATGTGCCGGTGAAGGCGGAAGTCGTTTATCGAATCACGCCACTATCATCCATTCTGGCATCGTGAGCTTACTCCACGTGTCGTCAATGCGGTTGAAGACCATTGCCTAAATGAACTTTGCACCTAGCGGCCTTCACTTAACATGCGGCAGGACATCGTAGACAGCTGAATCCATGCCAAGTCTCGTTCACTTCGAATGCGCCAGTGCTGCCGTGCCGTGGCTGTATGAGTGCAGTGTCGTTATGCCGGAGGTATCGAGTATTCATCTGCCGGCATCATGTGGCTCTGTCCTTAGAAGCAGATTCCACTTCATTGACTCTTCTTCGCTCAGTCTTCCCTGCTCCTTTATGATCCTCGTCTTTACCCTTCTATCCACGCTGACGGATTCGACGAGAGAATAGTAGGTATTCCTTTGGCGACACTCCTCTTCTGAAACACGTAAGATGCATGCTGATGCATGTATACATGAGTTGCAATTACAACAAACAAAGATTGCCATACAAAACAGAAATTTCACGAGGAAAAATAGTCATTTTGTCGAACTTCTGATATAAGAATTTGAAAATCTGGGGCTATTAATAAGATTAGTATCGTTCCTTTTATCAGCGGCATCTGAAAAGTGCGGAATTCAATTCAGCCAAAAAGTGAAACTTTGCCAACTTCTGATACTTCAGGTAGCATGAAAATGCCTGCAATAATTAAAAGATTTATCAGAGCAAGAACGGCGAACGCAAATGTCAGACCGGCGAACGATCCGCCTGTAATCAGAGGAGGAAGTAGAGGACCAATAACGGAGCCGCCTGTCATTCCCAGTCCCCACACAAGGGCGTTCCCCGTAGTGGAGGATCCACGAGGAACGTAGTCCGAAGTAAGTGAAAAGAATAAAGGAAAACCGCTGAAAGTAAACAAACCAAATAAAGCAAGAAAAAGGGTTGTGAACAATCCGGAAACATACAGATAGGCAAACAGGCTTAAGGAAGTGCCTATGAAACTAACGGCCAGAAGAACTCTCTTGTTCATTTTGCCAACAAGCAATCCAAACATCGGCTGACCAATTATTCCGGCTGCATACATAGTTGTGAGCGCAATACCCAAAGACGCCGAAAAACCCAGAGATTTGCCATAAGTAAAATATTCAGGCGCCCATGATATTATACCTTGCGTTACGGCCGATCTCGCAAACGCTACCACAGTCAGTATGATTATCCCTTTGGTAAGCGCATTTTTGAATCCATGACTGGCTTGAATCCCCTTGCTTTTTGTTGTTGCGCCTGGTTCTCTCCACATGAAAGCAAAAACGATCATAGAGGCAGCAAATCCGATTATACCAAAGGAAAGAAGGGAACCAGACTTTGCCATATAAGCCGAAAATATGAAAAACAATACCGGGTAGACTGCTCTGCCAAGACTCCCCACCGCACCGTTCACGCCGAGCGCCTTCCCCCTACTTTTTTCTTTAAATGAAGATTGCAAAATGGTGGCGCCGATAGGGTGATAGAATGCACTTCCTAAACCAGAAACCGCAGAGGAAACAAGTGAAATATCATAATATATTGGTTCCGCAAACGTCTGCACAGAAATAAAAAAACCGAAAAGGCCTGCTGCCAGAAGCAAGAGACCAAGTCCCATATAAAATCCACTCCTTCCTGATCTGTCGACAAGCCTTCCAACATAAGCACTTGAAGGTGAGGAGATACCGTAGAACAGAAGCAACATCAATGTCACAAGCAGCGGAGACATATCCCTCTCCACTGAGAGAAGATCTGCAACAAGAGGAACAAATATGACAGTGCCATCGTTGATGAAATGTGAAAGGCTTGTAAGACCGAGATTCGCCAACCCTGAAAGATTTTTGCCATCGTTGAACAATTTTGCTGAACCCATGAATATCACTTTCCTTTCGAAACAAGGCAGGGGAGGCGGCTGTGTCCTATTAAACGAAGACACTTTAATATAAAACGTCTTTGCACAATAAGGCATCATGAATTCTGAGTTAGAGTATAGCAACAAGAGTTAGGTTAATTCGGTGTTGCGATTGATAAACAAAAGACCGAAACTGGTTTTGGTCGACAAATAATGTCTCAAATTTAAGTTTTTACCATCAAAAAAGGTAGTATTAGATGCCCATGCAACTGTACAATATTTTTTGACCTGGCGCGAAACTTATCCCGTTGTTGAATCTTTGATTTAAAGAAGGAATTCTATTAGCGATGCGGAAATCCACCAAGACCCTTCCGATGTGTGCGTCCAATTTTTCATTCAGATCACTCCGGCTTATTGACTCGACCTGCATAATCGTGATATATCACGATTAGGTCCTACGAAGGAATCTGTGTACACGCCCAATACGTGATTTGTGGAAAAGAAAGGAGATGACAACTATCTCTATCACGGATGATAAGTAAATTATTGTGAGAAATCCAAAAGTCACTTGAATCGGTTTCTTCACAAATACACTCGCAATTACGTCGAATACATACATTACAGAAAGCACGGCAGTTACAGACAGATTCATCAAATTCCCCTCGCGTCGACATTCTGTGATTATTGGCACAGAATACTCATCAAAACATTAGAGCTGCTTTGGATTTAATCTATTGCCTTGAACTTCAGGGTTCTTTCCGATTGCTCGGGTAATGAACAAAATCAAAATTCTGCAATTTTGCTCATGAGTGACTATCTGCCGTCTACGACTGTGCTCTCATAACCTGCATCAGATACCGCTTTAGCCGCGTCTTCCGGTCTGATAGCTCTGGGAATCTTCGCGGTCGCCCTTTTATCCTTCAGAGATACCATGGCCGATTCGGCCCCAATTCCTTCAAGGGCCGACTTTACGGTCGTTACACAACTGTCGCACGTCATTCCTTCAATCTTGAGAGTGACGTCGGTAAAATCCACGTCGTCGCCTTTGAGTTTGTTTGCTACTACGGAAAGTTGAGACTTAACACGAGGTTCCTTTACCTGTTTAAGAAATTTTCCCACAATTCCGGGAAGATATTCCCTGCAGCATTTACCGCTTGGATTGGTTACAAAACACCATTTTCCGGTACCTGCCCTCGTATATTCCTCAATATCCTCGAGAGAATCACAACATCCTTTGTTAAGTATCTCGTTCTTTATGTCGTCCTCCGTAATGCCAATACAGTAACATACAGGCCTGGGAGAAGCCAATTCCTTGAGTGCGTAAGGCGTTTTCACTTCATCACTGAAGAAATATATCCCGTCCCGGTTGCTGTAATAAATTACATCGCAGCTAGACTCTGAAGAAAAGCGATATGAGTCATTTATGAGAGCCCAGTATTTTACATCCACATGATTTCTTATTGTGGTAGGGAAAGCTTTCGTTCCCTTTGTACCGCAGACGAGGCAATATTTTTCCTCATCACCTTTGTCAGCCAATGTAGCTTCCAGAAACTCCTTTGATGGAGTCACTCTCTTTCCTGTCACTGATTTCATTCTAAATTCATCTCTGTTCATTCTTAATCCGGCAAAGGTCCGCAAATCAGCTTTATCGTTTTCATTTGTTGCTGAGGCAATCTGCTTCAATCACTTAATCAGGCGTCTCTTTAAGAATTGATCTATTATCAGCGCACTTATGTCGAGTACAACAATTATTTCACCCCCCATAACCCCTGTGGCCAAACTCAATGAGACACAAATCCGTTTCATCTGCAATCATATCGTTCACAGGAAAGACTGGCCTGTCTCACCTGACGCCATACAGTATGGCGTTACCGCAAGGAGGGTGAGGCAGCTGGTTTGCACAGTACATGAGGACAGGCATCTGTCCTGTGCTGAAACAGCCTGGCAGGAATGCATCGGCACCCCACACAGCAGAGGAGAGGAATGCAACAGACACTGTCTGTAACGAAATACGGCTGGGCGCACGCCTCCTGTTCAGGGAGCTGAGGAGGCGCGGATACCGCATACCGCATCATAAGCTCAACGAATACCTTATCGACACCGGCAGGGCGGTGCCCAATCTGGAAACGCCGTTCTAATTTTTGCCATTTTCTCCGGAGAAATACTTGCCAGATTCGCCGACGAATAGTTTCCAGAATCGCCGGTGAATATTTGCCACCCGGGCACCCTTCCTGGTGTCCCGGGAGGCGAGAAAATTCTGGACCGGCACTTACACCAGCAAGGAGGGGCATTTCAGCAACTGGAAGAAACACGTTGCTGCAGCTAAGACTGATAGTCTGCGGCTTCTGCAATGTGGACCTGTTCCTGACGCGCAACCTCTGCACAGTACTGGCTGTGACGCTCAGCAGGCTACGGCACGGCGTGAAGAATCATCCTTCATTCGTTGCATATCTGAGCAACGGTGCGGGTGTGGCGCCATAGCACACAAATATATGGTGAAAGAGGAACACATTTACGATTGAAGAGGAGGGGACAGGGAATGAGATAGCTGTCTAATGGAGAAGCGCCCTCGTTGGAAAGACCTGATCACTAAACTTTGTGCCGGGATAAAGGCCAAAATAGGTGGAAAAGGAATACTGAGCGAAAATCTTCTGGCTCTCAAATGTAAAGAATCGGAGAAGCTAAATCTCGTTGCGAAACAGGTAAATGGCGGAGATATATGTCTGCTGAATTTTCACTCACAGGAGGAGTGAGGAACTTGGGAACATTCTCATTCCGCTTTTTGACCGGATGGATGGGAGGAAAACGCTTATGACTGATTGGCACGGTTCTTATATTAACATGCTGAATGTTGTTTGTTTGTTCGGCGACAAGATTATTTTATGATGAAATTTACTGCAATTTTCAGCTATCGTTAAAATTATTGAATGTAGCTGGCATAATTATGGTGAATACAAAAACTGAGATATTTAAAGGAAAAAGTCCAGAAGTTCATAAACAGGAAAGATTGAAAAAATTTTCTCTCTTTCTTGTTGTTTTCACAATTATGATGATAGTGATCACAGTCCAAAAGAGTTTTCTTCTGGCACCTCCTTATGCGGTTTCGGCATATCTGCTGATTTTTGAAAGAGAAAGCAAATTTTCAAGACCCGAAAATATTGCTGTTTCGTACGTATTCGTCATCATAAGTTCTGAGGCAATACACCTGATTTTGGGAATTGACTTTACTGCACTTATGCTTAATATGTTGGTTGTTTCTGCATTCATTTCGTTTACAAAATACAGTCATCCGCCAGCACTTGCCCTGACCATCTTTTCCTACATAGTACATAATTCGACAGATTTTATCTACACATCGCTTATTGTGCTTGCAATAATAGTAATCTCCGACCTGTTGATTAAAAAGTATATATACTGATGGCTACACCACCCCTGATGACGACTTTCACCGTCAGTGGAAATAGACAAAATTAGTCCGGAATATCGTAATTCGATATTCACCTAATATAGCGGTTCAGCGGTTCAGGAAATACGGAGTCCAGGTTGAACATCCCTTTCTGGTTCAAGGAGAACTACCTCGCCTCCACCGGTATGTACACCTAAAACCAAGACCTCTGACAAGTAGTTTGCAATCTGCTTGGGCTTTAGATTTACGACCGCTATGACCTTCCTGTTGATAAGTTCGTCAGGCCTGTAAAGTGCAGTAATCTGTGCGCTGCTGTGCTTTAGTCCCAGAGATCCAAAGTCAATGAGAAGCTTGTAAGCGGGCTTCCTAGCCTCATTAAAATAAGTGGCTTCCTTCACAATGCCGACCCTCATATCAACGGCGCTGAAAGTATCTGAGTCTATCTGCTCTATCATAGCAAAAAAACAAATTGTTTCAGTTATTTAATTTAAACTGTAAAACCTGTTGGACTTAAACCAATGAAATATATACCTGCACATAACCATTAAATTTTAACCCAATAAGTCTCGACTTCGGAGACGGCAATAAAAATAACCACTGAAAATTCAACACTCATAGCAGGCTGCACCGCATTGGCAGTGAAACACATACTTGACAACAGCACTCCTGAGTAGAGTATGTAACTTCATTTCCCTGCCACAGTACCTGCAGATCTTATTCGTCAAATCACCAGTGATTACTGCATACCATGGGACGGACCATATATAACTGGTATGCTAAATGCGAACTAACGCGGTTGGCACGCGATTGTAAGCACAGATATCGGCCAAAACTAATTCGAGCAAAACCTGTCGATCAGGAACCGCAGCCGCAACCGCAGCCTCCGCCGCCACAACTGCAGCCGGCGCCGTTGCTCACTCTGGCATTGGGATTATTTATCGTGAAGCCGCCGCCTTCGATGGTTTCTACATAGTCGATCTGAGTGCCTTCCAGATGATTGGCGCTCTCCTTATCAACGACTATCTTGACACCATCCTGAACAAGTTCTATGTCTTGGGAAGGATCGGTATTTTCATCAAACGCCATACCGTATCTGAAGCCGTGGTCAGCAGCAGTCATATACACCCTGAGTAGAAGGTTCTTATTATCCTGTTCGGCGATAAGAGACTTGACCTTGTCTGTTGCCTTTTCGGTCAATACTAAACTGACCATTTTATATCACAGTGATTTGATTGAGGTCAAACTATTTAAATTTTGAGAAGCGGAAGGAGATACACAATTTCCAATACACAAAGAAATTCATCCCTTCAAATCGTTGACTGACAGCAAGTTCGGCGATACAGTGCCCAGTGAACAAGAATGATAAAATTGATGATGTAAAACCACAATTTCCAATACGCAGCTTTAAGGATTTTAGTGCATTAGACCGCCCAAAATAGATGGACACCATGAAGGTCGATAATCGGAGGTGGTAATTGTTGGCAAGAAGCGAAATTTCCACGGAAGCCACATTTCATTTTGAAAATTCGGACGGGAATATGACATTCCTCGCATTCCGGCATGGCGGAAGTAACATACTGAGGTTGAGCATAGGAAGGCGAAAGAATTTTACCAGACGCGGTAGAACCGTAAAAGCCACACTTGGCAAATTCCTGATCAAAGAAACAGGCGATCGCTCGCTTCAGATAGCCTATGAAGGAAAGTTGATTTTCATTATACCTGGCAATCTCCCGCCCGGCAAGAGAGGTTTCCCTGAAAATCTTTCCGCGTCTGAAAACAGCATTAAGATTCCTTTCGAAATTTCAGATAACGAAGGTATATATGGACTGGGTGAATTTTTTGGCGACCTGAATAAAAATGGACAGAATTTAAGCGTGAATGTCAAGGATGCTTTCGGACTACCGAATGACGAAACCTATGTAACGTATCCGTTCTTCTGGAGCACAGGAGGGTATGGTCTTTTCGTTAATTCGACCAGGATTGTTGACTTTGATTTCGGTCATAATTTCAAAGGTATCGGTGAGATTAGTGTCAGACAAAAGACTGCAGAACTTTTTCTGTACGCCGGCAGACCCAATGAAATTATCGCAGCGTACTGGAAAACAACAGGAAAACCGAAACTCCCCCCACTCTGGTCTTACGGACTCTGGATGAGCCGCTGCTCATATAAGAATCACAGGGAACTGGTTTCAGTAGCCAGGGAAATGAGAAGGAGGAAAATTCCCTGTGACGTAATTCATCTCGATCCGGACTGGCTCAGAAGACCGGTGCCTTATTCGATCAAGGAGATGATGAGGAAAAAAGGGGGCAATAATGCGGCATATGGAGATTACTACGGCAACCAAGATGTGCTGCTCAGCAGGATTGCGGCAGACTATCCGGATGAGATCAAGGAGATGGGATATCCTGGAGAAGGATGCACTTTTGAATGGGACCCTGATAAATTTCCGAATCCATCCAAAACGATCGAAGAACTGCATAAACTGTCTTTCAAGCTCTCTCTCTGGATAAATCCGTATATTCCCAGGGGATCGAAGGCATTTGACGAACTGCTCGTCAATGGACTCATGGTAAGCGATGAAGGAGGGGTTCCTATAACGATGTTTGACCACATAACACATGATTTCGGGGCTGTAGACTTCACGAATCCGGATGCAAAGAAGTGGTTTGCAAATGAAATTGACAAACTCCTCGATCTTGGCGTTGACGTATTGAAAACAGATTACGGCGAAGGGGCACCGTATTTCGGAAAATATAATGGAATGGAGGCAGAGGATGCGCATAACATATATCCCACGCTTTACAACGAGACTGTATTCGAAGCAGTGAGCAGGAGGAAGGGTGTTGGGATGGTATGGGGGAGAAGCGGCGGCCTGGGAATACATCAGTATCCAGTGCAGTGGGGAGGAGATCCACGTTGTTTTGAGAGGGACATGCTGGCATCTCTCAGAGGTGCACTGTCCTATGCTCTCTCTGGGGGTGCGTTCATGAGCTTTGATATTGGCGGCTTCGCAGGAAAACCATCGCCTGAACTCTATATCAGATGGGCTGAGATGGGACTTCTCTTTTCGCATTCCAGAGCACATGGAAACACTCCGAGAGAGCCCTGGCATTTCGGAAAGAAGGCTCAGGAGATATTCACCAAGTATGACAGATTGAGATACTCCCTCATTCCTTATCTTTACTGGCAATCGGCAAAGTCACTTAACGAAGGCAAGACGCTTGTCAGGGCAATCGTTTCTGAATTTGTAGACGATCCCTTTACAAGAGATATACAGGATGAATACATGCTGGGCGACTACATGCTTGTCGCGCCCATAGTTTCCGGGAAGGAGAGAAAAGTCTATCTGCCGGATGGCAAATGGTTTGATTTCTGGACAGGTAGATGCATTGAAGGCCCTTCAGTGATAGACTATTTTGCACCGCTGGAGACGATTCCCGTTTTCGTAAGGGACGGTGCGATACTTGTGACATCTGAAGGCTATCCGCAGTTTACGGATGAGACCATTTTCGGAACGTTGAAAATCACCATTTATGGTGATATAAGAGAGAGAGTACTGTCCTTTGGCGGCTACGGTGAATTGAAAATTGATTTGAACGGAAAAGGAATTGTGGTGAAGGGGACAGGATTGCTTGCATCAGCCAGGATCAGTATAAAGAAAATGAGGAAATGTGAAAAAATTAAATAAATTTAGGGGAAGTGAAGCTGTTTTTCACTGCCCTTCCTTTTTCTTCTCTATTGACTTGCCGAACAGACCGGATTTCTTTGCGATATATGCAACAGCCGCTATTGCAACGACAATTATGACAACAAGCGCGATGATGAGGTAGAACAGATTCGTGGCAGTGACTGGAGGATAAACCTGCGTGAATTTCATAGTGAGTGTTGTTGCACCAGTTACAGTCAGTGACTGCACCAGTTTCTGCGATACCGGTGTAAGGTCGTAAGTTGTGTAGAACGATGCCGTTACTGCATAACTGCCTCCGGCGACTTCGAATGTGGCATAGCCGCTGCTTGATGTAACTGCAGACAGGATGGTTCCTGTTTCGTTGCTGTATATATTAACAACGACATTCCCGAGAGGCTGTCCGGCGGCCGTGACTGCTCTGACAGTCACCGTGTATATTGAAGCGTTGAGAACCATAGCAGGTGCAGTCGGGTTGTTGAGCAGAACCTGTCTGTTCTGGTAGACAAGAATGCCCTTCCAGTAAACAAAGACGGAGTATGAACCGTAAGGTATCACCGATGATGCAAGGCCTGAGGCGTTTGTAGTGTTGAAGCCTATGTCGGTTCCCGTCGTCGTATTAACAACGAGCACGTTTGCTGTCGGAACCGCAGTTCCCGAAGCACTGACTACTTTGAATGTCTGGCTGAATGCATTTACATTCACAGGTATGTTTCCGTTGGCATTGAAGTCAATAGAACCGCTGAATACAAGGGAGCTGTGCCAGTAGACAACCGTGGAGTAGTTTCCGCCTGCCATTTCGTCGAGCGGATAAGAACCGTTGCTTGAAGTGACAAGGAGAGGCAGGGCAGTTCCGTTTGGCGATGTCAGATATACGAAAGCATCCGTGAGAGGCATTCCGGACTGATCCTCAAATATGTATGTAGGCGAATACACCTTTGCCTTCAGTGTGAAAGCATAACTGGTGTTGTTGACAGCAACAGCAAATGCGCCTACATTTACTTGCTGCCAGTATACTTCAACGGTGTAATTGCCACCAAACAGGAATAGACCTGCCACGCCGGTGCCATTGGTGCGATTGGATGCGATGAAGGAGGCTGAATAGTATGCCCTGACAACAGCCCCGTTCAGTGTTTTTCCAAGAGTGTCCTGAACAGTGAAAACCGCCTTAACCGGTGGCAGTCCGACAGACAGTTGCAGGCTCCCGTGTGCGTTCCTTCCATAGATCACGCCAAGCGAGGCCAGATAATTGTGCATTGTGTTGTCGGTGCCATTTACGGTTATCGTGTAAATACCGAGGGCGAAGCCACTGTAATTGAATTCGAATTTATACAACTCGTAGTAGCTGTTGACTGAAAAAACGGTAACTGCAGTCATAAAACCTCTTACGACGGTGGCAGTGGAATTGCTGATTGTGTAATCCACGGGCCATGAGTAGAAATCGTACGCCCCGAGAGGGTCTGTCAGGTTTGCATAGACAGTAATATTCTTATTTGTCGCATTGCTGGGCAGAGAATATACTTGTGTGCCGGCGCTGTTGACCGCATACATGTTGCTGACTTCAAGATAGGATGAGGCAGAAACTACCGTTTCTGAATAATAGTATGTATTTTTTACATGCCCCCACAACGCATTGTAAGTCTGGCTTGTACCGCCGTTCACCACTATAACGAAGGAGAGGCTGAAGTTTGTCTTAACTGTCATGTTTACAGTGGGACCGGTTATTCTGATCAGTGTTGGTGCCGTGCCGGGATAGGTGACTGATGTCGAAGTTGCAGGCCCCGTAGCTACTAATTGAGATGTTCCGTTGGGAGCGTCCAGGTAAAGAGACATTGTTATATGCCCGGATGTGGGGGCTGAACCGTTCTGCGTCATATACAAATAAGTGAACATTGTGCCGTTCAACTGCAGTGGACCTGACAGTTGCGGATATAGCGTGAAGTTAAGAGACAGGTAATGTACCGCTGAAATATTGTCTCCAGAATTGGCATACTTGGCAACAGTGTCATTGAGTGTGTTCGCAATATGAAGATGCGGGGCACCTCCCACAGTAACGGGCGAGGAGAGATTGTGGAAATAAACGGTAAGGTTGGTTGGCGTTGGAGGGTTGCCTGCATACGGAGATGCGAATGCTGTTGTTACCGCGCCCTGGGTCACAATTAAAGCTGAAACAATAATCAGCGCCGTCAATAATCCTGCCTTAATGGAGGTGCTTAAGCTCTTCATAATTCTCGGCTTAATTTTCTTCAAACCCATATATAAGACAACAGCTGTCATTTGCGTCCTTCGATACTTGTCAAAGCCAGCATCACAAAACAGAAACTTTGCAATTTAAGGCAAGGATCTGTCCAGTAGCAATGTTCTTTATCGCTGGCATTTACAATACACCAGAAGAAGAGGGCTTCCTCAGGAGCAGCGACACCGTGTGTGACACGAGCTTATTCCCGGCCGGTGTATTCCTGCGCCTCAGGCACTCTTCCCAATCCACCAAAGCAAAAGGAGCGAAAAGTTCCGTCAGATCCTGTCTTGATAGAAACCGGCAGGCGGAAAGGTCGCCCGTTTCAGATGCGCTGAACGAATGTCGCGCTCTTGAGTCCATTGGGCCCCTTTCTTCGATTATGAGGAAACCGCCTTCCCTTAAAACTGCAGAGAAAGACAGCGAGAGCTGTTGAATCTCCTCCTTCATGTAACCTTCCATAATCTGCCTTGTAAGAATCACGTTAAAGCTGCCTGATGGGAAGGGTAGAGAAAACATGTCTGAACATATGATCTGCATACCCTTCTTGCACCTAAGAAGTGCTTCCATGCAGATGTCCACTCCGGTTACTTCAGGAATATTCCTTTCAGCGAAGAATTTCATGGAGTGCAGATGCCGGATTGTTCTGCCGGTTCCGCATCCGACGTCAAGCACGCTCATACCGTCCTCCAGGTATGCTTGAAGGACACGTGATGCAAAATCGTTCAAGGGACAGCCGCCAATTTCCATACCGCTCGAATAAACATTTGCCCATTTCTCAACGACAGGATGTTTTTGCACAAAATGACAAGAACCAGTCTTCCTGGAAATAACCGCTTCTTCCACAGGCTTCACTTTCTTATGAATAACAATACATCCCCGGACTGGACGGCATCGGCTTCAGCTCCTCCGGCCATATATGAATAAGTGAGGAAGAAAGCCTCCTTCTCAATAATCATATCTCCGCATGAAAT
Organism: Candidatus Sysuiplasma jiujiangense; assembly: GCA_019721075.1. Taxonomy (NCBI): domain Archaea; kingdom Methanobacteriati; phylum Thermoplasmatota; class Thermoplasmata; order Candidatus Sysuiplasmatales; family Candidatus Sysuiplasmataceae; genus Candidatus Sysuiplasma; species Candidatus Sysuiplasma jiujiangense. The sequence continues at coordinate 216,760 of JAHEAD010000001.1, forward strand.
GCTTCCATCGTCATTGAGGGTAACCGCTGAAGGCTGAAGTGATTTGATAACATCCACGATTTCTTTTGCCTTCTCCCTGTATCTCGGACCTATGTACTGGTAGTTCGGCCTGATTGCGGAAATAACCTTTCTGTAATCCCCTTTTTGTGCAAAATTTACCTCAGACGCCCTGCATGCAGAGGCGATTTCAGAGGCGGAATCTGCCGTCTCATTCGAATCGAGTGGAATAATTATGCTCGCCAGAGGGCCGTTGAAATTGTTCCTTGCACGCCAGTCCCTGACAGCGTGTATTATGTTCACAGCCTTCTGGACGCCGCTGCTGTCCATTTTTTTGATCCTGACAGGCATTGGCCATCCTGAAACATGTATACTCCTTTCAACGGACTTGAATAACTGCTGATATACCGCTTCTGTCACATGCGGCAGGAATGGCGCGAGCAGTTTTACAATTCCGATTGAAACAGTCCTGAGCGTCCAGGCTGCTGCTTCATCACCTTCCCTTGCTCTTTTTTTGACCATCTCGATGTAGTCATCGGCAAAATCATGCCAGGCAAACTGCTCAATAACTTTCATTGCTTTGTCAAATTCATATTTCTCCATATGCCCGGTTGCGTCTTTGACTGATTTACTGTAGAGGGAAAGAATCCACATGTCCGTCTGTCTAAGCCTGGGTCTTCTGGATTGTGCTGCAATTTTGAACGATGAGGAGAAGAGTGCAATGTTCCAGATTTTGTTGCACAGCCTCTGCCCATGGACGACGTCCCTCTCCCTGAATGCCTGATCCGTTCCAAGGCTGCAGGTGGCAGCATAATAGCGCAGAGCGTCTGAGCCGTACTTCCTAATCAGAGGAACAGGATCTATCACGTTACCGAGGTGTGTGTGCATCGGCGTCCTGTCTGGGGCCATAATGAAACCCGTAATCATGATGTCTTTCCATGGAATATCATCCAGAAGCAGAAAGACTCTGAGAAGTGTGTAATATGTCCATGTTCGTATTATCTCGTGCGCCTGGGCTCTCAGGCTCATCGGAAAGAGACGGTGGAACAGGCTATTGTTCCTTTCCCAGAAAGTATTGTAAAGCACGCTTATGCTCGAATCCATCCAGGTGTCGAACACATCCCTGCTTCCCTTCAGTTCTGAATTGCAGCGAGGACAGATGCGCCCGGTCTCGGTCTCCTGCGGGTCAACATAGCATTCATTCTCATCAGCAGCTACAACATCGTCGCACTTCGTACATTCCCAGACAGGTATGGGAGTTGCAAATAATCTCTGTCTTGAAATGACCCAGTCCCAGTTGAGTGATTCTGTCCAATCCTTAAGTCTCTGTTTCATGAATTCAGGAAACCAGTTCAGCCTGTCTGCCTTCTGGAGAATCTGTTTCCTGAATTCAACACTCTTCAGAAACCACTGCTTCTTTTCAATTATTTCTACCGGATTGGAACAGCGCCAGCAAACTCCGACGCTTTGCTCTATCTCCTCCTCCCGGGTAATTAGACCTCTTTCCTTCAGCAATGAGATCATTTTCTCCCTTGCTTCCTCTGCTGAAAGTCCGGATAGGAAATCCGCATAGGAATTCAACTTTCCAAATTCATCAACTATAACGACTGCCGGGAGCCTGTGTCTGAGTATCCATTCAACATCCTCCTTGTCCCCATATGAGCATACCATGACAGCGCCGCTTCCATAGGCCGCATCCACACCATCGTCTGCAATTATAGGCACCTCCCTGGAATACATGGGGAGGACTGCATTTCTTCCCTCCAGTTCACTGTACCTCTTATCTCCTGTCTTGAAAAGTATGGCCTGGCATGCACCGATCAGTTCAGGCCGGCTTGTAGCGATTGTTATTTTGTCCCGCTCTCTGACAGGAAATTCGACATAATACAGCTTCGACTTCCTGTCTTCCCTCTCAACTTCGGCGTCTGCAAGGGAAGTATTACAATGCGGACACCAGTTGACAGGAAATGTTCCTCTGTAGGCAAGACCCCCCTTCAGCATTCTCAGAAATGTTATCTGAGTGAGCCTTCTATAGTCGGGGGAGTCAGTTTGATAGTAAATTGAGGAATCAAGGCTCATTCCAAGCATTTCGAACTGCTGTGTCATCGTTCCTATGAACTGGTTCGCATATTCGGAGCAGAGTCGCAGATAGGTCTTCCTGTCGACGCTGAACTTCGTAATGCCATATTTCTTCTCTGTTGCTGTCTCAACCGGCATACCGTTCGTGTCGAAACAGAGCGGAAAGAAAACGTTGTATCCTCTCATCCTCCTGTATCTTGCGGCAAAATCGATTATAGGATAGCCGGTCGCGTGACCCAGGTGAAGGGAGCCGGACGTGTAACGAGGCGGGTTGTCGATACTGTATATCTCTGCATCACTTGATGGATCGAAATGATATATTTTCCAATCCTTCCAGCTTCGCTGCCATTTAGGCTCTTCGGTGGCATGATTATAGGAAGACATAATGGAGTGTGAAAATGTGATGAATTAAAATACATTCCTAATTGAGGGACGGCTAACAATGGGCAAAAATAACCGCTTCACACTCGAACTTTTGATGGGCTGGTGTTTAGCTGACAGGTTAGGCTTAAGGCAGCTGGGCGGTCAGGATTTGTTGACAAAACATATACGGCACAGTAGCACGCCTCCAGTATCGTCTTGCCGGCATATTCTCTGCTTATCCGGCTTCATCTGCAGGAGGCGCAGTGAGCAGCTGAGCTAATGCTGCACGAACCTGATCGGCCTGATGTGTTGAATTACGCTCGCCTTACTCATAGATGGGATGGCCGAGATGTCCAGTGTTCCTTAACTCCAGCAGATCATCAAATAAGGCAGGTGCCACTTTTATGACCTCGTCAAATGCAAGTCGTGCCAGATCTCTGATTTCCCACTGAGCACTTATGTCCAGCCGCATTACAAAAAAATGTCTGAGAGATCTTGCATTCGTTGTCCAGAAAAGTCGTGTTTCAGCAGCATTTGTGAGAACAAACCTGGCATCTTCCTTCTTTACTCCGAGTTTTATAAGAGAAGCGTATACTTCATAGCTCCTTTTGATGTATTCTCTCATGACAGAGGAAGCTTCTTCCCTTTTTTCCGGACTTACATACTCAAGGGAAGGTAAGATAAAACTGCTTTCCTTCTCGGATACATACCTCTGGCTCCTCTGGCTGAAAGAGCTGTGCCTGTGCCGGACAAGTTGATGAGAGCATGCCCGGCTTATTCCCTCCACCCTGAACGTAAAATTTGCATGTTCAATGACATCCATGTGCCCGTAACTGATTATTCTTTTTATGAATGAGCCGTAATCTTCCTTTTGCTCCTTGTCATAACAAATTCCAGCCGCCCTGCCACAGGACTCCACCGGATTCGGTGTGTAACTTACAAGTTCAACCTTCAATTAATCCACTTCCTTCAGATTGATTCACCGACACAGTATTACAGACTGCTGTTTAAACGATTGTCTTTCCTTCTTCCGGAACGCCAATCGAACATCCACTCTACAGCTCACATGCCCCGTATGCCGTAAAATATGCCAGCTTAGTGGTGTATTACAGCTTAGTAATTTAAGTACTGCCCTGCGGAAAAAACACTAATGAGAAAAATTGGAGTACAAGACAGTTTTACGCTCATCACTTAAGGTGTCAATCTTTTGGAGGTTATGAATCGATGGCACCAAATGTTCTGAAATGATCCTTTATAAGCTTTCCATGCCGTATGACACTCTCAACATTTTCTGGAGCCAGCATGGACGGATTTCTCTCAGCCCTCTCCCTTACTGTAATTACGTCTGCCACCGCTCCCTCCTTTAGGATTCCGGTATATTCGATGCCAAGGCATTTGGAGCCTTCAAACGTGGCTGATTTCAGTACATCCAGGCGGTGCCTTACCGCATAATTCCATGCTCTATGGAATCGACATCACGGTCCACAGCTGCTGCTATTGCTTCTTCACCGTACGCTTGAGCGGCCATCCTGATTCCCATTTTATGCGGTTCAGCGACTATTGCCTTCGGCTCATCCTCAGACAGCTGGGCCTGATTTTTCTACCCGTATGAAACCGCCGGAGGATAGACTTTGATTACGTTGGCTCCATCTCTGACCAACTTCCCTCACAGCCTTTCGGCATTCCCAGGGGCTGTCGCAATGAATTAAATAGGACAGTCTTTCGGCAATGTCTTTGGAAAAAATATGCGGATCGTCATTAACGCCTGTTTCAGACAGAGAGCGACCGCTGTCACAATCTCCTGACCATCCAAATCATCCTCATCCACAAACTGGAGAAGGAATATGCCTGCGTTCGAACACATATCTCTGTCATTTGTGATACCGGCGTTGAGAAGATTCAGCATGTCTCTCACGCATCTCAATGCTGACATAACCGGATAGGTTCAACCTATTCCAGCAGATCGTACTTTCTCGCTCTTGTGAAGTGTATGTGAGCATCGATTAATCCCGGCATCATGAGTTCCTCTGTTTTCTTTACGATAGGATTCTCTCGGCTGCCGGACTGCACATACCCTCCTTTCTCGATTGCTTCTATAAGACCAGAAGAAGAATCGACGATCATCGTGCTTTCAAATATCTCATCCGAGACACCATCAAAAATTTGTCAACTAATTGCAGTGACCACCATATTACCCCGGAGGGGATGGAACTTGTGTAACTGAACCTTTCCGCCATCCAGACAGCTGCATACAGATGAAAGGCATGAAGCAAAAGCCCGAATGATCCAATCATATACAGTTCCTCGTCCTGAACCAAAACTTGCTTAACCGAGCGTAAAGTGCGCTGCCATGTCTGATCCAGGAATATCGATTAAAAAGGGAACACAGTTTAATATCGATAGGCAATTAAGTAATGGTCCGCGGTGGGTTGATAATAACTTGGCTTCTGAAAGTATGAGCCAGAGAGTTGGTTACATCAGAGTCCTTGGAAACAGGGGATTTTTCTTCCTCTGGTCTGCAACCCTGATTTCCAGAACAGGCGACTATCTGCTGTCTATAGCAATGATCTGGTTCGTCTACGGCATACTGACACACAACCCTCTTTATGCCGGGCTGATAACGGCCTTCTACTACATTCCAAATTTCATATTTGCACCGTATTTCGGCAGGATTGTCGATACATACAGCAGGAAGAAAGTCATGATCGTTGCGACACTCATGCAGTTCATTTTTGCCATAATGCTCTACGCTTCAGTTGCCCTGAAATTTATGATCCTCGATTTTTCATTTATATCTGTTTTCGCAATAGCAACCTTCGGCATGCTTGTTTCCATATCCAGAAGCAGCAGCATTCCTCTTGCAGTCCCCAGAGAGGAGTTGACTGCAGCCAACTCCCTGCAACAGGCTACAACCCAGCTTACAAGGATATTCGGCTATGCTGCCGGAGGCGTACTCCTTCTTCTGGTTTCCATTAAGGGCATAATAGCAATAGAGATCGCGATTTTCCTGTTCAGTTCACTTATACTGAGTATGATGAAGATAAGAAGCAGTCCGGAAAACAACCGCAGAAAAAGCAGCCTTGACGGTTTTCGTTACATCAGGAATGAGAAACTCTTCTTTGAGATAGTGATTTTTCTTTCAATTGTAAATTTTACCGGCGCAGGCATGACAGTCCTTCCGGCAATAATGTCGAGAACGGTATTCAGTTCCGGTTCGAGTCTCTTTGTCTCCATTCTCGTTTCTCTTGCCATTGGAACAGTTGCCGGCAACTACGCAGTGACACGATTCAGGATAGGTCTTGTCGCCGGAAAGATACTGATAGCAACGAATGCGATTGATGCGCTTTTGTATGTATTGTTTGCTTATTCTCCCTCACCGCTTTTCGCAACTGCAGCCGCAGCTGCGATTGGTTTTGTCGAAGGCATATCGATAGTGCCTTTCGTCACTCTCATCCAGGCAAAGACACCGAACGACAGACTTGGAAGCGTTCTTGCAGCGCTATCAATGCTGCTGCTGGGGAGCGCATCGCTTTCAATGATATCAAGCGGCTTCCTGGTATCACTTGTCGGGGTCAAAGCTGTCTACATTCTTTTCGCAATTGTTCTGGTAATAATGTCCGCAGTGGGAATGAATATGAAAGAGTTGCGCAATGCATCCTACTGAGAGGGTATAATTTTTGTCCAGCAAGAGAAAGAGAAAATTCCCCGTCGGAATAGGGGACACGCTGTTGAGCGAGGAAAGGCTGAAGCTGATTGATCCTGTATCCGTCCTTGATTCATTCGGTGTCCGCAGCGGAAATACAATTGCCGATATAGGTTGCGGGCCGGGAGCGTTTCTTCAGGCAGCTTCAGAGCGTGTTGGCTCGAAAGGCAAAGTCATGGCGATTGACATTCAGGAACCGTTCATAAATATGGCAAAGAGACTCGCCGAGGAGAAAAATCTTTCAAACGTCTCATTCCTTATTTCCAGGGAAAATCACATACCGCTGGACAATAACTCTGTAGATATAGCTCTAATAGTGACCAGTCTTCATGAGTTTGAGGGGGAGGGCACTCTCAAGGAGGTTCATAGAATACTCAGGCAAGGCGGAAAAGTAGCCCTGGTTGAGTGGGAAAAGATTAAGTCGCCGATAGGTCCTCCGCTTCCTGAAAGGCTTTCGCAGGAAGACTCCGAAAAAATACTCACTTCATCACGTTTCACGGTCGAGAAGATCTTCCAGATCGGAAAGTACCACTACGGAGTGGAGGCAAAGAAGGGGAAGTAAATTGTCTGTTTCAACGTACTGGTCCGCAAATGGCAGGCGCCCAGGCTCTGATCATTCCGGCTATGCTGTTGCATCTGTTATTGCTCTTACGCCGCTTGATGGGGTGATTATTTCAATAATTGTGCTGCTGCTAATACTTTCTTTTATCATATGGAGAAGACGAAACAGGAGAAAGAACAAGGGCAGTTCGGTATATCTGTTCCACTGAGTTTCAGGCTTCATTCTCCACAGTCTCATTAACGAATTTTGCAGCATCTTCGGAGAGGCGCCAGGAACGTACTCCTGCTATGCTGCCGAGCATGACACTGACTATAAGGTATGAATAAGAAGGCCACGCATTTTTCCTGTCAAATTCCGACGGAACAGCCGGATGATCCGGATGTGAATGGTAATAGCCGAGAATACTGAGACCTTTTGCATTTGCGTCCCTTTCGCATTTCATAATCTCCGCCGGATCTATTACATACCTGGTTTTCCGTGAATTATGCGATGAGTTTTTTGCCGGAAGAGTTGCAGAAATTATTCTGTCCTGATCCCCTCTGCCTAAAAGGAACCCGCAGCACTCCTCGGGATATGTCTGGACCGCATGTGCATATACCTCTTCCAGAAGATTTTGCCTGATGCGGAGCGTCATCATCTATCCCCCATGTAAAGGTGGATGCACTATCATGCAAAAACTTTTCTGACCGTGTCGAGTGCTTCTGCAAGGGCGTCTATGTCTTTCCTGCCATTGTAAAGATAGAATGATGCACGGGAGGCAGAAGATATATTGAGCCTGTCCATCAGCGGCTGAGCGCAGTGATGGCCGGAGCGGATGGATACCCCCTGTCTGCCAAGTATCTCTGCTGTGTCATGACCATGAATGCCATTGATGTTGAACGCTATGACACCGCTCCTCTCCTCGACATCCTTCGGACCGTAAATTTCGATGTCGTTTCTTTCAGAGAGTCTAGACAGCGCATAAGAAAGCAACAGTTTGTCGTATTTCTCCACATTTTCCATTCCAATGGAGTTGAGATAGTCCACTGCGGCACCGAGCCCGACGGCACCGCTGATATTAGGGGTTCCGGCCTCAAACTTATATGGCGGGACATTCCAGCTGCAGCTGTTCTGATGTACTTCGCTTATCATTTCACCTCCGCCAAAGGCTGGTTCAATTGCCCTGAGATGCTCCGACTTCCCGTATAGGGCGCCAATCCCGGTTGGTGCGAGCATTTTATGACCGGACAGCGCAAAAAAATCACAGTCCAGTTTTTCTACATCCACTGGCATGTGAGGTGCAGACTGCGCTCCGTCTACAATAAGTAAAGAGGAATTATCATGAGCGAGATCGGCTATTTCTCTGACAGGATTCACGGTTCCGAGAACATTCGATACCTGTGCAACCGAGACTACTTTCGTCCTATCTGTGAGCTTTGCCCTGAAATCCTCCATATCAAGGCGCCCCTCACTGTCAATATCCGCGAACTTCAGCCTTATTCCCCTCCATGCGAGCATCTGCCATGGCACAACGTTTGAATGATGCTCCATGACGGTCGTGAGGACTTCATCACCCGGCTTGAGTTTCCATATGCCAAGACTCAATGCCAGTACGTTTATCGCTTCAGTCGTTCCACGAAGAAAGATTATTTCATCAGGAGAGCCTGCATGGAGGAAGCCGGCAACCTTGCCTCTTGCATTTTCATAGAACTCAGTCGCTTCTTCCCCGAGCGGATAAATTCCCCTATGGACATTCGCATTATGCATTCTTTCGAATGAACTTACCGCATCTATCACCTGAAATGGCCTCTGGCTCGTTGCGGCACTGTCCAGGTAGATGAGCTTCTCCCTTCTTTCGGAGAATATAGGAAAATCACCAATCAGAGGGGACACGTCTCCAAGTGTTTCCGGGAGCTTCATGATAAAGCCTCAAACTTCAACATAGATATACCCGTCTTCAATCTTGACATTATATTTTTTCAGCGGCTCCGTCGCAGGAGGACTTTCCACTGCCCCTGTTTCCAGATTGAAGCGAGACAGGTGAAGCGGGCATACAACTGCGTTGCCCATAAGTATACCCCTTGACAGGTCTGCATCCTCATGTGTGCAGGTAGCATCCAGAGCATGATAATTGTCCCCCAGACGAATTATCATTATATCGTTGCCGTCAAGCTCTACCTTCATTATCTTCGCCGAATCCATATCCTTTAAAGAGAGAGTGCGCTTAAACGGCATCGGTAAATCACCTGTACTTGTAGTGGCCCTCGAATATGCTTTCTCCGGGTCCCTTGATCTGGTCCTTCACATACTTCTCAAACTCCAGCTCATCAAGATGCCTGGAAGCCTGGAGGGAGATGACATTGTTCCACTTGTCCTCGATCTGAAATCGCATCTTGTCCCTGACAGTGTCGATGGGTATCCTTGAGATTACAGGATCAAAGAATCCAAGGACAAGCAGCTTTTCAGCTTCATTTCTGTCAAGACCTCTTGTCTGAAGATAATATAACTGCTGTTCGTCCATCTGCGAAACAGATGCCGAATGGGTCGCCTTGACACCGTTTGTGAGTATCTCCAGACCGGGAATGGCATCGCATTTTGCATCTTTGCTGAGAAGCATTCCGTGCTCGGCAAGATAGGCGCTTGTATTGCCCGCCTTCTCGCCGATACGTATCATGCCCCTTAGCAGGGCTCGCGATTTTCCCTTCAGGACACTTCTGACAGTTATTCTTCCGCTCGTTGATTCGACATTGTGATGCAGATCGGTAACGACGTCAAACTTCTGGCTCCCGTTGCCGAACAGTATTTCATAGTCTTCCGTTGAAGCTCCCTGGCCGGCAAAATCTGTGTCTGCCCTTGCCCTGGTTATATCCGCTCCCATATAGCTTGAAACCCAGTGTATTCTGCTGTCTCTGCCCGCAACAGCGCGTTTATTGCTCAGGAAAATCGAGCCCGCAGACAAATTTTCAAGAGATGCGTGATGCAGCACTGCTCCCTGGGACAGTATGACATCGGTCACCGTGGAGAAAAGCGACTTTTCATTGAAATTTTCGACCGAAAGTATTTCCTCTGTTACGTTTGCACTGCTTCCCTCGTTCATCATTATAATGTTCTGCTGAAACTGGGCTTTGCCGGGGGAATCCTCTATGTGCACTATGTGAACAGGAGTGTCAAGTACTGTATTCTTTTCCACCTTCAGGAAAAAGCCGGAGGTGAAAAGCGAATTGTTCAGTGCCACATATATGTCGTCCTGAGGTCTCAGACCCTTACTCTTAAAATATCGCTCAAAAATATCAGGATATTTTCTGGCTGCTTCACCAAGTTCCTCGAATATTACTCCGTTAGGAACTGAACCTGTTTTGAAGACGGAACCCCCTGAGTGAAGCATGAACAGGCTGCTGTCACCCATCTCGGCATATCTGTCCGGGATCCTGTCTGAAAGTTCAGGATTGCGGGCGAGCGAAATGCCTGACGGATCAAATTTTGTCAGCTGCTCATATTTGGTGTAAAGCGGATTGGGCTCGGCTCTGGAACTCCGGAATACGGAAATTGCCTCCTTCCTGTAGTTTGATAGCCAGCCCGGTTCATGTGCCAGAGAGGGAAGATCCGCCTCTCCCGTCTGCAGTATATTCTGTGTGATTGTGGTCATGCACGATTCACCCGCGGGAGTTATTCACCCGACTGATCCCGTCATCTCAAGCTGTATTAGCCTGTTGAGCTCAACAGCATATTCCATCGGTAGCTCCTTTGAAAACACATCGAGGAATCCCATGACAATCATATTAAGCGCATCTGCTTCGCTCAGCCCCCTTGACATGAGATAGAAGAGTTGCTCTTCGCTGATCTTTCCGACGGTTGCTTCATGTGTTGTCGAAGCCGTCTCCTCATTGATGGTGTTGTACGGGTAGGTATCTGTCCTGGACTTCTCATCAAGCAGGAGTGCATCGCATCTTACGCTGCTCTTTGCATTTGTAGAGCCCTTCTCTATATGAAGGAGACCGCGGTAGGTTGTTCTTCCTCCGTCCTTGCTGACGCTCTTAGATGTTATTCTTGAAGTTGTCTCAGGTGCAAAATGCAGTATCTTCGCGCCCGCATCCTGGTGCTGATCCCTGCCTGCAAATGCGACTGATATCACTTCCCCCTTGGCCCTCGGGCCGAGAAGGTAGACAGACGGATATTTCATCGTAAGTTTTGACCCGAGGTTACCGTCAATCCATTCCACGGTGGCATCCTCATGTGCGAATGCCCTCTTTGTCACCAGATTATATACGTTGTTGGACCAGTTCTGTATCGTTGTGTAGCGTACATAGGCACCCTTCTTTGCTATGATCTCCACAACTGCAGAATGCAGCGAGTCCTTGGAATATACAGGCGCAGTGCATCCCTCTATGTAGTGCACCCGGCTGTTCTTCTCCGCAATAATGAGCGTTCTTTCAAACTGACCGACGCTCTTCGCGTTTATCCTGAAATATGCCTGCAGCGGTATATCAACTTCCACTCCTTCAGGGACATATATGAAACTGCCTCCACTCCAGACTGCGCTGTTCAGCGCTGCAAATTTATTATCCTCAGGCGGTATTATCGTTCCGAAATGTTCTCTGAATATTTCCGGGTATTCCCTGAGTCCTTCGTCCGTGCCCAGAAAAATGACGCCCTTCTTGCTTAAATCCTCCCTGATCTTGTGATAGACGACTTCGCTGTCATATTGAGCGCCGACGCCGCCAAGAAACTTCTTTTCAGCTTCGGGTATTCCCAGCTTGTCGAATGTCCTCTTCACATAGTCGGGCACGTCGTCCCAGCTGTCACTGTTCTTCCCTGACGGTGCCATGTAGTAGTAGATGTCGTTGAAATCAATCTCCTTTAGATCCTCGCCCCAGGGGGGTAGCGGTTTCTTGTAGAAAATGTCAAGAGATCTGAGCCTGAAATTTTTCATCCATTCAGGTTCCTTTTTAAATCTGGAGATGGCCTCCACTACCTCTCTGTTAAGGCCCTTCTGCGTCTGAAATACGTACTTTGCGTCCTCATCATGGAAGCCGTATCTGCTGTAGTCACGATCCATTCCCTGTTCATTTATTACCATTTTATCTCTTCTCCTCAGCATTCATCGTCACACAATTGAAACAGTGATCCTAATAACGCGGCATCGCAGGGTCCACCTTCTCCGCCCATGCGTTAATCCCTCCCTTCAAGTTCTTTACCTTTCGGAACCCTATATCCTTCATGAAGTTCAGTGCATATGCACTTCTCTGCCCCACCTTGCAGTACAGAACAATCTCATCGGCCGTGCTAAGCTCGCTGACCCTTGTGGGTATATCGTTGAGTGGAATCAGTCTAGACCCTTCGATGCGGCATATCTCCCATTCCTGCGGCTCCCTGACATCGACAAGCACAATATGCTCTCCTTCCCTCATCCTTCTGCTCAGCTCTTCGGGGGAAATACTGTCCTGCTCGTTCTGTTCGTCGTGCCTAATACCGCAGAATTGTTCATAATCGATGAGTTCTCTGATGGTCGGATTTTCGCCGCACACGGGGCAGCCTGGATTTTTTCTGAGCTTGAGCTCCTTGAAGCGCATCTTCATTGCGTCGAACAGGAGAAGCCGGCCAATGAGAGGTTCCCCTTCACCCAGTATGAGTTTTATTGCCTCCATGGCTTGGAGTGTCCCGATGGTCCCCGGAAGGACGCCGACAACTCCGCCTTCTGCGCATGACGGAACGAGACCCGGGGGCGGTGGACTTTCGTAAAGGCACCTGTAGCAAGGCCCCTGCTTTGCATCAAAAACAGATACCTGCCCCTCAAACCTGTAAATTGAACCGTATACATTTGGCTTTCCCAGCAGAACACATGCGTCATTTACGAGATAGCGGGTTGGAAAATTATCGGTTCCATCAATAACGATGTCGTATTTGCCTATTATGTCTATGGCATTCAGTGAATTAAGCTGAACCTCATGCTTCACAACTTTAATGCCTGGGTTTATTCCCTTGATCTTCTCTTCGGCAGAGTCAATCTTCTTTCTTCCGACGTCCTTCTGGGAATGAATAATCTGCCTCTGCAGATTGCTGAAATCAACCGTGTCGAAATCCACTATTCCCAGTGTTCCGACGCCGGCCGCAGCGAGATAAAGCAGCAGCGGGGAACCCAAGCCGCCAGCTCCTATAACAAGAACCTTAGCCCGTTTCAGTTTTAGCTGACCTTCGAGTCCTACTTCCGGCAGAAGCAGGTGTCTGCTGTATCGCTGTATATCTTCATATGTAAATTCGCTCGCCACGCTGCTCGAGCCGCCCGCGATCGAGGGGATTATTGAAACGATGTCTCCTTCCTTGACGGACGTCCTGCCTCTTTCCAGATAACGTATGTCCTCTTCATTGAGATACACGTTGACGAAATTCCGCATCTTTCCGTTTTCGTCAAAAATGTGATGCCTGAGCTGCGGGCTAGATCCTGCCAGCTTCTGCAGCACTTCATCAACATTTGACCCCTCGACCTCCACTGATTCGGAGTTTCCGACGTACTGCCTGAGCGGTGTTGGTATCATTACCCTGACTTTCATAAACTCGCCTCCCAGAATCTCTCGGCCAGATAGCGCTGACCGCTGTCGGGAAAGATTGTAACAATGCTGCTCGGCCCTTCCCTCTCGGACAGTTCCATGCATGCCTTAAGGACGGCTCCGGAACTGACACCAATCAGGAGTCCTTCCTTCCTTGCTGCCTCAATAACTGTTTTCTGCGCGTCTTCTGTTCTGACGAAAATATGCTCGTCTGCAAGTCTTTCATCATAAATACCCGGTTTAATCGACGAGTCCATTCTCTTCAGACCCTCTATTCCATGGAGAGGGCTGTCCGGTTCCACCGCTATTGTCTTTACACCAGGGATGCGCTCTTTGAGAATCCTGCTCGTTCCGGTAAAGGTGCCTCCGGTTCCCAAGCCAGCGACAAAATAATCGACATGCCCTCCTGTCTGCCTGATTATTTCCTGCCCTGTACCCCTGTAATGTGCAAGCCAGTTGTTCCTGTTGTTATACTGGTCTGCATAATAATAGAGTTCGGGATTTTCTGAATACATCTTTTTCGCAAGCCGCTGAGCCCCATCCGTTCCTTCCATTGGATCGCTGAGTATCACCTCGGATCCGTATGCTCTCAGCATTTCAAGTTTTTCCTTGCCGACATTTCCCGGGACTACAATGGCTGACCTGAATCCCCTGACAGCACATATCATCGAGTATGCGATGCCTGTATTGCCTGACGAAGCGTCAAGGAGAATCTTTTCCTCCGTCAGGCTGCCGCTCTTCACAGCGTCCTCAATGATAGCGCATGCTGCCCTGTCCTTCACGCTGCCTCCCGGATTGAACCATTCTGCCTTTGCAAAAACGCTTGTAGCGCTTGAACCTGAAAACATTCGTTCAAGCTTTATAAGGGGAGTATTTCCGATTCTGGAAAGAATGTTTTCGCCGTATTCCAGTCTGAGATCGTTGCATATCATTGCTGCGCACCTACCCGTGTGGCTATGGCTTCCTGCAGTGTCTTGAGAGACAGTGTCGCGCACTTCATTCTGACAGCGCTCAGCGGAATGTGAAGCATCTCCCTGACAAATTCAGGGGACATCCTACCGACATCCTCAAGGCTCATCCCCTTAACATGGTCCGTAAGCATTGATGCGGATGCCTGGCTTATCGCACACCCTCTGCCGTCGAATGCAATATCACTGATAGCACCGTTCTCCACCTTGACATAAATAGTGATATCGTCCCCGCAAACCGGATTATTGCCATGGCTGAACAAGTCCGGCTTTTCTATCTGCTTCTTGTTGTGGGGGCTCTTGTAATGTTCAATTATCTCTTCCTGGTAAATGTCAAATGCCATCTTTACACTCCGTTCAGTTGGTTATTTCCGGTTCTTTGAGCCAGTCATAACCCTTTTCCTCAAGTTCCTTTGCAAGTTCTTTCCCGCCGCTCTTGACGACGCGACCGTCAACAACCACATGCACGAAATCCGGCGTTATGTACTGAAGGAGGCGCTGGTAATGGGTAACGAGTATCAGACCGATGTCCGGTCCTGCCATTGAATTGATTGCCGATGCAACAATCCTGAGTGAATCGATGTCCAGCCCGCTGTCCGTCTCATCGAGTATGCCAAACTTTGGCTGTAGGATTGCCATCTGCAGAACCTCAGCCCTCTTTTTTTCTCCTCCGGAGAAACCCTCATTTAGCGACCTGCCGATGAAGTTTTCGTCAATGCCTAGCTGATTTACCTTCTCTTTGAGAAGTCTGAAGAATTTTGTCGGACTCAGCGGATTTGCAGGATGAGCACTGTTATAAGCTATCCTCAGAAAATTACCCAGGCGTACGCCGGGGACCTCTACTGGGTACTGAAAACCCAGAAAAAGTCCAGCCCTTGCCCTCTTGTCCGATGTCATCGCCAGGATGTCCTGCCCATCGAGCAAAATCTGACCGCCGGCAATCTGATACTTAGGGTGACCCATCAGGGCATAGCTCATCGTACTTTTGCCGGAGCCGTTAGGGCCCATTATTGCATGTATCTCTCCCTGCCTGACAGTAAGATTTATTCCCTTGAGTATCTGTTTTCCTTCTATGTTTACCTTCAGTTCCCTGATTTCGAGTTCCGATGTCATTCTTCATACCTCAGTTAAAGCGGGTGATACATTATTCGCATTATTCGATAAGACCCATCGTATTTAAACATATCTTAGTGTCTAAACTGCATAAATTTAATATATGAACAGAGTGGTATGATATCAGGTCAGTATGGACAATGATATATCCCTTCTTGGCGAATCAAAAACAAAGATTATCACTCTACTTGGTGCAGGTGAGCGGTCAGGGCAGGAGCTGGCAAGGCAGCTTAATATCAACACGACAGCTGTGAGGGAGCACATCGATGTCCTTGAGAGAATGGGGCTGGTTACCTCAAAGTTCGTCAATCTTGGTGTCGGCAGGCCCAGAAAAATATACAGCCTGACAACTTCCGGAATCGAACTGCTGCCCAAGCACTATGATATTCTCCTCAATCTTCTCATCAAGAAAATCCATGAGAAAGGAGGCGACATCCTTTTGAGCCAGCTTATATCGGACGTTGTCAGGGAGTTCAAAGACAGTGTTGAAAGTACTGATTTATTGACGACAGAAATGCGCATAAAGAGCGTTGTTTCATTTCTGAACAAACTTGGGTTCATGGCTACGGTAGAGAAGGACGGTGACAAGATCTTTGTCGTCAGGCACAACTGCATTTTCAATAAGACAGCGAAACTTTATTCCGGTGTGCTGTGCAACGAGTGTGACAGTTCCTTTGTCAAGGAACCGATAGGACCGGCAGAGGTTGAGCTGATTTCCTGTATCGGAAAGGGGGACACTTCCTGCAAGAATCTTATCAAATCGTAATTGGAAGTCCGGGAATAATTTCGAAATATGTAAAAGAAGAGTTTTATACCCATGATAGGCTTTTTTAGCCATATGGAAGGTCATCGCTTCCTCAAGATAGCTACCATAGCACTTGCAGCACTGCTACTCATGCCAGTCCTTGCCTCGTCACTTGCCCTTGGAGACAATGGGCAGAAAGACAGGGAGGTGTCGGTTGACACATCAAATGACGGATATTTTCAAATACTGTCGAAGGTCCAGGGGCAGCCAGGAAATGAGTTCGAGCTTCAGTTTGCGGGAAATACACTTCTGATGACATTCACAAACGAGTCCTCCCAGCAGAACATATCTCTTGAGTTTTCTATAAGCCTTCATAAGCTGGTATACACCGATTCCTCCGGCAGCAACACTACACTCATATCATTTGAGGACTCAGGATTCTCGATGATGGGCAATTCAATGCTTGGCCAGTATGCGCCGGTTAATGCCAGCGAAAAAGTTTTTGGCATACTCGCTTCAGGAAATGGCGCAATTTTCATGATGGTTGTTCAGGTGAACGGAAAGCCGGTGCAGGTAATCTCTCCTGTAACAAACAGTCCGTTTGAACTTTTCCCGAATGAGGTCAAGATCTCTTTTGTAATACTGACTACAAATCTCTCAAAGGTAATGTCGATATCACCGCTGCAGACACCTATCAGCCAGCCACAGGGCAACATTTCCATAGTGATGAGTGTGAGTTCGCCATACGCGACACCCTATCTTTCAACATCGCAGTCCGATATACAGCTGAATTTTGGCCAGGGCAACAGCACTGGCTATTTTGCATGGAACAACAGTGCGTTCACAACCAACAGCTTAGGCAATAACTGGAACAAAAGCAGAGTAAGCTACCAGTTTAACGGGGAGGAACTTACACTTACATATCCTGCCGCGTTGAAAATAGTTCATGACCCGGTGATTGCCATTTCCCCCCAGTCCCTTTCAGGTGCCATATCTACAGCAGTCAAAGCTGCCGGGAACATAATAATATACGGAATCGCGTTGACACTCGCTGTCGTCCTTGTGGCTTCATCCTCCCTTTACAGACGGAGACGCTAAGAGCGGCAGAATGTGTCTGAATGTCCATTCTGAGCCTCGTCACTTTGCAGAATTTCGTCGCAGCATGGGTTACAGCAATAGCGCTCGTCCTTTTTCTCATATCGGTGATTGCATACAGACGCAGCCGCAATTCAAGAATCGGGATTGTTTCTGCAGCCTTCTTCCTGTTCTTCATTGAGGGCATCGTTTTCACATATCAGCTGTTTGACCAGTATTTTGCTCTCTCTGCATTTTTCATCATCGTCGGTGTGATGGATATAGGCATACTGTTGCTCATTTTTGCAGCAACTCTGAAGAAGTAGGAGTGTTGCCTGATGGACGATGATGTCCTGGAACTGGAGACAAGGAGAAAAATCTACGACGAAGTCTGTCGTTTTCCAGGCCTCCATCTCAGAGAGCTTTCCCGGCAACTGAATGAGAGTGTTCCGCTGATAGAATATCACCTCAACTTTATGGAAAGATACGGAATTGTGACAGCAATAACAGATGGCCAGTACAGGCGTTATTATCCGCGGGATCCTATCGGCTCAGAGAAAAGGACAGACACTCTTTCATCCGACGAAAAGAGAATAATGGGACTCATGAGACAGAAAATACCGCTACAGATCGTTCTTTACCTGCTGAAAAACGGGAAAGGACAGCATAAAGACATGCTTCCCTTGATGAATGTTTCTGCGTCAACGCTTTCACATCACCTCAATAAACTCGCCAGAAGAGGCGTTGTGGAAAAGATAGCCTCTGGGGTGGAAAGAGGATACAGGATCAGGGACGAGAACAAAATCGTAAAACTGCTTATGAGCTATCAACCCCCTCCCGGAACAATAGTGGACAGTTTCATAGAGATCTGGGAAGAGCTGAAGCAGTAAACTTCGGATATCTTAAAATAATCTTTGGAAGTCTGATTAGTACCTTGATGCGGACGAAGGGCTTTTGAATGAAAATTTCAATAGATGGCTGGGAAACAGGAATCAAATTTGTGGCGGGCCACTTTCTGCCCACGATAGAGAAGTGCAGCAGGCTTCACGGTCATAACTATGCTATGGGCCTGATAATTGAGGGCGAACCGGACAGGAACGGCATAATACTCGATTTCATTGAGCTGAAGAAAGCTGCCCACCGGATTGTTGACAGTATCGACCATAAAATGGTTCTTCCATCAGACGGTACGTCGATGAAAATAACGAAGTTCGGTGAAGAGTATACCGTCAAATTTAACGGCAAGAGATACGTCATTCCGGCATCGGATGTGGTAATCCTGCCATTGATAAACGTAAGCGCAGAAGAACTCTCGAGATACTTTGCATTTGAACTCAAGAAGATCGGCGTCTTCGGAAAAAATATTTACTCGTTCACGGTGATCGTTTCGGAAGGAAGGGGACAGGAGGCATTGTGGGAGGAAAGGTTAAGGTGACTGATGCTGTTCTTCTCCTCTCAGGAGGGCTTGATTCGACGACGGTGGCTGCACTCCTCTCCTCGGAAAAATATTCAATCAGGGCCCTTACTCTAAATTACGGCCAGAGGCATTCAAAGGAGCTGGAATCGGCTAAGAGAGTTGCCAGATACTACAGCGTTGAAGAACACATCATTATTGATCTAGATCTTTCCCTTATAGGGGGAAGTGCGCTCACCGACAGCTCAACACCTTTGCCTGCTGCAGGTGCTGCCGGCATACCCTCCACCTATGTTCCTGCAAGAAATACTGTTTTCCTTTCCATTGCGCTTGGTCTGGCTGAAGCCAGAGGTTGCAGATTGATCTATACAGGAGTAAATGCGGTTGACTACAGCGGTTATCCGGATTGTCGCCCCGAGTTCATTGATGAGTTCAACAGGCTCTCTGCTGTGGCAACAAAGGTAGGTGTCGAAAAAAGAGCAATAAAAGTGATTGCTCCACTGATTAAAATGGAAAAATCCGATATTGTCAGGTTGGGCAAAGCGAAAGGAGCGCCATACGAGTTGACTTGGAGCTGTTACAAAGGGGGGAAAAGAGCCTGCGGCGTTTGCGATTCGTGCGTTTTGAGGCTGAAGGGATTCAGGGACGCCGGAATAGAGGACCCTGTCGAATATGAAAATAAATGAAATATTCAAGTCAGTGCAGGGCGAGGGATTGCTTATAGGAATTCCAACGCTCTTCATCAGGACTGCCGGATGCGACCTGCGCTGCGTATGGTGTGATACTCCTTACGCACTGCTGAAGAGCCAGGGAACAGAGTGGTCTGTTGAAGATATAATCAGCGAGGCTGATAGGCATGGCACTAGCGAAGTCTGCCTAACGGGAGGTGATCCGCTAATGCAGATGGAAGATTCATTGGAAGTGATATCGGCACTCATCGGAAAAGGTTACAGAGTTTTGCTGGAAACTAGCGGTGCCTACACCATAGAGCACATGCCTTTAACAGAGAAACTGATAATAAGCATGGACCTGAAACTGCCAGGTTCGGGCATGGTGGACAGAAACAGATATGAGAACATTTCGTTACTAAGGAAGTGGGACCAGCTCAAATTTATAATTGCCGACAGGAAAGATTACGATTATGCAAAGCGTCTGCTTTTGGAATACAGCATCCGCTGTGAGGTCATAGCGACACCCGTTGGCGGAAAGGATCTCAGGTGGCTTGTGGAGAGCGTACTTGAAGATGATTTAAAATTAAGGGTACTCCCACAGTTGCACAAATATATATGGGGTGATGAAAGAGGCAGATGAACCCGAACCCTCTGAAGGCAGATTCCTGATTACTGCTCTGACAGTATCTGATCGAATCTGAATTCAGAGAACTTCTTCAAACCGATCGCAATTTCCGCTTCAACAGGCGTTAGTATGGGTTTGGCATATCGTGAATAATCATCAATCGCGACCCTGGGGCACACTGTAGAGGCGAAGGCATCAAAATCATATGATCCAATCAATTCGGGTGTCACGACGTTTGTCTGAATCAGTGATGCTCTTCTTCCGGAATTCTCAATTTCCTTTAGAAGTCTTTCAGCAAGCTGTTTCCTCCTCTGACCTAACTTCGAGCTTACCAGTATTCCAAAAGACCTTGCGTTCATTGAACGTTCAACGGCAAGGAGGCGCTGTTTCATTATCGAGTCGCGAATCGATTCTATTGTCCTGACAGTTCCATCCATGGGATTAGCGCAGATAAGTGATTTGTCAGTAAGCATAACAAGTCCAATTGGATGAAAATCACCGTCACCGACATACAGAAAGGAATCCACGCTGTCTTCGATGCCAAGGGCTGAGGTGTAATCGCATCCAAGCAGTTGTGCGTATCCGCCCAGTCTGCTGTCACCGCGCGAATATACTGCACGTATGCCGGAACGGTTAATGTAAGCAATTATAGCATCAAGGTAATGCATGTGCTGGGCTGTGGTCACTACACCGACAATACCCTTCAGGTAAGAGAGAGCCTTCTCCACCACAGGAATCGGATCAATGCTGACAAAAATGTTTGCAAAGTACATCTTTGGTATTGCACCTATACTCGGCATTTCAGTGTGGCCCATTTGAATAACAAGATCAGAAATTCCAAACAGATGAACAGGTATGTCGCATGCACCGAAGCAGGGTTCCGAGTCGATTATCACACGGACGTTTGCCGCCGATTCGATTGTCGCGGCAATCTCTGATGCGAAAACCCTCAATCCTTCGGGGAGCTGGAGCGCGACAGTCTTTGCATTCCTCTTCCGTACGGCAGCGCAAATGCCATCATAATCGGCGAGGAGCTTCGATCCGTCGACAACAGGAACAAGCGACATATTGTTTTCAGGATTTCAATCAACGCTGACTGTAATTAAACATTTGCAGTGATCCCTCTCTAAATTTTTAAAGTCCGCCGTTCAGGCAGTAAACGAACCTGGGAAAGTGGCGCATAAAAAGACGATGCGAAAACAATATCTCACCGACAAGACAGAATTTTTGCTTTCAGGTAATGACATCTGTATCCGGAAAGTATCTCAGATCAGAAAATCCTTCGCGACCCTCGGTGTGAAATCTGCAGGTATTGCATTGTATATTCACTGTGTCATCCCATAGTTCAAGCGGATTATTACATCGGGGGCAGCAGAATATATCATCGAAATTCCGTATCAAATTACCCTTACCCTGCGCTTTCGAGGCGAGAATAAATCTTGTAGGCATCAAAGGCGCTCTTCGGAAACTGAGTGCAAGATTTAAGAAAAATTCCAAAGGAAGGAGTTCCGTCAGTCTGTAATCTTCCAGACCTGAGGACAAGCATGTCACCTCCGAGAGATTTGTTTCCGCCAGAAGCGCATTAACATAGTTACCACTGAAAGAGAAAGTCGGAATCTCCGCCGGCTCGAGTCGCGCAATATCCCTTCTTGAAAATGTAATCGGCTTCCAGGAATTTTTCAGCGCCGCCTTCTTTTCCTGAAACCTGATTACAAACTTAATGTCATCGGTCAGTGTAGCAATCGATGGTCTGGGACTGTATGAGAATATCAAGGATCCGCCAGGGATGAGTACGCGTGCCATCTCGCGCAGCGCCTTAACCGGGTTAGAAAGGAAATTGAACACGCGTATCATTATTACAGTGTCAAAAGAGTTATCTCTGAAAGGCAGAGAGTAGAGGTTGGAAGACAACAGTCTTGCTTTACGGAAGTCAGACAGTTTCCTGAGGTTCCTCAAAAATGCCGGATTAATGTCTGTTCCTACGTATTCAACGGAAGTCGAATAGATAATATCTGAGAGTCTCCCGTTACCTGTACCTACTTCCAGTCCACGTCTATTACCTGTTTTTCGGAGAAGAGCAGACAGTATGGCACGTTCAACAGCGGTGACTTTTTCGCGCCCCGTCCAGAGTTTTTGAAAATCTAAGTTTGTGAACCCACAAGTAAACTCCGGAAGGTCATTCCTTCCGGCAGATTCATTTCCCGTTTCCTTGAAGGTTAAAAATATCATCCTCCAACAGCATTAATCAAGCACTAAGTCGGTATTTCAATTATTGATGTTCAGGGTGAATATCTGTCATCATGCCGGATTGCAGCTTCAATCATATCTATTTCATATCCCAGGTTTTCTACTACCTTATCCCCCACAGGTCTGACCCTGAAAATGAAGCCATGTTTTGAAAGAATAAAAAGGTACGAACATCGTTTAGTATCCAGGCCGAGGCAAACACCCTTTCCAGAAAATAAATATTTCAACGGAAAATATTCGGAATATACCTTCATTTATGACAGCCTCCCACTGACAGTCTTCAGTCCATGATACATGAATCAATCATTACGTATTTGAAGCAGTCATAAGCATGAGAAAGCAGCATTCCCAGGTTAAGAAGATTCTGGCTATGACGGAAAAGGATATCGATAAAATTTCAGCCGTTGACGTGGTGATACGAACATTCAATTCAGATCGATTGCTCCAAAAGTGCATTTCATCCATCAGATCGCTTCTGCCCGTAAACAGATTGATAGTAGTGGACCACTACAGCACAGACAGAACTGTCCCTGTTGCCAGATCTTACGGTGCGGAAATATATTTTGAGGACAGGGGACTTGGATATGCAACTTCCCTGGGAGCATCTCTGGCAAACACTGAATACACACTGTTTATTGATAGCGATGTAATAGTTACAAATGCCGACTTTTACAGAGACGCGGTCAAATTTTTCAGTGATTACAGAACAGGGGCAGTTGTAGGAGTCGAAAGAAATCATCCGTTTCACTATGGACTCCCTCTGGGGCTTACACTATTTAAATCAGAATTCATCAAAAGTGTCGATATACCAGAGTATACTATGGGAAGGGAAACTTACTTCATACAGAAGGCAATTTCAAGAAGAAAGCTGAAAATTAAATATTTAAGCGATGCAATGGTACACGATTCAATATATCGAAGCTGGAACCGGTGGCCTGAATGGCAGGGTGCCCAGATCAGATTCTGTGCCGGCCTGAATCCCTGGCAGCTTGTAGATTCATTTTTTGTTGTCCTTCTTATGCACATGAACAGCAAAAAACCGAAGAATATCCTGTACACTCCCCTGTTCTATCTCAAGTTGCTGAGAGGTTTTCTCTTTCCATTCAAGTGGGGTTATCTGGACAGAAGAAAGATTAAGCTCTTTTAATAAACAAGTCAACCATTTTATCACTAGATCTACGCTTAGTCAGGGATAGTATGAAAAAACCAGGGATTATATTCGACGAAAATGAAACTATTCAGCTGTCGTCGGGAAACAGCTGGATCACGCTTTCATATTTTGAAGACGGAAAAAATCTCTATTTGATGTCAACAGGTCAGAATTCAAGATGGCCATCGGAAGTACTCAGAAAGGGCAGTGCTGTTTTCAGGCTGAAAGGCGAGATCCGTTCAGGAACAGCAGAGCTCATAGGTAATTCCCTTGAGAGAAAGAGAATCATGGACAGCTTTCGAATTAAATACGGCGATGAAAAATACAGTAGATGGTTTCAGACAACAGCAAGGGTGATTAAAATCACCAATGCGCAGAACAGGATACCGGAAAACGAACTATACTACAGATGGCTGGAATCTGAGTTCGATTCAGTCGCTTATGATTATGACAGGCACATTACCGGTAACAGCATAAACATGCTTTTGAGAGATCGTTCGCTTAAACTTATGAGGCATATTTTTTCTAACTCACACACGCTACTCGAAATAGGGTGCGGATCAGGAATGGAAACGCTGCCGATGCTCAGAGAGGGGCATGACGTTGTTGCACTGGACATTTCATCTGAAATGCTCAGGGTGGTTGAAAACAAATCTAAGTCTGCTGGCCTCAGTGGTCAACTCATTACAAGAAAGATGAAGGCATCGCAAATAGAAGAGCTGGCGGCTGAATTCGGAGAAGAGTTTTTCGACGGGGCATATTCCACATATGGTGCACTGAATTGTGAGCCTTCGCTTATTGAAATACCCCGGGCGCTCGGCCTGCTGTTGAAAAAAGAAAGCCGCTTCGTTGCCGGTATTTATAATAAATTTTGCCTGACCGAAATCCTTGGTTACGGCTTGACACTCAGGCTGGGCAGAATTACCGGCAGGGTAGAGAGCAGAGTCCTCGAAGGGAACTCGAGATTCTGCATAGACGTCTATCCGTACAGCGTCCTTGATTTCGAGACCATATTCAGTCCGTTTTTTAAAAAGGAAAGTGTTATTGGCGTTCCTGTAATACTTCCTCCGTCAGACCTGGACCGGTATGCCAGAAAATTCTCCAGCCATAGGGAAAAACTGTATAAAATTGACATGCTGCTCGGTAGAATTTGGCCATTCTACGCTCTGGGCGATCACTTCCTCATGACGCTGTCAAAGAAAAACTGACCTGAATGCTCTCTTCATGTTGCAACCATTATATTTGTCATTAAAGATGTGGTCAATATGAAGCTGTCAATTGTGGGCTCCGGATATGTAGGCATGGTTACCGGCGCATGCTTTTCGAGGATCGGCAACGATGTAATAATGGTGGACAGCGTTGAAAGTAAGGTCAAACTGGTTAACGCAGGGATCCCCACTGTTTATGAGAAGGATCTCGAAGAAATTGTTGCCGGCACAGTTAGAGAAGGCAGGTTGAAGGCAGTCAATAGTATTGACAAAGCCATAAATTCAAGCGATCTTTCTTTCATATGCGTCGGGACTCCGTCAACGAGCGACGGCAAACAAAATCTGGATTATATAAAGAAAGTGTCAGAAGAGATAGGAATGTCAATAAGGAGGAAGGCAGGATACCACACAGTCGTCGTAAAGAGCACGGTTGTCCCCGGCACAACTGAAGGGGTGGTGAAGAAAATCATCGAAAACATCAGCGGGAAAAAAGCTGGAATTGATTTCGGCCTCGGAATGAATCCCGAATTCCTGAAAGAGGGCGGCGCGGTTAATGATTTTATGAAACCGGACAGAGTGGTGATCGGAAGTTTTGATGAAACGACAAAAAAGGTGCTTGAGGATATCTACGCGCCTTTCACTGCACCAAAGATATTCACAGACTGCACGACGGCCGAGATGATAAAGTACGCGTCCAACATATTTCTGTCTGCAAGGGTTGCGCTTATTAACGAAATAGGCAATGTTTCCAAGGTTCTTGGCATAGATACGCGTGTTGTTGCGAGAACGATCGGGATGGACAGGCGGATAGGCCCGCTGTTCCTTAACGCAGGAGCTGGCTTTGGCGGCAGCTGCTTCAGGAAGGATGCTTCTGCCTTTTCTTCGCTTGCCGATGAACTGGGTGTGGACACGCCGATAGTAGATGCGGTACTCACACAAAACGAGAGGCAGCCTCTGAAACTTGTAGAGATGCTTGAGAAAAGAATGAAAATAGCAGGAAAGAGGGTTGCCGTCCTTGGTCTCTCATTCAAGCCAGATTCAGATGACGTCAGGGATGCGCCTTCAATCAGGGTTGTCGGCGAACTGCTCAAAAAGGGGGCCGAGGTTATTGCTTTCGATCCCAAAGCAATGGAAAATTTCAGAAAGCTCTTTCCTGGAATCACTTATGCCGCCTCCCCCGCAGAAGCCGCCGGTGGTTCTGATGCCATAATCATTGTCACTGAGTGGAAAGAATTCTCAGACCCGCTCATATATGGTGGAAAGCTTGTTGTGGACGGCAGAGGAGTAACGAAAACGAGTAACTATGAAGGGATATGCTGGTGATTTACTGAAAGCAGTCATACCGGCGGCAGGAATGGGAACACGTTTCCTTCCGCTGACAAAAGTTCAACCCAAGGAGATGCTCCCTGTCGTGGATAAGCCGGTTATACAATATGTGGTTGAGGAAGCGGTTAGAGCCGGAATAAAGGACATAATAATAGTCACCGGAAAGGAGAAAAGGGCAATAGAGGACCACTTTGATTCATCCCCCGAACTTGAAAGGCTGCTAACTGAACGCGGAAAGGGGGAATATCTTCAGAAGGTCAGAGAAATTTCGTCACTGGCCGAAATACATTATATCAGACAGAAACACCCGAAAGGTCTTGGAGATGCCGTATACTGTGCACGTCACCATGTAGGAAACGAAAGTTTTGCTGTTATGCTCGGGGATACGATAAACATATCAAGTGTTCCTGTTGTGAAACAGCTGATGGACATACACAAAGAGACGGCTTCTTCAGTAATAGCTATAGAAAAAGTAAGGAAGGAGAAGATAAAAGACTATGGTATAATAAAGGGAAAACAGATTGCAAAGGGATTGTTCGACATTGAAAAAATGGTAGAGAAGCCGTCTGTGGCAGAAGCTCCGTCAAACCTGGGAATTACGGGAACATACATTCTGACACCCGGTATTTTCGATGCTATTGAAAAGACCGAAGCTGATGGTAAGGGTGAAATACAACTTACGGACGCGCTCTCAGTTCTGAAACAGAGCGAAAAGATATATGGATATGTCTTTGAGGGGAAGAGATACGACATAGGAGACATGTATCTCTGGATGAAGGTCAATATTGAGCTCACGCTCAAAAGCTCAAAGTACGGAAGCAGGCTGAGAAGAGAAATGGGGGAATACAAACAGTGAAAATCCTCGTAACTGGCGGTGCAGGATTCATCGGTTCCGCACTGTGTGAAAGACTGCTCAGAAACGGAGATTCGGTTATCTGCGTAGACAATCTTTCCAGCGGCAGGAGGGTAAATATTTCACATCTTGAATCGGACGACCGAATGACATTTCTGAAGAGAGATATCACAGAACCGCTGGGCATAGATGGGAAAATAGACAGAATATATCATCTGGCATCTATGGCCTCCCCGATAGATTTTGAGACGCATGCACTTGAAATTGCATTGACAGGTTCGCTGGGAACAATAAATGTGCTGCAGCTCGCAAGAGAGAAGAAAGCAAGGTTTCTTCTGTCTTCGACATCGGAAGTCTATGGTCAGCCGGCAAGACATCCGCAATCCGAAGACTACTGGGGAAATGTAAATCCCGTGGGTGTCAGGGCTTGCTACGATGAGTCAAAGCGCTTTTCTGAAATGATGACTACAGTCTTCGGGAGGACTCACGACCTTGATGCCAGGATAGCCAGAATTTTCAACACATACGGACCCGGAATGAGACCCGGGGATGGGAGGGTGATACCAAATTTTGTAACCCAGGCGCTTTCAAACAGGCCGATGACGATTAACGGAGATGGCCAGCAGACACGATGCTTCTGCTATATCGACGACATGGTTGATGGCCTTATCAAACTCATGGAAACCGACGATATCAGGAATGCCGGCCCGGTAAATCTGGGAAGCGACAAGGAGATCACTGTTTTGCAGCTTGCAAACATGATCAGGGATATGACCTCATCTGACAGCAGGTTGGTTTTCAATGACATGCCTTCGGATGACCCGGTGAGGAGGAGGCCGGACATAAGGAAGGCGGCCCAGATACTTGGATGGAAACCTAAAACCACACTTGGCGCCGGTTTAAAGAAAGTAATCGAAAAATACCATGCCGCCAAAACAGCTGACCAGAATATGAGATGAGATTAAACGGCAACCATACAGGAATGTTTTTATTTCAACAGTGAGCATTAAACCTGTGCGCCAGCAGAAAGCAGATGTCGTCCCGAGGGAACTGTCATTTTCTAAGGAGGCATTCATCCGGTATTACACATCACATCCGGTTGAGCCTCCCCTGAAGACGTCCTCCAGAGAGTTCGGTTTCATGTTCTTTGACAGGAATTACGTTCAGAGACATGTAAGTCTCAGGAACGAGACAGAACTCAACAATTTTCTCAAAATTCGCGGTCCTTCCCATTCCTATTATTCTGCCGCATATTACGAGAAACCAGACGCGCAGACAATGGCGGAGAAGGGGTGGGGAGGCGCAGATCTCATTTTCGATCTTGATGCAGATCACGTCAGAGGGTCGGAGAAACTGCCATACGAGGAAATGCTGAAAGTTGTAAAGAGTGTGATGATTCATCTCTACGATGACTTCATAATTTCCGATCTGGGCTTCGACGAGAAGGAAACTGAAATTGTTTTTTCAGGAGGTCGCGGTTATCACATACATGTTTACAGTGAGTCCGTCATATCGCTGGGCAATCATGAGAGACGTGAAATTGTGGATTACATTACAGCAACAGGCCTGGATGCAGGCGCACTATTCCGGACACAGGTTGTAGGAGTGGATGAAGATCGAGGGGGGAAGAGAATAACAACAATGAAAATCCCTTCTGAAGATGACGGTGGCTGGTATGCAAAGGCATTTGGCGTAATGAACGAAGTGCTTTCGCAGATGGAAAACGAGGATAGTGCTGTCAGGCTTCTAACGGAATACGGCATTCCCGAAAAACAGGCCAGGAGAATGGCCGCCAATCTGGCGGATAAAGGGGGCAGGGAGAGGATCAGGGAAACGGGCCTCATAGACATATTCGGCAACTCATCCAGACAAGACGACAACAGAATTTTCACAGAAATGCTGACCAGAAGAACGGTCGACAAAAAGGGGGGCCAGACAGACGAACCTGTGACCAGTGACATCCATAGACTTATAAGACTTCCGGGAACACTTCATGGAAAAACCGCACTGAAGGTTGTTTCGTTGAAGAGAGATGAACTTGACAATTTCGATCCGCTGACCGATGCCGTTCCTGACTTTGGAGATGAGAGAGTGAAGATAACCACAGTGAATTCTTTCGCAACCCCTCCTTTTATGGGGCAGCCTATAAACATAAAGGAGGGAATAAACGAAATACCTGTCAATATTGCGTTATTCCTGATGCTGAGGAGACAGGCCAGACTCCCGTAGGAGTGTCTGCCGCAATGGAAGTTTTGCTGATAACCGGTCAGAAACTTATATAAAAAGACATTGAAAATAGCTGTAGGGATGAAGACAAAGGATCTTGAGAATGACCCCAGACTTGCAAGGATACTGAGAACAAGGGGTCTTCTATTTGGACTGGAGGGGGCCGTTGCGGCTGTAATGGCAGCGCTGGTCATGTTCTTGAACGGTTTTTCGCTCCGGCCTCCCTATTTTCCTATATCGAATGTAATACTCATTGCGATATTCATATTTCTGGTAATGTCTGCAGAGCGAATATTCTTTTTCAGGCTGTCAATGAGATACGGGAAGAGGAAGGGTGTGATGTTTCTCATTGCGAAACGCGCCTTCAGATCTTCAATGGCAATACTTGGCGTGTCGCTGCTGGCTGTTGTACTGCTATTTGCAATAAACTACATGCCGGTGTTCAATGTTCACGGCACTCTCTCTGGTCCTGTTGGAACAACGAATTTCGAGTCCGGAAACGACCTTGGCCTTTATACCGTAGGATATGTTACCATCTACAATCCTAGCGGTAACAATCTGACTTTTGTAATAGTCACACAGGGCGATTACATTGCGTCCGGTGCAACACCGCAGGCGGCAAATGAGTCGGTGCTGATATCGTCAAATCTTGCGGGCGGGAACGATTTTGTGCCCGCAGGAGGCTACACAACAGTGCAAGTGACGACCATTCCAAGTACAGGATATTATATTGTCGCGTTCTCCAGTTCCGGGAACGTACAGGCGCAGTATACTCTTGGAATGAGGGCGTCGCCGTCGATATTCTATTCTTTTGTTTTCGCGGCAGCAATCATTCCTTTCTCGGGTTATATGGGGATGATCGCAAGAAGAGAAATGTCCGTGCTCAGGGTGGAAACGATATTTAAATAGTGTTGTGGCAAAATCCGGTATCTTTGAGCCGTCCTTTGGGAAAAGCGTTTATTTAACCACTGATTAGGATTGCAGCAGGTGAATGTTATGAAAGCATTTCTGGTCTCGGGAAAATTCAAAATTTCGGAAAGAAATTGGCAGAATTTCAACATAGAGGTTGCATCAGGGGATGAGAGCGCCGCGAGGGAGAAAATAATGACGATTCTGGGGAGCAGACACAAAGTGCCCAGGAGGCTGATAGACATTCAAAAAGTGCAGGAGCTGGCCTCAGACAAGATTACCGACAACGTGGTGAAACATCAGGCGGGCGCAGGATCTTGAACGAGAATGAATTGCGGCAGGCCCTGACTGCTCTGGAAACATTGAGGGGGCAGGCCGAAAATCTTTCCGGGCAGCTCCAGCTTATACAGGACTCGGTCAATGAATTCTCGAGAGCCAGGGAAACGGCGAGCAATTATGGCCAGGCTGATGACGGGGCGGACCTCATGGTGCCTGTAGGAGGGGGAGTCTACCTTCCTGTAAAAGCTGTCAAAAGCGGAAGAGGAGTCCTTTCAACAGCGGTAGGCTATTCGTTCGAGGAACCGCTTTCCAGGATAGTAGAATCAATGGATATCAGAATCAAGGAACTCGTTGAGGCGTCGCAAAAGATATACGATCGCATGGCCGAACTTCAAAAGCAGATCAACGAACTTCAATCAATGATCGAGGAGGAGGCCGCCAGAGAGCAACAGCCTCGAACAGGATGATCTGATGTTTTCCGCCCTGAAGAAGAGGCTCGGGCTGCTGAAAGATGATTCGGCTAAGCCCGTATCCGAAACAGCCATTGGCGAGGAAGGTAAAAAAATCAGTGATGAAAAACTGGATGAAATATGCTGGGAGCTGGAACTGGGATTGCTTGAATCCGATGTCGCACAGGGCGTTGCGTCGGAAATAATCGCCGGAATGAAAAAAGAACTCCGTGGAAAAAGAATTGCAAGAGGACACGATCTTGCTAAAGCAATTGAAGCATCGCTTAAGGAAAACGTCAAAAAGATACTTTCTGAATACAGTGTGGACTTTGACAGTGTAGTCGCAGGAACCGAACGACCGACAAAAATCATGTTCGTAGGAATAAACGGCACAGGCAAAACCACCGCCGTTGCCAAGTTGGCAAACATGTTGAAGAAGAAGGGTTACACAGTGATTATCGCAGCGGGTGATACGTTTCGAGCGGGAGCAATTGAGCAGCTTAAGGTTCATGGAGAAGCGCTTGATGTCAGGATTGTTTCGCATGAACATGGCGGAGATGCTGCGGCTGTTGCATATGACGCCATAGAGCATGCTGGAGCCAGACATCGTGATTTTGTTCTCATAGACACCGCAGGAAGAATGCAGACCAACAACAATCTGATGGACGAAATGAAAAAGATAAAACGTGTAGCCGAACCGCACATAACAATTTTTGTGGGAGATGCTCTGGCCGGAAACGACATGATTGAGCAGGCAAAGAAATTCGATGAAGCTGTTGGTGTGGATATGGTGATTCTCACCAAGATAGACGCGGATGCGAAGGGAGGAAGTGCCTTGTCTGTCACCAGAGCAATCAGGAAACCGATAGTCTTTCTTGGAACCGGTCAGAAATACGAGGATCTAATGCCATTCAGGCCAGAGTGGATGGCAGAGAGGCTGGTTTCCTGAAATTTTTGAAGCACCGGTGATTCTGAAATGAGGTACGATGCAATTGTGGTGGGAGCCGGCGTAACAGGCCTTTCTACGGCATTCAGCCTTTCCGCCCTATCCAGGGGAATGAAAATATGTGTAGTGGAGGCAAGCAGCGGCATAGCGATGGGCAATACTTCAAGGAGCGCCTCAGGATTCAGGACTTCATTTACATCAGAAATCAACAGAATTCTTGCAAAATCTACAGCCAGGTACTTCCTTGACATAGCTGCAAAAGGAGATGACATTGGTCTCAGGCAGGTTGGCTACCTCTATCTCCTCGGAGAGGATAGAGCAGATCACTTTTTCAATATAGCGGACGACCTGAACAGAAACGGCTCTTCGCTGGTCGTGATGGACGGGAGAGAGATTTCAAAGAGAATACCGGAAATAGTTGTTGAGCCGAAGGGGGAGGACGCCTCCGTTATGAATTTGAAGAGAATAAGCGGCGGAATATTCGATCCTGTTGCGGGAATCATCGATCCTGTGAAAGTATGCGAACATTACTATGCCGGGTGTGTTAAGAACGGGGTCGAGTTCAAATTCAACACCAGGGTCAAGGGTTTCATTGCCGATGCCAGACCAAAACTCGGCATATCTGGTGAACCGTTCGGATGGCAAAATGCAGAGGTCACCGGCGTATCGACGGAGGGCGGCGATCTGACCGGCAGAGTTATTGTGGCTGCCGGCACCTGGACGCCTGATCTCGTCAATGAGATAGGAGTGGATGCAAGGGCAAGACCGAAAACAAGACAGATATTTGTTTTGAGAGGGCAACAGTTGTCCTCCCTCTACAGGAATCCCGGGTTCACCGGGGCCGGCATCCTCCCATTCACATTCCTTCCAGGGGGGGCCTATCTGAGACCTGAGCTGAACGATGTCTCCTTTGATATTGGATTTGCGGACGACTTCGGCCGCCCTTATAGATTTGAGGAATATCCTACGCCTGATGACAATTTTTACGAAATGCATATCAGACCTGTGCTTAAGGAATATCTCCCGGTATTCGAAAACCTGCGACCGGCGGGAAGTTGGGCCGGTCAGTACATAATCAACACATTCGACAGCAACCCGGTCATATTCAATGAATACAATATGTTGACTGTTACCGGAATGAGCGGCAGCGGCATACTGAAGAGTTTTGCAATCGGAAGAATTGCAGCTTCCCTTTTCCTTGGCCAGGAGGAGGCAGATCTCGGGAATGGATTGAAGGCGAAAACCAGCATTCTGGATTTCAGAAACAGAACTGTACAGGCTGAAGAGCTTGTTTTTTGAACAATGCTACTGATGCCAGAGGGTGAAGAGCGATGCCATAACTTTTGCATCCTCCACCATATTCCTTATCAGCGAATACTCGTTTGGCTGGTGCGCCATGCCGCATTCGGTGCTCCAGACCGCTGCATTGAAGCCTCTGATTCTGACTATGTTTGCGCATGTCCCTCCGCCAATACCCACGAATCTTGGGTCGACCTTTCTCAACTCCTTGACAGCCTGATATATTTTTCTGAATACTCCCTCCTCAGTGGATGAGGGCTTAGCCGCTGTGCTCTTCTTGAAAACATCAATGGTTATCTGTGCACCTGTTTGTTCGCTGAAGATCGACGCAATCTTCTTCATATCGGCCAGGACTGCGGAAACACTGTACGACGGAAGAATCCTGCAGTCAAAATAAAATTCGTCGGTGCCAGGTATTGTATTGACGTTCTCAACATTTGACAGACGTTTTGTTGGTTCGAAAGTGGAGTAAGGCAACGGTTTGAATAGTTCATCTTTGGCACCGTATTTAGAATACATGTAGTCCGTGGTGAAGGCAAGAAATCGGGAGGCGACAAGGTTTGCATTGATACCCGCAGTCGGTACACTGGCGTGGGTTTGCCTTCCGGTTGTCCTGACCCTGGCCCAAAGAGAACTCTTTTCCGCTATCTCGATTTCGTCGCCCTTCTCGCTCCCGGCGTCAGGCACGAGAAATTCATCGCCCTTGCGGAAAGCATTTTTTCTTGCCATGTACTCTATGCCCTTCCTGCTTCCGAGTTCTTCATCACTCACAAATGCAATTTTTACTGAAGGCGAAATACCGGATTCAACAACCGCCTTTGCCGCGTACAGCGAAGCTATGAGAGACTGCCCATTGTCCTCCGATCCCCTGCCGTACAGTTTTCCGTTCCGGACAGCCGCGTCAAACGGGTCGTGCTTCCAGAGTTTTATGTCGCCTGCCGGAACGGTATCCATGTGCGAAATGACCCAGAGGCAGTTTTTACCGCCTTCCCCCAGACTTGCAACAATATTCGGCCTAACTCCATGCTTTGCAGTCCGATCGCTGGCATCGAATCTTGTGATATTGTTCATTCCATTCTCCTTCAACAAAGACACAAGAAATTCGCCTCTGTCATATTCCCCTTCTCCGCCTGATTCAGGGCTTATTGCCGGTATGCTGATCATCTGCTTGAGGGACTGGATCATTTCATTCTCCAGTGAAGACACAAAATGCATTAATTTGCCGTCGCCAATCATCCTGATCGGCAATGAATGGATGTCGATTTAATAAAGTCTTTTGCCGTGCAGATCAAAATTTACCGCAGGGAAAGGAAGGAACTGATTTTTCCTGATTCCTGATCTTACAGCATCAGGTTATACGTGGCGGCTTTTCAACAGGAACGTTGTCCACACGGACTCCAAGTTCACGCATGAGTTCTAGGCCCATGTGTTCGGGATAGTCTTCGCTGTAGACGACGCGTCGCATCCCGGCATTGACAATCATCTTCGCGCAGGTATTGCAGGGCAATATTGTGGAATATATTGTCGCGCCGACTGCACCGGGGCCTGCCTGAATTATTGCATTCTGCTCCGCATGAACGGCTGTGCATATCTCCATTTTGGTGCCTGACGGTATCTGAAGAATATCTCTGATGCATCCAATCTCATCGCAATGCTTCATATGCCTTGGATTACCGTTGTATCCACTGCTCACTATATGATTGAGGTCGTCAACAATTATCGCTCCAATCTGCCGCCCGTTTCTGATGCAGGTACTCCTCTCAGAAATGACGTATGCAAGTTTCATGTAATAGACGTCCCTGGGTGTTCTTCCGCTTTTCGGGTTTCGTGTACCTGACATGCCGATACCAGTCTGACAGATAATCCGTCAGATTAAAAAGATGCGTCCCGGTAAGCCGGACGCCTCCATACAAATTGCCCGGAAACCTGTAAGGTTGCCGTCTGGGCAGCGTGGGACATCGGGATTCGGGCGGCGGGACGCGCATGTCTGAGTTGTATTTGATGCCCTGTTACCGGCATGCTGTTCAAAGAAACAATTCTCTTTTCAGGGAAGTGTTGTCCTGAATGACCGTAGTTACCCATTGCACCTGGCACTGTTAATTTTTATCAGACAGTTACCGCTCCTCGATTTCATACCAGAAATCAGAAACCGTCCCTCTCCTCGCTTCTTTATCCTTATATCTCGCTTTCACTGCTGTGCCTGATTCCACATGTTCCCGACCCTTGAGATCAATCCGCTGCAGAATGGCCGTGTCTGCATCCACTGGCTTTACGTATGCCACTGCATACGGTACTTTGTCAAAGAATTCGGATGTTGCGTACCACGAGGTCGTACCGGAAAGCACCGTGCCTCTGTCACTAACTCTTATCCACTCGGTATCGGAATAGCATTCTGAACATTTGATCCTCGGAGGAAAATGGACAATACCACATCCGCGGCATTTTGTGCCGTACAGCATTGCATTGTCCATGAGTTCCCTGAAAAATTTAGACTGCATGCCGTAGCTGTACTTGTAAAACATCACCATCTTATCCGGAATTTCGAAGTATTCTTCACGCTCAAGAACTGAACTGTTTCTTTCCAGCTTTCCGGCAATGATGCTGTCAATGACGCTTTCAAGCGGTTCCGATTTTAGCTCCTTCCTGGCGGTCTCCTTCGCCTTCTCGGTTGATGTTTTCATTTCACCCTCCTCCGAGAATCGCGACGGAACAGTAGGACGACCCGGGTCCTCCAATGGAGTGGGCAAGACCGATGCCATTCCTGGTCTCCACCTGCCTCTTCTGCGCGCGGTGCCTGATCTGGCAGACTATTTCGCCAATCTGCATTACTCCCGTCGCCCCAACAGCATGACCAGCGCCTAAAAGACCGCCGGAAGGCGATACCGGGATTGCACCGTCTGAAAGAGGCACGCCATCCTCTATGAATTTTCCACCCTTTCCCCTTTCCGCAAAGCCCATTGCCTCGTATCCCTGTATTTCTGTGAAACTGAAGGCATCATGCAACTCAGCTACATCTATTTCCTTCTTCGGATTCACGATGCCGGCCATTTTATAAGCCTGGCGGGCGGCCTCGTAATGGTTCCGCAGATCGGCAATATCCCCATATCTTCCCATTCTGTCCCTTATAGATCTTGAGCCTGTAAATGCCTTGTCATTGGATGATCCTATTCCCATGACCCAAACAGGATCTCTTGCATTCGTCTCAACGACCTTCCGCTCGCTCATCAGTACAAGCGCATACGCACCTTCAGTGTAGAGGGAACAGTCCAGCATCTTGAAGGGATAGGATATCATCCTGGAAGACATCACGTCGGAGACAGTTATCTTCATTGGGCTCTGCGCAAACGGGTTGTTCATAGCGTTGCCGTGATTCTTCACGCTCACAAGCGCAGCCTGCTCCTCTGTTGTTCCGTATTTCCTCATATGCGCAGCAGCAAGTATCGCATATGAGGATGCAGCAGACGTTCCCAGGGGAAATTCCCATGTCATATCTGCACTGTAAGCGATCGATTTTATCACTTCCGGTGTCGCCTTGCCCTGCGCCCAGTCATAACAATCCTGTGCCTTCTCAACACCGATCAGAAGCGTGGTGTCGGCAAGTCCGGACGCTATTTCCGCGTATGCCGATCTGAAGGCATAACCTCCGGTTGCCCCTCCGGTTGTTACCCTCAGGCCCGGTTTCCCGTACATTCCAATATAGTCGTGCACGTAGGTGTCTGGCATTATCTGCCTTTCGAAAAGGTCGTTGTATATTCCATAGACGACAGAATCTATATCTTCGATACCCGTATCCGAGTCCTTCATAGCGTTGGTAGCAGCCTCGAATGCGAGTTCATAGTACGTCATTCCGGGAGATCTAGCTTCGAATTTTGTCTGACCTGCGCCGACTACCGCAACCCTCCTTTTTTCAGCCTTCAGCTCCTTGTAAATGCTCACTTTATTCCCCCGTTACCATTCGTAGATCGCTCAAGGTGGAGCGTCCCGAATTCCATCACAGTTTCATTCCTCTGATTTAAAGTTCTGGCCTCGGTAGTGACAGAAACCGTCCCGGGCAGCGACTCCTTTCTGACGCTGCTGTAAACAACAGTCAGAGTGTCCCCAATTCTCACCGGTTTGACGAACCTGACATACTCTATCGACTTCAGTGCCATGAAAACATCGACATTAATAACCCCAGATCTGATCATCAGCCCAAGCGAGACCGACAGTGTCAGATATCCATGTGCCACCCTCTCCCTGAAGATACTTCTTTCCGCGGCCTCTTTGTCTGTGTGGAGATAAGTCCAGTCTCCGGTAAAATAGGAAAACACAACAATATCCGTTTCGGTAATTGTCCTCCCTTCAGTTCTGACTTCCGTGGCAATCAGACCTCATCAGCTTAAGTTTGTGTCTCCGGCCCCGTGTAGAGATCCTTGTATCCCTCACGAAGCTCCTTCTTCAGGATCTTCCCGCTGGCGTTGTGCGGAAGAGCATCAAGTACGATAATCCTCTTCGGCACCTTGTATCCGGCCATCCCTTGCCCGAGTTTTTCCAGCGTTTCAGAGATCACAAGCGTACGGTCCTTCTTCAATGTGACAAACGCTGTTACCGCTTCCAGCCAGTACGGATGAGGCAGACCTACAACAGCAGCCTCTGCTATGCGACTGTCACGCAGAATTTCTCTCTCAACTTCAACAGAGGAAACGTTTTCTCCGCCGGTCCTTATGATATCCTTTTTTCTGTCGACAAAATAAAGGAATCCGTCCCTGTCCCTTATAGCAAGATCGCCCGTGTGTACCCAGCCTTCACGGAAGGTATTTTTCGTGTTTTCCGGGTCATTGAAATAACCTTTTGCTACTGTTGGCCCTTTCATCAGTATCTCACCTGTTTCGCCTGGCCCGGCTTCGCTTCCGTCCTCCCTGACAATCCTGATTGAAATATTGACATGTGGCTTTCCAATGGACTCCTTCCTCGGACTGAAATCGGCGGGTTGAAGCGTAGTTCCCATCGGCGTCGTTTCCGTCATTCCATAATAGTTTCTCCACTGCACGCCCGGAAATACTTTTGACACAGCTTCGAACTGCGACTCACTAATGAACGCACCGAAACTTATACACTTCCTGACTGACAAAAGGGGGTCCTTCAGGACTTGTGAAAGCCCGATATAGAGTGTCGGCGGGAAGATAAGATAACTGACGTTATGCCTTCTTATCAGTTCAACTATTTCCGCAGGCTTGGGCGTTCTCTCGAGCACTATTGTCGCTCCAACGTTCATGAAGCCGAGAAAAGTGTACATGCCAGCCACGTGGTAAGCAGGTATGCTCAGCAGAAATGTGTCATGATGTTCCCAATTCAGATCGTGTACAGCGCTCAGAAGAGCGGCGTACCAGTTGAGATGTGTGTTCATCACACCTTTGGGTCTGGCCTCAGTTCCAGAAGTATACAGGAGTGTTGCAATATCGTCCGGTGCAGTTTCGCAGATAAAGTCATCCCTGCCTTCAATCCTGATTTTATCGAATTCGATTGCTTCTGTACCCATTTCGTGGAGGGTCTGATCGGAAAAAAGGAGCGCCGGGTTTGAATGTGAAACGAGGTCCCTGACCTCATTGATTTTCAGGTTGAAATTATATGGTGAGAATATGGCTCCCATCCGGCATGCTGCCATCCAGAGTTCAAGCATTTCCAGGCGGTTTTTGGAAAGCACAGCAATAATGTCACCCTGTTCTATTCCTTTACCCTTCAGGTACGACGTCCAGCCCAGCACCCTTTCTCTGAAATCCGAATAATTAATCTGGCTATCACCAAATATGATGAACGGTTTTGCCGGCCACTTCTCGGCAGAGCGGTCGAGAACTTCGGAGATGTTCAACATTGGTTTCTGGTAGTGTGCTATGCATTGTTACCATAAAATATTGTTGGCCCGTACCCTCATGAAAACGTTACTTGCCGGAGGCGGCAGTGCAAGAGATGTGTGGCATCATGCATTCACATATATAGCCAATGAACCGCTCAGGGTCCTGAAAAATTCATGGGAAAAGAAAGCTACAATCAATTTAGCGACACCATATTGAGTGTTGCGGCTGCCATGCTCGTTGTGGTAATAATTCTTGGAACCCTCTATCTTTATACTTCTAACTGGCCACCAATGGTTGTGGTGGAATCGGGAAGTATGCAGCACAGTTCAGATTTCGCCTATCTGGGCGACCTGAATATAGGCGACATGGTGCTTGTCAAAAAGGTTACCTCGGTTTCCCAGATAACAACATACGTTCAGGGTGAACAAAACGGTTTCTCTTCCTATGGCGAATTTGGAAATGTTATAATTTACAGACCATATGGGAACAGTTCAATACTCATAATCCATAGAGCTATAGTCTATCTTCAGTACAATTCCACCGGAGGCGGATTCAACATACCTTCGCTGGCCCGCCTGAATTATTCCGACTGGTTTGTCATTACCCCGACAGGCGACAAAAATTATGTAAGCAACGTAATTTACAATGTCGAAATAAAAAACGTTGGGTACCCCCATACTCCCGTCATAATACCTGTCAAGGAGATACTCAGAATAAACGCCCGATTCAGCGGCTTCATAACGATGGGAGACTACAATCACGCGCACTGGGGCGAAAATGCAACCGACCAGAGTCTTGGAATATTTCCAGATCCGGTTAAACTTCAATGGGTGGTAGGTGTTGCTACCGGTCTGCTACCATATTTCGGCCTTATCAAGCTATTTTTTGACGGAGGGATTCCCGCGGGCACTCCCCAAAACAGCATTTATGCTCTCGTCCTGATAATTGCAGGGGTTGTCTTTCTGGGCATCGGCACCCTTGAACTTATAGGATTTATCAAAAACAGGAGAGAGAAGAATAACGAACCAGAGACGAAGAAATGATCAGATTAGCGTCGTCTGTACCTTTGCTCCGGATGTTTTGTAAGCTTTAAGAAGTTCGTCGTCGACGAGTATGTCCCTTGTCTCATTGAGCGATACTGCGAGTTCAACTTCCTTCGTACGGCCACCCCTGCCGAAAGATCTTACCCTTGCCCTTAATATCCCCAGCATATCCAGCTCAGACAGCAGATCGCCTATCCTCCTCTGAGAAAGCGGAGTAACACCAACAGAATTGCAGAGACTGTGATAAACCTCATAAACGTCACCCGTTGTCATCACTTTCCTCTTTTCCGAGTGTATGACTATCGAAAGCAATAGTATTTTAGACTGATATGGAAGAGTCCTGAGGGTCTCAGACACGGTGTCCAGTTCTATCTTCTCTTTAGCCCTGTACACATCCGCCGAAGTTATCCTGGGCCGACCTTCCCGCTCTGCCGATTCCGCGGAAACCCTGAGGAGTTCAAGCGCCCTCCTGGCATCTCCATGTTCCTGAGCGGCAAATGCAGAGCAGAGTGGTATTACGTCCGGATCCAGTGTACCTTCGATAAAAACCATTCCCGCCCTCTCCCGAAGAATGTCCGAAAGTTCGCCGGCATCATATGGTGAAAAAACAATTCTTTCTTCACCTAGTCTGCTCCTTACTCGTGCATCAAGATAGTCTGTAAATTTCAAATCGTTTGCTATCCCTATTATCGAGAGTTTGGATTTGTGAAGATCGTCGTTTATTCTGGAAAGATTGTAAAGCAGGTCATCACCCGCTTTATAAACAAGCCTGTCAAGTTCATCGAGAACCACCACAACAAGGCTCCCGAGCTGGTCTATCTTCTCCTTGAAGAGCGAGTAAATTCTTTCCATGCTCCATCCATTGTATGGCGCTCGCTCATCGGGTTTATCTATAAACCCATTGACAATATGCTGTATCACACCGTAATTTGTATCGGCTTCGCAGCAGTTAACATAGACAAAGATTACATCGTTTGTTCTCATAGCTTTGGAAGCTTCTTTTGCAATAAATTTCACTGATGCAGTTTTTCCGGTTCCTGTCTTGCCGAATACCAGAACGTTCGAAGGGCGTTCTCCCTTCAGCCCTATAGATATGATGGCGGCAAGCTGATCTATTTCCCTTTCCCTGTGAGGGAGGTTGTCCGGTACATATGACGGTCTCAGTTTCTCTCTGTCATCCCTGAACAGTTGCAGTGCCGAAGAGTAGCGATCGAAGACATTTGCCTTTATCAATGACTCATGAACGACAGCATGTTCAGTCATCTAAAAATCCATATCTCCCACCGTTTCACCAAGGTAAGAGAACGGTAAAAATTCACCTATACTAAAAGCTTCTTTTTATCCTCCTCTTCGAGTAAATAAAAAACATTTTCTAGTGCTGTTCCAATAGCAAAACGTTCACGTTAAATTATAACATAATTATACATTAAACATTTTTAAAACAACAACTATAGAGTCCATGGTTTCCACTGGAAAAGGCTGTAATCTGCCTGTATCAATTAACTGTGTTATCGAAATCATATCCAAAAAGCTGTTAAGGTGTATTATTGAACAGGATCGACGTACAGATCAAAAAATATCTGGTACCATTGCCAGCTATAAAGCCAGCCACAGCATGATAGTATCAACATTCCAGTGGAAACCATGGACTCTATGAATGGCTACATTTTAAACTGTCTTTTTTTATCTATTACCATGTCTTCATATTTGCGTGGTAAAACCCATGCCAGATACTCTATATCGTCCAAGTTCTTGACGAATTTTGCTTTGCTGTCAACCCTGAGATATTTGATTAGATCATGCGTCTTCTTGACTGAATCCGCGAGCCACCAGGCTCCGCCGACCATTACAATGGGCCCTATGACCATTAGCCAGTATATCCAATTACCAAACGCCTTTATGGCCGGCTGAAACGGTAAAAGGTAGGCCGGGAGTGTGCCGACGAATATCCCGATCGATGCAATGAACGTTGCCAGTAGGCCAATCGCGAACAATAACGTCGACA
Source organism: Candidatus Sysuiplasma jiujiangense (assembly GCA_019721075.1). Lineage (NCBI taxonomy): Archaea > Methanobacteriati > Thermoplasmatota > Thermoplasmata > Candidatus Sysuiplasmatales > Candidatus Sysuiplasmataceae > Candidatus Sysuiplasma > Candidatus Sysuiplasma jiujiangense. Next base: position 258,372 of record JAHEAD010000001.1, read on the forward strand.
GTTCGAACCTGTACTCTCTGCTGAATGATTTTGCCATGGTACACTACCATCGTTAACAGGCACGTTTCTTTAACTTTCGTACGTAACAGGTTCCAAGGCTATTTAAATCATGCACTTGTCAGTAAACATTGGATAATAAACTTAAAACATCCAACCCTCCATCAGTGAGATGCTGAAGACGGAACGGGAGAATATGGTGTTTTTCATCGGAGTTGATGATACTGATTCAGTGCATGGGATGTGTACAACATTCCTCATTACTGAAATAATCAGGGAACTGGGTTTTCCTGTCCTCTTTGGTTATCCAAAACTCGTCAGACTTAATCCGAATATTCCGTGGAAGACACGCGGCAACGGGGCTCTCGCACTGGGTATTGGTGGTGATCCTTCTACTTCTTTCAGAATAGGCGAACTCTCCGGCTCGCCTGTTTACATGTCCTTGAACAAATCAAAGGAAAACACCGACATCGAACCCATAAAAAGGCGTGTTTATTCGGTCGTAAACACCCTCTCACAACTGGATGATGAAAACACCAATCCGGGCTTGGTAATCAGCCAGAAAGAGATTGATTCCACTCTCTACTGGAAGGCGGTAAGGGGATTAGTTGAAAAAGACGAAGCCCTCGGGTATGCGAAATCGGTAAACGCAGCGACCTTTGAGTGGAAAAATGGGAGGGGAATTATTGGGGCTGCTTCCGCTCTGGCGTGGAAAGCACACAGGGCGACGTATGAAATCCTAAGTTACAGGAAGGAGGAGCTTATTGGCACAAAAAGGGAAGTAAACGACGGCGACGTTGCCAAACTGAGTAACTTATTTCCGACAACATTCAACAATTATGATGAGGAAACCAGGCATTCCTGCATTTACCCCGCCTCCCCATGTCCCGTGCTCTTTGGTATCAGGGGGACAGATCCGTCCGTTCTTCCTTCTGCGATGAACGCGGTGAGGAGCGAAACTCGTGACAGATGGATCATTTTTGAAACAAACCAGGGGACTGATGATCACATCGAAACACTCAGCGGGGCGCCGTCCCTCTTTCACTCATATCTAATTACAGGCCAGGTAACCACAAGGCCGGCTGTTGTGGAGGGCGGTCATGTCTTTTTCGGGATTACCACAGGGAATGGAATAACCATAGATTGTGCTGTATTTGAAGAGACCAAAAATCTCAGAACATGCGTCAGGAAATTGTATCCGGGTGATAGAGTATCAGTCTGGGGAGCTTTCAAGCCAAACGCGCGCGATGTGGGAACCGGGATGCTGAACCTCGAAAAGTTTGCACTGATCGCCGTTGCGCCACGTTTCATAAAGAAAGGCAACCCGGTCTGTGAAAGTTGCTGCAGGAAAATGGAATCTGCGGGTAAGGGGAAAGGGTACAGATGCAGGAAATGCGGAACAAAAGCGAGGTTTCCGCAGACGGCTTTGGCTGAATCTGATTTGAAGGAGGGTGTTTATTCTGCGACAGCATCCTCGAGGAGACACCTTTCTATGCCGGTTGAACTGATGGAAAAGGAATATCTCACTGCGGTAGGGAAAGAGGCTACACACTGGCAGCAAAAGTAAATTAGCTGCACTCTGCAAAACAATAACTATATTTGCATGAATATGAAGGTGATTACAATGGCTAAGAATGGGCGCAGGTTTGAGGAAGCGTTTGTCGTCTCAGCCGTAAGGACCCCCGTAGGTAAATTTGGTGGCATCTACAGGGAAACAACCGCTATTAAGTTAGGAACAGCGGTTGTCCGCCACGCTATTTCCGAGGCAGGCATTTCAGCTGAGGATGTTGAGGAAGTCATCCTGGGAAATGTATTGCCTGCGGGTCTTGGTCAGTCACCTGCGAGGCAGTGTGCGATACATTCTGGAGTTCCCCTTTCCTCGGGATCCTTTTCTGTCAACAAGGTCTGTGGCTCTGGATTGAAGGCGATTATGCTTGCAGCCAATTCTGTGAGGGCTGGAGAAAACGGCATTATAGTCGCCGGCGGCATCGAGAACATGAGTATGTCTCCCTATATTTCCAAATCCGCCCGCTGGGGAAGCAGGTACGGCAATAGCGAACTCCAGGACTCTATGATAGTGGACGGTCTCTGGGACGCCTACAATAATTTTCACATGATGATAACGGGAGAAATTGTTGCGGAGCGCTTCAACGTATCACGTGAGGAAGCAGACACATTTGCATACGGCAGCCAGAAAAAAGCCCTTAAGGCTACAGAGGAGGGCTATTTCAGAGAGGAAACCGTTCCAATGGATATAACGAAGGATGGAAAACAGATGGAGATTGTAAGGGATGAAGGCATAAGACCAGATACAACACTTGAAAAACTGGCGGCACTGAAACCCAAATTCAAGGAGAATGGTATTTGCACGGCTGGAAATTCATCACAGCTCAGCGACGGTGCTTCAGCAGTTGTTATAATGTCAGAAAGTAGGGTTGAGGAAATGGGGATAAAGCCTATTGCCAGGATAGTTGACTACATCACCGGCGGAACGAGACCCGAATGGGTTATGGAGGCGCCTATAGAAACGACAAGGAAGCTCCTCAAAAGGAATGATATGGACATAGACTCTATAGACCTTGTCGAACACAATGAAGCTTATGCCTCCGCAAGTGTGGCTGTAAGGAAGGCACTGGGGATAGATAAAAGGAAATTCAACATTACTGGCGGTGCGGTTGCCCTCGGCCATCCGCTTGGTGCAAGTGGTGCGAGGATCACTACAACCCTCCTGCACAACATGAAAAGACTGAAAAGGGACAGCGGGCTCTCAACACTTTGCCTTGGCGGCGGGAACGCGGTCTCGATGTTGTTCGAGAGGTGTTGATTTGCCTGCGATAGGAGTAGTCGGGCTTGGCACGATGGGAACAGGTATTGCACAGGTCTGCATAGAGGCAGGTTATGATGTTGTCGCACTTGACGTAAATCAGTCTATTGTTGACGGTGCAATTGCGAAGATAAGGAAAGGCATTGACAAAAGGGTTGAAAAGGGACTGATGGACGCTGCTGCCGCAGGCAAAGCGCTGAATAGGTTAACCGGGACCGTCTCATTTAGCGATATTTCATCCTGTTTCATGGTCATCGAAGCTGTTTTTGAGAAACTGGATGTGAAGAGCAGGGCCATTTCGAGGATAGCCGACTCAGTCAGCGACGAGGCTGTGATCGGGACGAATACATCGTCCATTTCAATTACACTGCTTTCCAGAAATGCCAGGATCCCCGGTAATTTTCTCGGCATGCACTTTTTCAATCCTGTTGCGCTGATGCCGATTGTTGAAATAGTAAGCGGACTGGAAACTTCAGAACACTCGCTTTCGATCGCAAAAACAGTTGCAAAAAGGATGGGAAAAGAAACAGTCGGGGCAAAGGACTATCCGGGTTTTGTTTCAAACAGGATACTCATGCCAATGATCAATGAAGCGGTCTTTGCACTGATGGAGGGTGTTTCAAGCCGGGAGGGTATTGACAGGATAATGAAACTCGGTATGAATCATCCCATGGGTCCCCTTGAACTGGCGGATTTCATCGGTCTTGACATTTGCCTGGATATAATGAATGTTCTACATGCCGGATTTGGGGATTCGAAATATCGTCCTGCCCCTTTGCTGGTGAACATGGTAAACGCAGGTAAACTCGGGAAAAAGAGCGGCGAGGGTTTTTATAAATACTGATAGTATGCTTTCTGCAAGCTAACAACACAGGCAGCAACTCATCTCAAACTAGTTGAGCGCCACTAGTGTGCAAATGCCCCCTCACTCTCAGGTTGCTGATGCAGAAACATCCCCGTTCTCCCCTGTTTTGGTTTTTGCAAGCGCAGAATAAAGACCTATGGCCATCGAAATAGCAATCCAGACAGCCCAGAATATGTTAACATAGTAAGGGAGGGGATCGGCCGAGTGCATTAGCCTCACTAAACCGATGACTATGCTTGCTGAAATTATTGCAAAGGTAAGGATGTTCAGTGAAAGGGCTCTGATCCCCACTGCTCCTGGTTTCTTTGATGTTACGTTGAATGGCTTTTTCTTACGCATCATCCAGTTTAGGAACGAGGTGGTGATTACCCAAAAATCGAGCATTTCAACACCCTGATGCAGCATTGCCCCTTTAAAGCCGTAATCTTTCCCCCCCACGATTATTGTGATTGCCATGGCCGCAAAGAAGAAAGGTATGAATACGGCAGCATAGAACAGAAAACTCACGGACATGTAAGCCAGCCCCAATGCAAGAAAAACAATCGGCGCAATTATTTCAATGAGAGTCATGGGGCCTTCCTTCAGCCAGTAAAGATCTCCGAAGAGGAAATCAGCAAACTGCCGGAACGAAATGTTGCTTTTAAGCATGGGGGCAAGAAGCTGAAAGCCTCCAAGACTCCATCTGGCCTGCTGGGAGAAAAATGACTTAGCATCCATCGGCGGGACACCGTAATAAACAAGATCTTTGTCCAGGTATACACCATGATATCCTCTCTCTATTATTCTCAGCGAAGTGGCGATGTCCTCTGTAACTGTGTCCTCCCGGAAATAGCCGGCTTCTGCAACCGCTTTCAGTCTGAAAGCGGTCCCGCTTCCAAGGCTGAATGTGGAATCCGCTGTCGATCTGCCGTTCATTACTATATGAAGGAAAGGCAGCTGCATGTAATTGGCCGCACGGGCGATCAACGTATTGTTTTCCGAATATTTTTGAGGAAGCTGCACGAAGCCCACAGTTTCATCATTGAAAATTTGAAGTATTTCGTCGAAGAACGAGGAAGTGGGACGCTGGTCTGCATCGAATAATGCGAATATGTCGATATTGTTGAGTGTCCTCAGGATATCGTTAATTGCACCAGCCTTGTAACCTCTCCTGTTATCTCTGTGCACATACTCCACGTTTAGCAGTTTGCAGTATTTCCGCAGTTCCTCCGATTTAGCTCCGTTGGTGGAGTCATCGGCCACAATGACTCTTCCTCCGCCTGTAGCCAGCTTGACCGAAATAATGGTATCCCTGACCAATGAAGGCTCTTCATTGTAACTGGCGATGACTGAACACACCCTGTAAATTTTTGGCGTGTAGGTCTGAGAATTAACTGTTTTCCGTTTCCTCCCGTACTGCCATAGGAAGTAAAGGAAAGAAAGGATGCTGATTTCGCTTCCCAGCAGGACAAGGTATGTCAGCGGTACGTAGTATGCTTCCGGGCTGACAAACCATGAAAATGGAACAGGCGCAATGAATATTGAAACAAAAAAAGAGATGTTTACTGCCCGCATCTCATCTCAACTGTTCACAAAAACTTTCTTCTTCCTTCTTGAAAAGTTTTATTCCTTTGTCTGAAGATGCAAGAATTATCTTGCTCAGCGCATCAGTGATATCCTCTGTAATTATTAGGAATGAGAACCTGGATCCCTCGGTCATGTTTATTTTTTTCATATCTGTATAGAGTGCTCTTACAAAACTCCTGATAATCAGGTTGCTTTCTGTCATTGCGGTAATGGAGATCGGTATAAGGTCAAGAAGGTTGAAGAGTATGAGTGTGCCGGCATTATGCTTCTTCATAGCCAGGTATATTTCATTGAAGAGCTCTTTTTCATATTTTCTTATACCTTCAATGTCGTTTGTTCTGTACCTTCTGGAACTGAGCGATTCCGAGAAAATTTCAAACTCAATATTTTTCATATTCCTCGGATCTATTGTTCTCTTCGCCCTCTCCATTTCTGTGATGTCGGTCAGCAGTATGAGCGTTCTTCTGTAAATCGGGACAGCAGGAAACGCGATCCAGTCGACAAAGGACCACAAATTGCTGCCGGGATCCCAGAATACGGTAGTAACCGCCGGCTGAAGCACCGTGAATGCAATGTCTTCATTGGAAAAGTTTTTCGAAACCTTGTAAATAGAACTCATCCGGCAGTTCTTCGGCAATACTGTATTTTAGCTTTATCCCTCCTTTATCAACAATGAAAAAAGGTACCGCCGCCATTTTCCGGGCGAAATCAGCGTCCGGCAACATTTGCTCAATCAGTCAAGATATTAAATATTAAATGCCAATAGAAGCACGTACACATGGAAACAGCAAAGCCCCAGTCGTCTGATGAACACACAACATACATTTCCTTCTCCCGCCAGGAGTGGAAGAAGCTCAGGGATTCGACGCCTCTCACACTTACTCTTGCGGATCTTGAGAATATACGGGGAATAAACGAAATGATTTCTCTGGAGGAGGTTGTTGATGTTTACCTTCCCTTGTCGAGATTGCTCAACCTTTATTATCTGGCTTCTCAGCGGCTTTATGAGGCAAGGAGAACATTTCTCGGTAGAGTCGACGACCGGGTCCCCTTCATTATAGGGATTGCAGGGAGTGTTGCGGTGGGAAAGAGCACCATTTCAAGGCTGCTGAAAACACTTCTGTCGAAGTGGCCGGAATCTCCCAGAGTGGAGCTTTTGCCGACGGATGGTTTCCTTTATCCAAACAGCGAACTGAAAAAAAGGGGCGTTATGAACAGGAAGGGTTTCCCTGAGAGCTACAATCTTAAGGAACTTATTCATTTTCTCTATGAACTCAAGTCCGGCAACGCAAATCTGAAGGTTCCCGTTTACAGTCACATACGTTACGACATTGTTCCGGGTGAATTTACGGTTGTAGATTCACCGGACATTGTCATACTCGAGGGCCTCAACGTTCTCCAGACCAGAAGCATTCGCCATTCGAAGGAACCGGAGCTTATGGTTTCTGATTTTTTTGATTTTTCAATTTACATTGATGCCGACGAGACCTACATCAAAAGGTGGTTCACAGAGAGATTCGGCGTATTGAGGGACACAGCATTCAGGAGGAAGGATTCCTATTTTCACTCATTCGCCAGGCTCTCGCAGGAGGAAACGGAGATCACCGCTTCCAGAATATGGAACGAGATAAACGCAGTTAATTTAAGGGAAAATATTGCGCCCACAAGGTACCATGCGCACCTTATACTGGAAAAGGGCGAAAATCATGAGATCCTTGGCGTCAAGATGAGGAAGATTTGAAAGATCAGCAGTCAGGACAATAATGGGTTGGTGTAAATTATCATTCTCGTGCCATACCGAAGTCCTCCTCAATTTTGTACACTGTTTTTTCAAGAATTGTCCTCATGAGGGATACCGCAGCAACCCCAACGACTATGACCAGCAGTCCGTACAGGCCAACTCTGCCGATAACAAAGACTATGCCTATTGCAACTGCTGGCGGGTGCTCTAACCCTGCTATCACAATAATGAAAGAAATGAGCATTTCAACTACCGCAACTGTGTAATAAACACCTGCGGCCGGGATCAGCAGTGTTCCGCCTAAGCCAGCTACTGCCGCGACAAAGTAGCTGCCTGCAAATTTGTATATTTTCGCATGCCTGCTCCGGGGAAACATGTATAATATGAAAGCACTTGAGCCAAAGGAAGCGAATATGACAAGTCTGGATCCCTCGCCTATCAATAGATGTGTTTTGACGATGTTTATTATAAATGCAAGAACCGCAACAGTGATGCCGATCATGATCGAAGGTATGATGCTGCCACGTATCGGCGCTGGAATCCGTGAACCACTCGTGTAATCCGTTTTGACCGCTTCCTGAATCCTGTGAATGTGCTGTTGCATGTTCCACATATGAACTTATGGAAACACAGACAGGATAACAGGGGCATAAAGTATAAGTTATTCAGTCAATTGTACAGCCGGTCTGTCCGGTTGAATTCCCACAAACCTTTGGTATACAGTGAATCACATAGGGTGATTTTTGCCGCATGGCTTGGATGGCTTATGGACGGCTATGTAAGCATAAGCTATCTTATTCAGGCATCCGTTGTGAGTGTTCTCTTCTTCCCCGGCAGTTTCAGCATTGGATATTTTCTTGCGTTTGGAGTCAACGGCATAGCCAGGGCAATAGGCTCGATACTCCTTGGAAATTTCATAGGTGACAGAATAGGCAGGAAGAAAATGCTCGTCGTCTCGGTTGGTCTTTTCTCAATATCCACTGCCTCTCTGGGCATTCTGCCGACCTACAGGGAAGGCGGAATTGCCGTCTCAATCACCGTCTTTATCCTTCTCTTCCTGATGGGTATCTTCGCCGGAGCGGAATATGGCGGCGGTACTGCATTGTCAATGGAGAGCGTCCCGCCTGAGAAGAGGAATCTGTACGGTGCGTTCGTTCAGAGCGGCTTCGGCTTCGGTTATCTCATTCTGTCAGGTGTTTTTGCCTTCCTCAGCGCTGTCTACGGCCCTTCATATAGCATCATAGGATGGCGTGTTCTCTTTCTGTCCACCTTGATACCTGGCGCGCTTACATTCCTGATCAGGGCATTTACGCCTGAATCGCAGGTCTTTGAGGAAACGGAAGCTAATGAAGGGCTGGAGAAGACACCTGTAGTTAAGCTTTTTCAAGATATGTGGGGCAAACTCGCAATAGTTGTCGCAATCACCGCAGGCCTACTTTACATCAATACCTCCACATTTTCGCTGTACCCTTACATACTGGGAACAGTCAATGGATTTGGTGGCACCACTATTGGATTGCTTCTGCTGGTCGTCAACCTGATATCTGTCGTAGGTGTAATTCTTGGCGGCCTTTACGCCGGAAGGAACAGGAACAGAATCCGATTCATTCTTCTCTACACGCTTATATTCCTGGCGGTTTCCGTACCGGTTGATATTGTAGCTTTCGGCAGAAATGTTATCACCACAGGCATTGCTTTTTCCATACAGGCATTTGTTGAAGCAATGATATTTTCTACACTCCCTGCATTCATGTCGGAGGCATTTAGTAAAAAGTACAGAACAACTGCGGTTGGTCTTGCATATAATCTTGGCTCGACATTCGGCGCGTTTGCGATTGTCATTGCACCCCTGAGTGCAATCGCACTCGGGTGGCCAGTCGCATGGATATCCAACCTTCTGATAGCAGGCATTGTCCTTTTTGGTGCTGCTTTTGCGTCTGTCTACGCAATGAGCTCCAGGGCCGGGAAGGAGAACGTGGATATGATTTTAGAGTAAAGATGCCCCTTTTCTGCCGGAGAACTCAATGCTCCTCCGCTCTTCCGGCATTCCTGATTTTTCCCGTGAAACAGAGCAATGATGCAGCTGTTGTGGCTGCCGCAAGTGCAGCAAATGAAGCGTAAAGGCTGCCCAGCACCCACCGTTCACTCAACAAAACAATTATCAGAGGACTCATTGCTGAACCCAGGCCCACAGACATCCATGCCAGGCTGCTCCCTAGGTATCTGTCGTCTCCGGAAACCATATGTGTTGCAATGGGAAAGAGAATCGGAAAGCCGCTGAACGCAGCCAGGCTGAAAAATCCCAGGGTAACGACATCGAGATATATGTTGTACGGATACAGAAGGAAGAGCAATACGAAGATGCCGGAAATCAGTGTTGTAAGAAAAAGTGTCTTCACCCTTCCGATCCTGTCAGAGACAAGTCCAACAATGATCTGTCCTGCAATTGGCAGAGCCATTATTGCCGTCATTGTGAGACCCAGATTGATGCCGTAATGTATTATCCCCTCCTCAATGAAGAAAGTCGGAAGGTATAACACGACGCCGGTGGACTCCAGATTTCTTATTATGCTCATCGCAAGCAGGGGCCAGATCTCTTTTGTAAGTCTGGCGGAATCGCGGATTCCTGTCCTCTTTACCGCCGCGGTTTTATCTGCTGAAGGCATCAGATGGGATTTTCGAGAGAAGTATATTTCCATTGGAAGTGCGGCAACTATGCATGCGGCTCCGAGTATTATCAATCCGCCATATAGCTTCTCAAGCACAAATGCAGCCACGGACAGTGTAAGGAACAGTGATCTGCCCAGGCTCCCGGCGGAACCGTTGAGACCCAGTGCGAGACCCAGTTTATTCTCAGGGAAATTATTCTGCACAACGCTGCTTCCGATTGGATGGTAGTAGCTTGACCCGAATCCGGCGAGACATGCGGAGAGCACAACACCCACATATGCCGCCATGCCAAATCTCTGTATCATGGATATCGAAATGCCCATTGCCGCGATACCTGCTCCGAGTATGGTAAGCCCCTCGCCCATGCCCTTTTCAATCTGTCCCCTGTTTTTTGTTGCTGAGACAGCAACAGGGCTGGCGAACGAGGAAAAGAGATAAAAGCATGTTACAACGGCTGCAAGTTCGAAACTCCCTGATACGTAGTAAGCAAGCGGCGGGAGCAGTACTGGAAATATCGCGCTCTCTCCGTCATTTATGAAGTGCGCCGCCGATGTTGTGGCCAGGATTGTGAGATTCCAGCTGAAACTTCCTTCCCCTCTCATTAAATTCTCCGCCATTTCCGGAACCGGTTGAGGTCAGTTTCAGACAGGGTGCGCGTGCCGGCCGCCGAATTCCCAGCCTCTATTTCTGCCTGATTGTGTCGAGGTCAAACTGTTTTATCGTATAATTCCTGGGGCTGGAGAATGGTCTGAAATATCTGCCGTTTCCCTTGTAAAATTTGGAGAAGAATTCCACATAAAGCAGACGCGCTCCCTGTATACCCGATTCAAATACAGCTATGATCAGGTTGAACATCTGGCCGACGACGACGATTATTATGCCCACCGGTATAAGCAGCGGATTGGTCTTTATAACGCTCAGTGATATGTTGATGACGCTAGCCAGTATAACGGACGCAAGGAGTATTCCGACTATCCTTGTGTACGACAGAATGTGACTTATTATTGAGGGTATTTCCATTGCTCCCATTGTCCCCTCCGAAGCAATGATCGTTATTCCTCCCGCGATTATGAGTGCCACCGGAACCGATGTGGAAACGTTCGAGAAACTGATTGGGATCCTGTGTAGCAGATTTAAACCGAAAACAGCTATCCCCCACGCAAACGCAAGCCAGCCGAATTTTGCTATTATTCCCTTCCTGTGTCCCAGCGTGTGTTCGTTTATTGCTCCAAGAATGAGCCCGAAAGAAACAATGCCCAGGCCAATGTACCCGGAAACAAGAAGCAGTTTGGCGAGACCGGGTTCAACGCCAAATACCGTGAACGGAAGAACTGCAAAGCCAAAAAATTCATTGAAGAGGAGACCGACGGCTATGGCAACTATCGAAGATGGAATCAGCGCTTTTGCGAGTGTCCTGAGCGCGTTTGGACCCATTATCATAAGGACGAAGCGACTCAGAAACCTCGGAATATGGCTCTTAGCTACCGGATGGTCAAGCCTGTGTATGATAAAGAGTGATATCAGGAGTATTGCAAGCCCGTATCCCCAGTCTCCAACCATGAGCCCGAAAAACAGAGGAAAGACAATTGCAAAGACCAGAGTAGGGTCGATCTCGTACTCCTTTGGGAGTGAGTAGAACCTTATGAAAAACTCGAACAGTCTGATGTGCCTGGAGTTCCTGAAGAGCGTCGGAGGCTCTTCATCTGTGTTTATTTGTGACAGTATGACATTGCCTCCTGACGCCTCCTCGAGCACTTCAGAGAGCAAACTGTAGTGCCTTGCCGGTATCCATCCTTCCAGAACAAATACAGACTTTGTTCCGGAAAGCTTTTCGGAGACTTCATATTTCTTGACTTCTATCTCCAGCTGTTCCCTTATCTGGGCTATTGGCGAATAGTATTTCTCCGAAATCTCGTTGAGCCGATTTGAAATCTTTTGCAGCTCCGATTTCTTATCCGCAGTCAGTCTTTTCGTGTTTTCAATGAATGCTTCCGGCATTCCTTCCATTGCGGGGATGGAAATAAGTTCAAAACTGTTCTCATTCGCAATCTTACCGAGATCTCCTACCTTTCCAGCAGGGACAGCAATCAGGCTGGAACCATCGGGCAGCGCCTTTATGACGGCGTCTGAAATCGTGGCTCTCACCATCCCTCCTACGTCCACTTCTTCCTTCGTGCTTGCTATGAAGCTCGTAAAACTGCTGCCGCTGAAAACCGAAAGGTCATAATCAATGCCGGACAGCATTTGAGCGATATCCCGCCTGTTTTCCAGATCACGAAGTTCGGCATTGATGCCGTTCTCCCTCTCCCTTAGATGCTTTATTTCTTCATCAATGTCTATTGAGGAGGCTGCGCCTAACAGTTCCTGTATGGACTGAAAGAACTTCCTGTCATTCACTCTTTTCCGTGGAAGCGCATTTTCGAGCCCCCTGAATCTCAGGAGTTCTCTGCTGAGCATCTCATAACTCTCGGTAGCCTCGTTTCTGCTTAGGTACGGGGAGGCATCATCTCCAACCTCTTCGAGTTGCATAATACCGATATCATGCAGCGCAGTAATCACTGTCTTCCTTGCGCTGTTTGAGCCTATAACCCTGATTCTTATGATCTTTTCAGATCTCAGCACATCATTCACCCAGGTACTCAAGTATGAGGTTGCCGACCATCTTCTCTATTTCCCTTGCCGTAATTTTAAGTTTTATGCCTTCAGCCCTTCTCTTCGCCTCTTCAATAATGGAATTGCATTTCTCCAGCACCTCGCGTCTCTTCTTCTCGATTGCATCTTTGTATTCGTTTCTTGTCTTCAGTATGACTTCGTCCACTTTTGACTGGAGCGACTTCTTTAGAATCTCTAACTCCTCCTCTTTCTGTCGCTGCAGTTCCTGCAGTTCCTTTTCAACTGCTGTTTCCCTTTCCCTGATGGTTTTCAGTATCTCTATGTCGCCCGTAATTTAAAACACCCTTGCCATGATAAACAAAGTTATTGCAATCGCAATTACCGGATTGAGCACGAAGGTCGCAGTCCTTATCCGGACGAATGTCCTGAGTCTTCTGTTCTTCCTGAGCATTTCAGTCGTGATTCTGACTTCTGGATAGAAATGTCTTGCTTTGTATTTCAGTTGCATTCAAGCAGCCTCCGCAGTCTCTTCCCTCATTACCAGTTTCTTCTTAATTACTTTGAGTGTCGTGAATGTGTCTCTCTCGATCTCATCGAGTCTCATTCTAATCATCTTTGCCGCTGCGCTCAGCTGTGGAATGAGCATGTTCTCAATTGCGTTCGACCGTCTTTTTGTCTTGTCTATCTCCTGAAGAAGTCTTCTCATTGCATTCTCCTTTTCCGCAATTTCGATCATGGATGAAAAAACCTTTTCGAACTGTTTGATCGCATCGTTGACTGCCGAAGGAACAGATGTCGCTCTGTAGAGTGGGGTAAGCACAGTTGTTCCAGCTTTGAAGGAAACTTGCGGCACCCTTACACCCATGACATTCTTTGCTCCCACTCCGACGTTGAAATTTGCGGACATCTGCGCAACTCTTTCAATTTCCATCGCACCGTTGATCAGTTCAGCCTCCCTGACCGAAGCGATGGCTCTTCCGACATCGTCTCTAAGGTTTTCTCTCAGTCCTCTGATCGTCCTGCTGATATTGAAAAACTCCATTACGAGTGCGTTCCTCTTCATTTTGAGCAGATCCAGACCTCTCTTTGCAAGCCTGATTCTCCTGTTTGTTCGAATGAGCTCAATCCTTGTGGGCTTGATCTGCTGTGCAGGCAATCATGACCCCCTCCATTTTCCGTATTTGCCTATGAATTCCTTCTTTACTCTCTTCATTTCCGTTTCTGGAAGCACGCTGAGCAGTTCCCAACCCAGATCCAGTGTTGTCTCAATGGATCTGTCTTCATAAACACCCTGCCGGACGAATCTGTCTTCGAATTCATCGGCGAATTTCAGGTATAGCCTGTCGTTGGCCCCCAGTGCCTCTTCACCGACTATCGCACTCAGAGAACGCAGGTCCTTTCCGTTTGCATAGGCTGAATAAAGCTGATCTGCCACTCCCCTGTGATCTTCTCTCGTTCTCCTGGAGCCTATTCCCTGGTTCATCAGTCTGGACAGCGAGGGCAGGACGTCGATAGCGGGATATATCCCCTTCCTCTGCAGGTCTCTGCTTAGAACGGTCTGACCTTCGGTTATGTATCCTGTCAGGTCCGGTATCGGGTGCGTAATGTCGTCTCCGGGCATCGTCAGTATCGGTAACTGTGTTATTGAGCCATTTTTCCCTCTTATCTTGCCGGCGCGTTCATATATGGTGCTCAGATCAGTGTACATGTAGCCGGGGTAGCCTCTCCTCCCGGGCACTTCTTCCCGGGCAGCCGAAATTTCTCTCAGAGCTTCACAATAGTTTGTCATGTCCGTAAGGATGACGAGTATGTGCATTTCTCTCTCATAAGCAAGGTACTCGGCTGTAGTCAGAGCGACCTTGGGAAGGATTATCCGCTCCATTGAAGGATCCGATGAGAGATTGAGGAACAGTACAGCTCTGGAAAGCGCCCCTGTGTTCCTGAACTCATTTATGAAGTAATTTGCCTCCTCACTTGTTATTCCCATTGCGCCGAATATCACGGCAAAGCTCTCCCCCTTTCCTATTACCTTTGCCTGTCTGGCAATTTGTGCGGCAACCATGTTGTGTGAAAGCCCTGATCCCGAGAAGATTGGGAGTTTCTGTCCTCTTACAAGCGTGTTCATTCCGTCTATTGTGGAAACGCCGGTCTCAATGAACTCTGACGGTTCTTCACGCGAGTAGGGGTTGATCGCGTTACCAACGATCTCGATATTTTCTTTGCTGACTATCTGCGGCCCACCGTCTACTGGTGCCCCAAGACCGTTGAATATCCGTCCTAGCATTTCATCGGAGACATTAATCCGTGCCGTGCTGCCGGAGAATTTCACCTTGGTTCTGCCTATATCAAGACCCGAAGTGGCACCGAACACCTGGACTACGGCAAGTCCTTTGCCTGTATCCAGGACCTGTCCGGTCCTCGTTGTACCGTCTGCCGTGGTGATCTCGACAAGTTCATTGTATGCGGCATTCTGTACATTTTCGACAAAAAGGAGAGGTCCCGATATCTGTGATATTGACTTGTAGCTAACTCCGGGCATATTCAAACCTCCAGTCCAGCAACAGAATTCCTGATTTCCTCTATCAAACCCTCGTAGTACTGCTTGAATTCGCTGTCCCTGATTTCCTTCATCCTCGATATCTTTTCCCTCACTGGAAGAGATGAAAGTTTCTCCATTGTCACGCCTCTGTCAATAGCCTCGTTCTGTCTTTTTGACATCTCAATAATAGTCTTCAGCATACCGTACTGCTTGCTTGTTGAACAGAAGGAGTCGACTTCATCGAAAGCACTCTGCTGAAGGAAATCCTCACGAATCATTCTCGCAACATCAAGTATTGCTTTTTCCTTCTCCGGCAGTGCATCATATCCCACGAGCTGTACGACTTCCTGCAATTCCGCCTCTTTCTGAAGTATCCCCATCGTGTCAGAGTATACTGATTGCCAGTCCCTGGACACATTTTCTTCATACCATCTGGACAGCTCCAGCTGGTAAAGAGAGTAGCTGTTCAGCCAGTTGATCGAAGGAAAGTGTCTCCGTGAGGCCAGAGAGGAATCAAGCGCCCAGAAGACCCTTGTGACGCGTAAAGTGTTTTGTGATACAGGCTCAGATACGTCGCCTCCGGGTGGAGAAACCGCTCCGACTATCGTCACTGAGCCGTATCTCTCGTCAGGTGAAACAACTCTGGAACTCCCTGAGCGTTCATAAAATTCCGAAACTCTTCTGCCCAAGTATGCCGGATAACCCTCTTCACCCGGCATCTCTTCAAGTCTCCCTGAGATCTCCCTCAGCGCTTCGGCCCATCTGGATGTGCTGTCGGCCATGAGTGCAACGTCATAGCCCATGTCCCTGTAATACTCGGCGATTGTAATGCCTGTGTAGATACTCGCCTCCCGGGCTGCGACGGGCATGTTGGACGTATTGGCTATCAGCACAGTCCTCTCCATAAGCGGTTTCCCGCTCTTTGGGTCAAGCAGCTCAGGAAAGGTTGTTAGTATTTCCGTCATCTCATTGCCGCGTTCCCCGCATCCGACATAAACGACAACATCACTGTCTGACCACTTCGAAAGCTGGTGTTGTACGACCGTCTTTCCAGATCCGAACGGTCCTGGCACGGCAACAGTCCCTCCTTTTGCTACAGGGAAAAGGGCATCTATTACTCTCTGTCCGGTAACAAGCGGAACAGAGGGGGGAAGTTTATTCACCACCTTCCTTGCAACTCTTACAGGCCAGTCCTGCTTCAGTCTGACCGCTACCGGGCCCTTTTCGGTCCTGACTGATGTAAGTTCGTCTGATACTGCGTAGTCTCCTTCTTTCAGCTCGTCTATGACACCGCTAATCCCAAATGGTACCATTATTTTGTGATTTATCAGGCTTGTCTCCTGGACTTCCCCGATAACCTGCCCTTCGCTTACTCTGTCTCCCCTCTTTACAAGTGGTTTGAATGCCCACTTTTTTGTCTCATCAAGGGGACTGGCGGAGAATCCTCTTCTGATAAAATCACCGCTCTTCTCCCTGATTATATCAAGCGGTCTCTGGATACCGTCATATATGGATTTGAGAAGACCGGGTCCAAGCTCAACTGAAAGGGGTTTTCCCACATTCTCGACCTTCTCTCCGGGTCGCATGCCGCTGGTGTCTTCATACACCTGGATAGTCACTTTGTTTCCGGTAATTCTGATAACTTCGCCTACCAGGCCCAGATCGCCTACCCTTACAACGTCGTACATTCTGGCGTCTGAAAGGTCTTCAGCGATAACAACCGGTCCTGATACTCTAGTAACTTTTCCCATTTAATCACCTGCCAATCTCAACGCCAAGAACCCTCTTGGCAAATTTTTCTATTGACTCCTCTTCCCTTCCGCCTGGAAGTGGAATGAAAACAATAAGTGGAGAAGTGGACGTGTTCACAATGCCGATTGTCCGTGCATCCATCGACTTCCTTATATTTTCGGAAAGCATGATAAATGAATGTTTCCCCGCCGCAAGCAATTCCCTGAACTTATCAACCGCCTCAGGTCCTTCGGCAACATAGGCATCCGCTACCCCGAGCAGTCTGAATCCCAAGACAAGCTCCCTTTCGCCTACCGCAGCTATGCTGCCTGTGAAACCGCTTCCCGGCAATTCAGTAGCCTCCTGTGAGTTCCCTGATTTCAGCCTCGTTTACCCCGTATACCTTGCCCGTGACAATCGCATGCAGCACTTCCCTTTCTCTTTCTGCCTTGAGTATGAATGCGAAAACAGAACCTATTGAAATTGACTGGGATGAAAGAATCGTAGAATATTTCTGATAGAGGGAGAGTCTCATAGACGCCTCGAATCTCTTCAGATCGGCTACCTCCTTTTCCTGTATGGAAGATTTTGAAAGCCCCGTCCGTTCGGCAAACCTGCTCATGACAGAGCCTACGCTGTTCTCATCATAAACCTGTCTCAGTGTGTCTGACTGTAGTGTTCCGTACGGTATGACATCCTCTTTCATGCTTTCAAAAGATACTGCCAAGTCTTTTGCAGTAACAAGCATCATTATGTTTCGAATGTCTACCTCCTCCCTGAAATACCTGATAAGCGGTCCCTCACTCCCGAGGTAGAACCTGAGGCTAGCAAAGAGCCTCCTGTAGTAAAAACGATCGAGCGCTCTGAGCATTGGAGAGACATCTCCTCCCTTCCTGTAACTGTCTATTTCCTGTAGCAGGGTTGAGCCATAGCCGTATCTGGAAAGCGTTTCAACGATAGATTCGATATCCGGCAGGGAGAGAAGCAGATTGAAATCCTCTTTTTTCATATTGCCGGCAAAGACACCGAGAGCAACATCCCTGAAGGTTACCAGAAAAGCCTCTGTCTCCTTCAGCGAATACCCCAGGAATTTTGCCGTCAGTACAGATTTAATATTCTGTATGTCCCACTTTGAAAGATATGCTCTGAGTATGTCAGTTGCGTTGGGAGGAGGGGCAAACTGTGCAATCCTGTTCCTTATCGCAAGACGTCGGTTTATCGCCATTTCGAGCAGCTCCGGATTCCTGTAGCCGGAGTAAAGCTGGTCTATGTCCTCCTTGTATGACCTTGACGATAACGACCTTGTTATACCTTCGATATCCATGTCGTACAGTGATTTGATAAAACTTTCATTCAGAAATTCCGTTTGCGAGGCTTTGATTCTCCCGTAGCTCCCTGAATATGTCGAGTCCATGTCAATTTGCACCGATTCTTTCATAAAGTACCAGAGACAGTCTTTCCCTGAGATCTTTTATCAGCGTTGTCACGGTCAGATCCATTTCCATGCTTCCATCCGCAGACTCTGCAATTATTCCGCCGTAAGGATCTATATCTTTCTCTATTGTCTTTAGACCTTTCATCAGTTTTGAATCCTTTGGGCTTATCATAATTCTACAGTCTTTGCCAAGTTTCCGTTGAGCTGCATCGACCATGGCCGCTAGTATTTTCTTGTATGATGAAGACGAACGCACATCCTTCATTGACTCAAACGCAGTCGTAAGGTATTCCTCAATCAGCGTCGATCTCTTCTCCCATATGAGTTTCCTGGCCTCTATTTCCGCGTTGGAAAGCTCCCTGTTTTCAAGCGCTCGTGAATCTTCGTCTTCCTTCTTTTTAGCGCTTTGCTCTATTTCCTTTATTTTCCTTTCAGTTTCTTTCTCGATGGCTTCTTTCTGGGACTGATACTTTGCAATGATGGAAGCTGCTTCGTCAGACTTGCGCCGCTCAATCGACTGCAGTATGTTGTCTAGTGGCATGGTACCACTTCACAGAATATGCAGCAGCAGGATCAAACCAAGTACAAATCCCAGTATCCAAAGAGTTTCAGGTATCACAAAGAAAAACAGAACCTGCCCAAACTTCTCCGGCTTTTCAGCAATAATTCCCATGCCGGCGGCACCGATGCCCTGTTGTGCCATGCCAGTACCGATCAGCCCTCCGGCAATGGAAATTGAAGCTGCGATTGCAAGCAAAGCGTCCTGGGTGGTTAGAACCATCTATTATTCACCATTTGCCAATTTGCGCGTCTTATAAAAAACTTGCCTATGTCGTCGTTCCATTGCCAATCGTATGCAATGCGCTGGAATTCGGTTGGATGCAAAAATTTTGAAGCAGGCACTCCATTAGTCCTGTCATGAATGAAAGAAGACAGTATGCCCCTAAAAGGGCTGTCTCCGGCATCAGGATAAGACATTATCGTATTGAAGATCGACCTTTTGTCGTCCACTGTCTTGTAGAATCGCAGCAATACATTTCCTCAATTGACAATTTTTCCCTGTGCATTCTCAGGAAACGGTACGGCGAGAACATGATGGAGATGCTGATATCAGGCCTGCGGGAAGGCGGCTGCATCCTTATTGCCGAAATTCAAGGAAAAAATGTGGGAATGATATCAGCATCTGTGCATAATCCGTCAGCATTGGAAGTTATTGAAATGGCCAGCATAAAGCGGGGAGTCATAACTGAGCTATTTGTTGAAGCGGATTACAGGGGAAAAGGAGTGGCAATCCGGCTTATCGAGGAGGCGGAACGTTGGCTTAAATCGAATTATTGCCAACTGTCATTTCTCAACGTTCTGTCGGGAAACGGCAGGGCCCACAGCCTGTATTCCCATCTCGGATACAAGGAATATGAGCTGATTATGATGAAGAGACTGAGTTAAAAACGTTAAAAACCAACATATAAAGATCGCAGGGTTTTAACCTGAAGAGCGGATTTCCTGCCCGCTTTCCATCCTTCTTTCAGCTCTGTGGAAATCGCTGAAATTGACAACACCCATGTTAAGGCTTGAAAGTTCAATCACAGGCATTTTTGCAGGTATTGGCGTTATGTTTTTCATCTTCTGGTATGATGTCTGTGACTGCCAGGTGCTTCCGCTTATAAGCTTGACCCCCCTGTAATCCGAGAGACCATAGGAGTGTATGTGCCCTGTCACGAAAATGTCTGGCACCTCGTCAATCACAAGGTAGTCCTTGTGCTCAGGTGCAAGCGGCGTCTTTTCGCCATATACGGGTGCCAGGTGCCTCCTTTTTAAAAGCTCAACCATGGTTTCGATCGGTTTTTCCCATGTGAGGCCGGGAATGCTGCTTATTATGTCATCGAAACTCCGTCCGTGATAGGAAAGGACTTTCCTTCCTTCGATATCTATGGTCGATGGATTTCCTACAAAGGTAACATCATTTCCGAAAAGTTTTCTGATATCGGAATGAAACGTCGGCTGAGGTTCAGCCGGTCTTACGGCGTCATGATTGCCAGGCATGAGTATTATCCTAATCCAGTCAGGCAACTCCATAAAGTATTCTGAAACACGCTGATATTGTTCGTAGACATCGCTTATTTCAAGATCATCTTCCTGGTCGGGATATACACCAATCCCATCGGCCAGATCGCCTGAAACAATCAGATAGTTTATTTCTCTCGCCTCTGGAGAATGCTTCAGCCACTTCAGCAGATCTGTCCACTCTGTGCGTAAAAATGTCTTACTGCCCACATGCGTATCTGAAAGCACCGCTACCCTGGATGTCGTGTCTAAATCATCTCTTTCCCTGTTGAATGGAACGTCCGGTCGTATCACCGCAGTTGCAATGATCATTTTTCTGTCTCTGCTCAACCTGCCGTGTATGCCGATAACCTCATCCTTAAGGACTGTGTCGAAACCCTTCTCTTTCATCAGTAGGACTGTGCATCTCTCTTCTTCGTCTTCAATTTCAAGAAGTCTGTGTCCGTTCCTTGTCGTTTTTACGGAGTTTACAATTCCTATGGTCCTCGCGTCCCTGTTTACATGCAGAATTCTGGAGATTGGAATTGCTCCTGCCATATCTGTTCGCCTAAGGAGAAGCTTTCTCAGCGACCGAAAACGATCCGTAAAATATTTGCCAAAATCCTTTACATTGCCGGTCGTTGTGCTGTTTCCGGTAATGTCCCTTAGCACATTGGGAGACGGCTGCTTCGAGTTTATCCTTCCGACTGTTTCCGGCGACTTCTTCTGCTGCACAGCTGGATGACTATCCAGGAGCATTTCTGCTGTGATGACAAGAGGAGGCGTCTCACTGGCGTCAAGAAGTCTGCCGAGTTTAAGAACGCCGTCGTTCCGCATACTGAGTCTGCTCAGCGCCTCGGGATCCAGCAAAACTCCCTTATCCGCAGCAAGTTTTAGCAACTGCTCTCGTAAAGAATTCATCCCGACCTTAATAGCATGTGACCTACTAAAAATAGTTACAGTACTGCATCAAGCAACAATGACTAACTGTGCATATTGGTAGATGAGTGCGAAAATAAGACCATTTTGCACGATTCTGATGTTGCATAATTCAATGCGCTGTAATAATTAAAATAAACATGTTTGATGGTTCGGTGACGCAAATGAACTATGTTGCAATAACTATCCTCGGTAAAGACAGCGAGGGTATACTTTCCAGAGTTGTCGGCAGTATAGCCGAATCGGGTGCAAAGATACTTGATATACAACAGAGTGTTATTCATGGAATACTGAGTCTTTTCATACTCGTTGACAGGAACAGCAGCGAATACGCGACGATTCTGCCTGAAAAGCTCTCGGAAGCAATTTCCGGTCTCAGCCTTTCCCTTCATATCGAAGAGGTCCAGGATTATACGAGAGATAGGGCTGGAGAGCGTTACGTGGTGACAATCGTCGGTGAAGATTCCACTGAAATGATATGTTCATTTTCAAGAGCAACTGCACACCTCGGGCTGAATAATATACGCATCAACATGCTGAGCAGGGGTGACATCTCAGCCATGCAGTTTATTGTAGACATGAACAAAGTCGACCCGGGAAGTGCCATGAAACATATTCAGGATGCACTTTCAGGACGAAAGGCGGATATAATTTTTGAGCCGGAATCCACTTTTCGTATGGGAAAGAAGCTCATCGTCTTTGACATGGACTCAACGCTTGTGAGTAATGAGACAATTGATGAAATAGCTGCTCAGGCCGGACTCAAGGAAAAGATTGCAGCAATAACCGAAAAGGCCATGAGGGGTGAAATAGACTATTCCCAGGCTATAAAAGAAAGAGTGCGCCTCCTCAGCGGAATGCCTCTTTCAACATTGACAGAGCTGAGTAAATCCCTTGTACTGAACCCTGGTGCGCGTGAACTCATTTCATCGCTGCGTTCAATGAAGTACAGGATAGCGCTTGTGAGTGGAGGATTTACAGTATTCACAGAGAAAATGAAAGAGGAGCTTGGTCTTGATTATGCATTTGGCAACAGACTCGAAGTTCGCAACGGTGTTCTGACAGGAAATCTCGAAGAACCCATTCTCGATGCCAATGGCAAGCAGAGGGTGATTGAAGAAATAATGATGAATGAAGGCATCTCTTCAAGAGAAGTCGTTGTGATAGGGGATGGGGCAAACGACACTGTTATGGTAAAGAACGCAGGACTGGGGATAGCCTTCCGTGGCAAGGAAGTGCTTCGTAAAGTGGCTGATGGTACCATTTCTGATAGCGATCTGACGACCGTTCTATTTTGCCTCGGACACTACTCAGATTGAACTTATCCGGTCTCCTTTCCTGCTCCGCCTATGCCACTCACAGGCAGATTGGCCTCTTGCCACTTTTTAAATCCTGACTCCAGGTTGTAGAGATCTCTTCCTTCAACCTTCCTCAGAGCCATTCTAGATCTGTGGCCGGTAGCGCAGATGAACACGGTGGGCTGGTTGAATTTCTCTCCCTTTTTTAGTGAAAGAAGCGGGCGGTTAATGGCGCCAGGAATGTGTGATTTGGCATATTCCCGTTTTGTTCTGACATCCATGATGCTGATGTTCTTTTTCTCTTCAATAAGCGAGTAAAGTCTCGCTGGAGTGATATCGATGTATTTTCCTCTGTCTGCGTATGGCCATCCAAAATACCTGAAAGACAGAAGCGATACCATGAGGCCTATTATTAGTGCAACAAGAAATATTGCTGAAGGTAGTGAAAAGGCATAGGCCGAATAAACCGCAACCATGAACATTGCGGAAAGGGCCAGTATCGTCAAAATTAGAGGAAGAGTTCGCATTTCAGGTATTTTTGTCATTCTGTCGGCGATATTTGTAATTTGTGAGTTTCAGTGCCGTATTGAATAAATCAGGTTTTGAACTTTTCCGATTCTGAGCCAGCTGATTCCTTCGATATGAAATTTTCGCGCTGAAAATTTGCCGGCATACATTATTTAACACAGCACAATGTCAGGGATTAATTCCTATGCAATTCTCGTAATTTGCAGTCTTTTCAAACTAATCCATATATAGTTACAGAAAAATTATATACTGACGACAGGGGCCGGATGGAAAAGAAAATGAAAGATGAAAGTGAGGGATTCAGCGGCAGTGAGGGGCGCCCCTCCAAATTTTTCACGGTCGATGAAGCGAACGATCTCATTCCTGTACTCGAGGGCCGTCTCAAAGAATGTGACAGGATATTGCTGGATATAAGAGCAGTTGCCGAACTCACCGAGGATCTTGAGTGGTACTGGGGTGAATCAATCAGGGATGATGCCAATCCCGACAGACAGGAATATCTGAAACTCGAAAAGGAGAAGAGTTCCAGGATTGACAGATGGAATGAGGCTATCAGGGAGATTGGTAAACTGGGTGTGGAGATTAAAAATCCGGACATGGGTCTCATAGATTTCTACAGTGTGAGAGACAATCAAGTCGTTTTTCTATGCTGGCAGAGGGGGGAACCTGAAGTCAGGTACTGGCACACGCTCGAGGGTGGTTACAATGGAAGACGACCCCTTGAATGATCGCCTGGCTTATTTTGAAGCTTCCACATTTTTGTGCCGAATACAGATTGATGTATAGGGCGATGCTATTCCTTCAAGCAAGCCTGCGCTATACATTTGTCGTAACGATTTCAATCATTCGTTCAGGGGCAATATGGACCGGCTTTATTTATTTCCCTAAGGTTCCTTGGAATGTAATGGTTCCGGATTCCTGGCGGTTTTCATTGTGGATGGTTCAGTTTCCTCCTTCACGAAAATTCCAGACGGTCCATTCCTTCTTCTTGAAGTTCGACGGCCGAAGAGCATCAACTTACAGTTTACTCATAGATATCATCTGTGCGTTTCCTATTCCGATTGCTACGCCTGTTTTCTCGAAATCGGAATACGGAATACATAGTGTGTGGGATATGTTTTTCTTTCCCCGAAACTTTGACGGTGATTTCAAATCATCCTCTCGCTCTTCACGCAAAATTCACGCAAAACAAATTGGCATCATTTGCCTTCGGGTTATGGCTTTCTGACCGATCTTGATTAACAAGTTATTTTTTAGATACAAGCAAGTTTGTGATTAAAATGGGTGCTGTTGGTTTTTGTTCTATATGTAGTATAATTTAGTTCCCTGTTGGACGTGGAGCCCGGTCTTCTCATTCATCTTGCGTCTCCGGCACTAACATTTGAGAATGCTTCAGTATCTGCAGAGTTGTTCTGATTCAACCATCTTTTCCCCCATTCCCCCATTTTTTCCAGTACCGGACCCAGATCCCTTCCCTTTTCCGTGAGGGAATATTTTACCTTAAAGGGGCGCGTGCTCAGAACTGCCCTAGTCACGACATCCTCTTTTTCCAGAGCTTTAAGGGTTGAAGAAAGCGTCTTCGGGCTAAGCCTTGAAACTTTCATAAGGCTGTTAAATCCATGCTCTCCTTCGGACAGATAACGCACGACAACCAATTTTGGCTCGCTTCCGATCTTCCTGATTGTGGCGGCTATCGGGCAAAGATCGGTATCTGGTGCTTCATATGAAGTACTGTTCATCTGGTTTCCAGTTGTAAAGTTACTTGTTTTTATACTTTACTTATTCTACCAGATATCATAATGGAAGTGATGTAATGGCAAGATTAGTAAAGCATGAAAGAAACAAACCATTCCCGGTAACCACAAAAGACGGAGAAACGCTATACATGTGCGCATGTGGCCTCTCAAAGAACAAGCCATTCTGTGACGGAAGCCACAAGGCGACTGCGGACGAAGAGCCTAACCAGCTCTACGTATATGACGGAAGCAAGCGCATAAAGATAGAAAATCTCTACTGACAGCATGATGCCGAACTTTCGCCATCAAACCTCTTAACTAATTTGAGTACTGGAGTTCTCAAGCTGCCATCTCAGCCATAAAGATTCTCGGCCACATTCAAACTCGTTTCAAGTGAAGGCCCGTATTCAAACCAACGTACTATGCCACATATGCATGCCCTCCCTGATGAAGAAAAAGGTGGTGCGCCCGGACGTACCGGTATCTGCACTCTAATTCAAACGTAAAAACGGGATGCAGAGTATCATCCGGCAGAAGGATCGAAGCGCAGAAGACAGGGTACTGTAACTCATCATCCGAATGAAGGGGCATGAGGTCCGAAGACGGTGGATGTTGTCAACTTCGACGCATTCCAGCTCCCCGTACTCGCACAGGAACTGAAGATAGCCCAAATTGGTCGAGCCGTTTGTGCCCGAGAGGAAGCAGGACCACTCTGTCGGCAAGCACATACTGATTGTCACGTTCATCATAGGTTCCCTGAAAGATTGAGAAACTGTTCAGCAAGGACTGAAATCTCACACAGTGCTGTTGAACGATTCGGCTTGTCGCCTTTTTTTCTCC
This sequence comes from Candidatus Sysuiplasma jiujiangense, assembly GCA_019721075.1. NCBI lineage: Archaea > Methanobacteriati > Thermoplasmatota > Thermoplasmata > Candidatus Sysuiplasmatales > Candidatus Sysuiplasmataceae > Candidatus Sysuiplasma > Candidatus Sysuiplasma jiujiangense. Next base: position 283,737 of record JAHEAD010000001.1, read on the forward strand.
TCTGCGACACTGCAAAATGCAACAGGCAGAGGTGAAAGCAAAAGATTACAGAATGCCCTTGCATCAGTTAAGGCAAGCACTTCTGCGCAGCCCGAACATGGCGTTCCACTACTGTGCGTGACACATCTAGGCAACGGGAGCGGCAATCTGCCGTTCAGGTAGGAGATCGGGCGCATACGCTGGCGGCTGTATGTACTGGACAGGACCGCTGCAGATGCGACGCTTACATTCTACGTGGGAATAGCTGCATCAGCAATCCGAACATGTTCGAAAACAGCAGGCGGCATTACGCAGATTCACCCTTCTCATATGTTCGTGAACTTCTCACAGTTTCCATCTCTTCATGCAGGCACTTTTACGGTGGAAGTGAGATTGCAGCATTCACTTTCCGGCAGAACGCAGGAATATGGAATAGAGCGCAGAGTTGTTGTTACTTGCAACAATCAGCTCGAACAGCATCTGTTGTCAAAACTGGTGGATATGCTGCGGTTGTAGCAGTAGAATATGAGAGCAAGGGTGCGGCTCGTGAGTGTAAGACAGCAGTGGGGTAAGTCATATCCCGGTGGGTGTTCAATCTCACAGGCTCCTTGGAAGATGCGCAATGTTCTTGGCGGCATGTCAAAGTATTGCACCTGGAAAGTCAGCTGACCTGCCTGGGATCACCACCTTTCGAGCTCGGGATATGCGCCTTCAAATTATCGCTTTGATAATTTACTCTGATTCCCTTGGACGTTGGTAACCTACCATATTTGCACAGCGGAAAACTACATTAATTCTGTAATCATCATCAGTTTAGTGAAGACGGATGCGCTGCTGTTGTCCCTTTCGAGATCAATGAGATCCTTCGTATTCACCTTACTCTCATTTTCTTCTCCATTTTTCCTTCTTTCGGAAGGAATTGGATACTTTCAGGTGGGCATTGTAATCCTTTTGAGTTCGATATCATCCGCCGTATTAATCTACACGCTTCCCGTGATTCGCGTCGGTATTTCGTTTAAGGTCTTCCTGTCATGGGCCATATTTTTCACGGGAACTGCGGTCATTGCTCTGACAGATAATCTCGCAGGTTATCTGGTGGCAGCTATTGTCTGTGGTATTTCACTTTCTGGAAAGGACATGTCACCGAACCAGCCCATAGAGCAATACGCAATAAGCACTTTTTCTTCGAATCAGAAGGAAAAGTACCATCAATTCTCCTCCTATAATCTTCTATCATATGCTGGGAATACCTTCGGAGCCCTGTCAGTCCTCGTTTATCCTCGCATTTCCTTCGCTTCAATCTTTTACATTTGTGCGATTTTGTCATTTGCGTCCGGGATTCCTTATTTCCTGGTTAAATTCCCGCATCAAAATATGCCTGCAAAGAACAAAATCGTTCTTGACAGGAAGGACAGGACGCTGAGAAATCAGCTTGGAACCCTCTTTGCCGTCGATGCGTTTGGGGGAGGGCTGGTTAGTACGTCACTTCTATCCCTGTGGTTTCTCGTTGTATTTTCTGCTTCCCTCACTCAGACTGGTTTTATTTTTGTAGTTGTAAACATACTCACTGCATTGTCTGTTGTAATATCAGGAAGAATGTCAGTAAAATATGGTATCATAAGGACTATGGTATTCACTCATCTGATAAGCAATTTTTTCCTCATTCTCATGTCTTTCTCGCGTATTTTGCTGCTTGGTGAATTATTCCTCTTTTTGAGGCAGGCCACAAGCCAGATGGATTTGACACCAAGGGACAGTCTCATAAACACCGTGTTTGAATCAGAAAGTAGACTGAAGACAAATTCCCAGTTCCTTGCGATAAGAAACCTGTCTTCCGTTCCATCGCCCGCCCTGGGCGGATTAATAATCGGGAGCAGTCCTGAACCGCTGCCCTCTATTGCCGGATCAATCAAGGCGGTTTATGACATTGTCCTTTATCTTCGATTCAGGCACATCATGATTTGATTGATCGTACCCTCTTATCGTTCTTCAGGCGGTAAGGAATCTGCGGCATTATCTGTGGTGCTTTTATATTATCGGATTCGTCTGGTTGAATATAATTTTTCATACATCCAACGATAAGGTATGTTGTCGGCAAATCATGGAGGAGAAGGGCATTTCATAGAGGGAACAGAAGAGAAGGAAGGGGTATGAACGAAACGAACATCTCCGTAAGGATGCAGGTGTCGGGATTGGGGATTTTTACCGTGTATCCCATTCTGACATCCTCAATGTATATGCACTGGCAGGACCGGGGGTATTTTCATGAGTTCACTCTCTGCTCATGTAGCTACCCGTTCAGAGTTTCCGAATGAAGCAAAAGATCTAAGAGAACAGGCCACCAGGCACGGAATTGGAGAAACTGAGCTCGCGGAACTCCTCGACACGTGGTTCCTCGAGCATTTTGAGCCGCCGACCAGCTTCGGCGAGCTGATACACGGGGTGTTCTGCTGATGACCTCTGCAGAAGGAACCGGCGTCACTGGCAGTCTGTTTGACAGGGGCTCCTCGGCCGGCATGTATGTGGATTCGCTCGGCATTGAAAAGGATATGCTCGCCCACATGAATTTCATCATGGGTGCACCTGGCACTGGAAAGACAACAGCGTTGGGCGCAATATGGAAACAGTTTGATGAGCACTCAGTCAGATACTATGTGACCTACAACAGGTCCATGGGAAAAGAAGCGAGGGAGCGCCTGGGCGGAGACAAAAGGACAATCGGGACGTTTCATTCAATTTGCACGAGATTGCTGGGATGGAAAGTCGGAAAGGGCAAATCGGGAATCGATGGTGATTTCCTCACGGACGCGCAGATTTCCGATTTTGCCGCTAGATATAATATCGAAAAGAAAGGCGTCACGCGCCCGTGGGAGGAAGATTCGGACATAGAGCATCATGATGAGCTCAGCCAGATTATGATGGCGTGGAGCGTGGCGAGGAATCAGGTTCCTGAGGACTCGCCGAATAACTGGAGGGGTGACGAAAACAGGGATCTGGAACTCCTCCTGCATCACTACAGGCAGTACAAGCACGAACTCGGCGACAAAAAGGACTATGATGATGTCCTGGAGGAGACTGTCAGGCTGGAGGAACAGTATGGTGTCGACGGCCCGTTGCCGCGTTGCGATTTGCTGCTCATAGACGAGGCGCAAGACCTTACCCCCCTTATGTGGAAACTCTGTGACTTGTGGTCCAGGAAGGCGGAAACCGTAGTGATTGCGGGGGACGATGACCAGAGCATATACTCTTTTCGAGGTGTGGACGTGCATGACTACCTCGGAAGAATTACAGCTCTCAACTCAGGCCGGCTTTTCATCCTGAAAAGGAGCTACAGGCTATCGAGTGAGATACTGATCCATGCCGGAAAGACAATCGACGGCGTCTCGAACAGGATCAGCAAGGACATAGAACCGGCTGTTGCCGGCGGCATCGTCGAGTATGCGCGCTCGCTCGATAATGTGGTGAAGTCAAAAGGGAAGAGGATGGTGCTGTGCTCCTCCGGATGGCTGATGCAGGAAATATCATCCATCGTGGATGCACGGTATCCCGACGTGATACTGCTGGCCTCGAATCCGAAGCACCAGGGAAGGCTGCTCTGGTCGCAGAAAATGATAGAACTCGTGCGTATAATATCCAGGTTTCCCAACCTGAGCAGAGAGGAGTTCAGATTCCTTGCATCATGTCTTCCTGCGTCCGGGTTGCTGAAGAGGGGCGTCAAGACCAGGGTCAGGGAGAACAGATTCTTCTCAGCAGATGCTGCGGTGCAGCAGAGGCTTGATTCGGGAAGTGCTGATGAGGCCGAGATACTGAGCGCATTTGAGGGCACCCCTACGAAGGAGCAGCTGGTGAGGGAACTGGACTACAGGGGAAAGAAGAAGGAAGTAATGCTCAGGTGGATAGGCAGGGAGATCACCGATGATTGTTTTGTTTACATCGGGACCTACCATGCTGCCAAAGGGCTGGAGGCTGACACTGTGGGCCTTGTGCTCGATATTGGCAGGAAATGGATGGAGCAGCAGACCTCCAATCCCGACGGCGTCCGCAGGCTGCTGTATGTTGCCAGGAGCAGGGCGAAAAGCTATCACGTCGAAATTTCACTCGGCATTGGTGAGGGGGTGTGGTCATTTTGAGTGTTCCAAATGTTCCAGAAATCAGGAGATGTTCCATTGAACAGAAGTGTGCATTTCCATCGTAAATGTTCCAATGTTCCAAATGTTCCAATGTTTTTAGCGAAGCGTAACGAGAAATTATTTTTGAAAGTTGGAACACTTGGAACTTTTGGAACAAGACGCCGTTTTTTGCCCGTTTCCCTATATAGGGGGGTACTGAAGTATGTGTTCCAACTCGCTTGCAATTTTTGGAGCACTTGGAACACAATAATACCCCCCATGTATGGGCAAAAAGGAGGGATAGTGTGATAAAAAAAGACAAGCCCGAAGAGCATAACTTTCAGTATTACGATAAATCAACTGAGACGCTCATACGGCTTACTGAAAGAAAGTTCACGACCAGAACCTATGGCGTGGAGGATCCCAGGGATGTGGTGCTCTACACCGGCAAAGCATTCGTCCTTTTCGGGGACAGACAGAGCATTCTCCAGGAAACCGAAGAGACTGAAGAGGGCTTTCCATTCCATCTTGTGATCAAGCCATCCGACAATTTGTATGGGTTCCTGCCTGATTTAAGGCGTTACACAAGAAAGGGTATCATGGCCGGTTCTCCTGTTGACCCCATGGACATTCAGAGCGATTTCGGGAGAACGCTGTTCCAGGACATCGAAAATCATCTGGGCAGGGTGGAAACTTCAGCCCTCTGTGGAAGATTCCTGCAGGCGTTGCATGAACACTCAGATGGCACTGATACGGTCATGATAGAATGGTTGCTGGAAAATACACAGATTGTGGTGAACTACGGCGCGCCAACGGGCATGGACATCACAATTGAAGGCAGGACATTCCGACTGAAGGACGATGATGTGATCACGAGCAAAAACTTCACGATATGGTTCGTGAGCGAATTCGGCAAATATCCCATCCTGAGCAAGGTAGACTGGCAGCAGCTTGTAACTTTCTGGTCACAGCGCAGCATAAGGAAGGATCCCGCATCGGACAGCATCGCCGAACCAATCGTGGATGACTTCCTCGACATGCTGCAGATGGCCACCTGCGCAGTTGATTTTGGTCCGGCAGTGGGTGATAAGATATCCGTCAAGTCATCTGTCTTCGTCGCCGATGCGCAGACCGATTCTGTCTTCGTCCCTGTCTACATGATGAATTCGCTTTTCGCCAACTACAACCTGTCCTCGCGAAAGAAGAGGCAGATGCTCGGTTCATTCCTCAAGGGCGTCGAGAAACAGAAAAAGCGTGTGGAATGCGAGAACGGCAGCAAGATGCAGCCATGGTTCTGGGTATTCAAGCTCTCGCGCATAAGGTCGGAGCGCCCTGGCATAATCCCGTCAGGCACGCTGGATGATGCGCAGAACGCTCAGGATGCAGGCGTCCAGGGCATGGTAAACGACGGCCTCAGCTTTTCGACAGACCCCACAGATATGATGACTTATGTGTTTCGATGCAAGTCTCCCGTATCATTCAAGCTCGATGGCGCCCAGTATACGATGGGGGACGATGACGCTGAAATCCTCCCGTCAAAGGTCGCCAAACATCTTGAGTCGCTAGGCTTCGGGAGGGCTGACGCAGTATGATACTAAAGTATCAGAAATTTCAACCCGTGTCCAGCTACTATTTGCGCCTAAATTCCGCGAAGGCATGGATGGGCGCAGGTGATTGAATGACAGGCAGAACAAACATTGAGTGGTGCGACTACAGCTGGAACCCTGTAACAGGGTGCAGCAAAGTATCGGAGGGATGCCGCAACTGCTACGCGGAGGCTCTATCGCACAGGTTCGGCAGGAGCTTCGAAGTTACTCTGCATCCTGAAAGACTCACAGCCACAAGGAAGTGGAAGCCAGGCAGGATATTCGTAAACAGCATGAGCGACCTCTTTCATGAAAACATCCCGTTTGAATTCATCACCGAAGTCATGCACGAAATGGACCGCAACAAGCAGCACACATACCTCATATTGACCAAACGCCCCGAGAGAATGGTGGAATATTTTGGCGAAGCCTACTACGACTGCACGCTTCCTTCACATGTCTGGTTTGGGGCAAGCATTGAGAACCGCAGATGGACAGGGAGAGCGGCAACACTCGTATGGATGAGATTATTCGCAGCACACATCTTCCTGTCATTGGAACCGCTTCTTGAGTCACTGGCTCCCTTCGACTGGCTCTGCGATAACGTACCAGACTGGATAATCGCAGGCGGGGAAAGCGGCCCCCATTTCAGGCAGGCCGATGCACAGTGGTTCAAGGAGATTCGTGACTTTTGCACCGCACATGATATTCCATTTTTCTTCAAGCAGCCGGGCGGCCTGAGACCTGGAGGCCGTGCACTCCTCGACGGGCAGGAATGGCGTCAATCGCCGCCTGCTTGGAAGGGTTTTGTTGGAGGGAGTGAATGACCCAATCTGTCGCTCCGGCTTTCGAATGTCCCTCCTGCGGCGTGGAATACAACGCGGAAACCGCACGTGCGAAGGGGTTTTACTGCGGCTGCACGCCACAGCTGATATTCATGCGGAGGCTGCGGCGGTGAGAGTACTCCACTGCCCCAAGGGATGCGAGTTGCGTGTACTCGTCGACCGTTCGTACAGTTCCATCCGGCGTACTTGTCTGGATCACCTGCGGCACGTGCATAAGGTTTCGGGCAGTGATCTCGAGACCCTGACGCGCGCTATGTTAGGTGCCGATTTCCGCGAGAGCCCTGAGTATGAGTTGCATAAGCTTCCAGTCTGGGAGGAAGGATATTGACGATGCCAAAATATGTTCTGGCCATGTCGGTTATGTACCTGTTCGATGCGTCAATGCTGCCGTTTTCCACTCGAGGGTGGCAAATCTCATTTCCAACACTCACCGCATTGTATGTTGTGTCCATCATAGAAGTATCGGCAATTCTCCACATTTTATTCTCCGGCCGAAACAAATCCCTAAAATACTCCTCCTTCCAATCAAGGTAACAGCTGTGGAAAGGAGAAGTCCTTCTCCACAGCTGGGCTTCGTCCTTTCCCCGGCGGATGGAAAGGGAAAGAATTGAACAAAAAGCTCCTGATTTTGCTGTGTGCCAGCGCAATGATCGTGATGGGCGCTATTGGCGCCGCTCCGCCTCAAGTCTCATCTCACAGAGGAGAGGGCATTGCAGCCTCACCTTCCGTGACACTTGTGGCACCTGTCTTCAGCCTGACGGCGCAGTACAAAGCCGTGAACATCAGTGTCACTAATCAGTCAACATCCACATCCGGTGTCATCAACTACATTGTGCACTACTCGACTTCGTCGGCAATTACGAATGCTACGCAGAACATCTCGACGGTCAACGGGCGCGACTGGATTGAGCTCAGTGCGCTCACGCCGGGCACTGTCTACTATTTCGCAGTTGACGCGGAGAACATGACCGCACCGATAAAGAGCACATCCTTCGGTCCGCTTTCCGCCGTTCAGTCCACTGCTCCGTTGGGCATCTTTTCCTACAATGTGGCCTTAATGAAAATCCATAAAGTAACGAAAGGAAACAAGTCCGGCGACTGGAACATCACTGTTCCGATCGCGACGCTGTCCGGCGCAAACTTCAATTCAATGCAACTGTGGTATGACATGTCGAATGTGAGCGGGTCTGCACTGTTCAGCAGCTCACCCATCCTGCCATCGTATTCAACCATCACAAAGACGAGCTCCAACTGGACGTTCAACGATGTCGTGCTGCCCGCCGGAACTGTCTTTCTGTATGGAGTGTTCAACTTCTCTGTCTCTTCAGGCCCGTACAAGGGTCTTGGTGTCACACAAACAGGCTCACCTGCCAAACATCTGACAACCGGTCCGCAGCCGACAGGCATATTCATCTTCGGCAGCAACGGAGCAATGGCGCTGATACTGTCGCCTCTCGGCACCGTGATCGTCATAGTTGTCGGAGTGCTGGTGGTCTACGTTGTCTTCCGCGGCGGCGAGCACGAGGAGAAAGAGAAGGAAAAGAGGAAATGACGGGAAGGTCGCGCAGGGAGTTGATAAGATGAACTCAACAATCGAAACAGGGAATGTTCACAGGCATGTCAAAGCGCCGGGCAAGCTGCACTCGCAGAATGGCAGAAGGATTCTCATAGCTGCGCTTGTCATTGCGTCTGTGGGAATATTCATCTCATCCTCCACTGTGGTCGAGGCAGCTGTTCCGTGGTACGTCACTGTGGGTGAAACTACAATAGCCGGTGCTGCAATAGGCGGAGCCTTCGGTGGCCCAATTGGTGCGGTAGGAGGAGCAATTGCCGGAGCGGCAGTCGGAGCATTGATAGCATATCAAATTGGACATTCAGCTAAAGGATATACTCCGTCAGTGAATATGTCACCGCAAATACAAGACCAAATAATACAAGCTTACAATACAATTTCAGAAACAGAAAACATAGGATTTACTACTTCATCATTGGTCAATACATCATATTATTATTTTGCGCAAGAAGTAGAATCTTTTGCAACAAGATACATTAACACTTCTCTAAATCAGTCAGAATTGATGTTAATGGCTGGAATATATGCACAACTCGATGGAATACAAATTTCCGTAGTTAGACCTATGGCAACTGAATTAATGTTTCTGCAACAGTATGAACTCGAAAATTATGCTGGTGCTTCAAGCACTGAACAAGCAACTTTTGTTCCAGCAATAACAAATAGCGGTAAAACTGGAAATTCGATTAACCTTGGTGATTACTATTATTTAAATCAAAACAATTCTATATATTTCTGGACTTCTGGATATGTTGAATTGAAAAATATATTCACCGGAAACATAACTAATGTAAGCGCATCATTAAGTTCAGTCACTGATACTACACCATACATAGACTATAATACGGTTCACTATGTTAGAACAGTATCGGGTTCTACAATAATTAATGCCTTATATGGTGGAATTAACTATCTGTCAACTTCTAAAAGGCTTAACCTTACTGGTTCAATATATCAAGTAGTAAAGGAAAACGGTATCATAACTACTGACGGATTATCATTAGGTTCAAATTGGAATGGTCAAATTCAAAATTATTTCACATTAGCTAATACATATATGTTTGTCAATATGAATACTGCTAGTAATAGCTTAGCAGAAGGTTCAGCTGGAATTGTTAACACTACAAGTTCATCATCAATATATCAGTCCGCAACATCAGCAAATAACTACAATGCCCTTGACATAGTTACTTTCGGATCATCACCAGCACCATATTACATCAGTAGCAGTGATAACATACAGGCAAATATATCCTTAGAGCCATATACAAATATGATAAACACATTGAATACAGCTGTAAGTAATGCATATTCTTCAGCTGAAGCATACATAACAATGCTTAGAGATTTAGGCTATACAAACTACTCTCAAATTCCGGCAAATGAAACAATACCTTTTCCATCGTGGTCAGTCCCACTAAGTCTACTCAATAATCACTTCAATGAAACACAACTTATGGCTATGTATTATGCATATCTTGAAAGCCTAAATGCCACATTCCACAACAACAACAATAAGCTCCCAGCGAACTGGACATTCAACGATACTAAATTCCTAAATTCATTCACGATTGAGACCGGAATACTGAATATCACCAATTCCTTCGACGGCTACCACAACATCACCGGAGAATTCATGATCGAGACGAACAGTCAGCACATGAATTTCGCAGTCGGGCACACGACGAAATTCACTGCCCTGACTCCGATAGTGGCTATCAATGCAACGCTCGGCGACCCCACATATATATCAGGCGACCTGATTGAGGCCTCTCCCAACAGCACCATCTATGTGACTGCGCTATCAGTCAATGGCACTTCGGTGACTTCGACGAGCATATATCCTGCCCCGATTACCGTCGTCATCTCACCATTCGTTTCACCCGTCACGCAGCATAATGGCGGCTTCTTCATGCAGAAGGAAGGGCCGCTGGCTACATGGGAATGGATACTCATCGGACTGATATCAGTGGTAGCAGTTGCGGCAATCTTCGAGAGGAGGGACTGAATTTGCCACATGGCAAGTCGTCGTCGCCGCGTCCAAAAGCGGCGCGCGAGGACATCACCGTAAATGTGAATGAGGGCAGGAGGGAGGGAGGCAAGTCCTCCATCCTCAGCATCGTTCTCATTACGCTCTTGGTCTTTGCGGGCGCCTATTACTTTGTTACGACTTATGTCGCAGGCTTTGTCCAGGGCGTGCAGAACTGGTGGGCTGGTGTCGTCAATGGCTGGAACAACTTCTGGAACGGCGTGAAGCATCCGCTCGGCCTCGGCATGCTGCCAATAGGCGCCGTTCTGATGGTCCGCAAGAAGGAGGAGAAGGACAGCGGCAGCGCCGCATGGCTCATTCTCGGCATCCTGTTCATCCTGTTCACTCTCGGCGCGCTCTATGTGACATGGGCGGACTACCTCGTCGCGACTGCATTCAGCGCCCTTGGAAAGGACATATGGGGCAGCCTTCTGTTTCCCGTCGCAGCCGTCATCATCTTTCTGGCGCTCGCAGTCCTCAGCTTCCGCAAATCACATGAACTGGGTTGAGGTGTATGGTGAGGAAGGTCAAAGTCAGGCATCCGGGCAGTCTCCGCAGATATGGCTACAATCTGCATGAATCTGAATCGGCGAGACGGAGAGCGCTCGCGAAGGCCGACAGACGATACGGCCCCGGCAAAGTTGATCAGAAGCTCGATGCGCTTAACAGGTTCAACTCGCATCATCCTGCGAACAAGGGAAAAGTCAGGCAGGACCTGAGATGGAATGAGAAGCGCGACCGCAATGGCAGGCATGAAGAGGTCGTGTGGGTTGACCCCTACACAAGATCGGACGGCACGCATGTGAGGGGTCACGACAGAATCGTCCGCAGGTAGGGCGATACCGTGAAGGCGCAGGGCAGGAAAAGGGAAGAAGACGAAGCCGCCGGCGGCGCAGCGCTGCTGGTGTCGCTCATAATCGATGTGCTTCTTGCGTGGTATATCCTCTCGCCAGTGTTCAAGTCCTCGATGCCCTCCTGGCTCAACATGGGCGTGCTGCCGCTCTGGTCGCTCGAACTGCTCGCAGTCGCAAGCCTGATCGTGACCGTCATTGCAGTCATGAAACTGCTGCCCAGGGACTGGATGGGCGCTGCTCTCCTGCCTGTAGTCAGCATCAATCTCGGCTCTCCTGCCGTCGACAAGGCAATCATCCTGGGCCTTGTCGCCATCACGCTTTATCTCATATTCCGCGAGAGCGTTATCTATGCATCAAAGCGCCATGGCGGGGCGGCAATATTCGCCACTGTGCTGGCAATCGGAATAGCGCTGATATACTTTGGTTCCACGCTGCTTGGCGTCCTTGTTGTGCTCATCTTCATCTTCATGATCATCGTCGTCATCACTCACCGCAGGCAGGAAGGTGAAGACGAATGAAGGTGCACTTTCTGTTCGTTTCCGCGCTTCTGCTGCTCTTCGCCACCGTTCCAGGCGTCGCTATGGCGTCTTCAGGCCCTGTGATGACAGGCATCGTGGCAAACGATGGAACCCTCATGGCTTTCTGGTATCAATCACCGGCCGGGCAGCTCACAGGATCCTATACGCTAATTCACCCTGGCGACACTGTGCAGACCGACACAATTCAGGTATCAATATACGCACCTAATGCAGGCGGAAATATCACACTGAGCGTCGAGCAGTATCAGCTTGTTCCGACAGCGGTCTTCATTCATTCAGGGAACGCCACGGTAACGCAGAATGAGCTCCTGCCCGGCAATATTGTGTGGGACAATCAGACGCTGCAGGCACCATATCGCACAGTGGCGACAGATACGCTGCAGCTGCCGGTTTCATCCGGCATAAGCCACGTCCGATTGAGCTATGACGGCGCTTCAATAGTTTTCCTGCATCACACAAGCCCGATTGTGCTGCCACTTCCCTTCAGCGGTGGCGGTGTCCTGGGTGTGTTTCTCGGCGCGCTCACCCTCGGCAGCATCGTATGGATGGGTGGCACCGGAACGGCTATCAGCGTCATCAGACGGGCAAAATACTGGCCCAGGCTGTCAAGCGCCCAGGCGATGCTAATAGTATTCGGCGGGATGGCTGCCTTCGTATTTCTTGTCGCTCCGTTTTTCTATTCGCTCGGATATCTTTCGTGGTACTGGTGGATCGTGCCGTTCTACCTCGTCTCTGTTCTCATAATGCTGAACCTGTGGCCGTCAAGGGCTTACAGGTGGGAGACCCTGCAGATACAGGGCAATGAGAGCAACACGGAGATGCAGGTATTGCGTCAGGAAATTACAGTTGCCAAGACAGAGGATGGATGGGAGCGCATACATCCATACAGCTACCGTCATGCGGTTGCCCGGTTGTTCGGCATCCACACAAAACTCACATTCGGAGAGAGCGGCCCGGTATGGTATATGAGGACAGGTGATGAAGAGACCCTGTCGTCGCACAAGTCCAGGAAAGTTTCCAGGATATACCTGCTGCCCCCGATGGGTAACGGGATGACAGTCAGATGGTCGCATCTCGGATGGAAGGGGACGGGGAAAATAAAGCGCCCGGGCATAATCGAAGGGGAATGTATCATTCCCATCAGCGGGGAGCAGATGAGACCTGTTGCTGCCGTCCTGGCGGGTCTCATCAACGTGAACGCAGTGTCGCGTGACAGGGAGACAATACGAACAAGGCTCCTCAAGTTCCAGGCGCAACTCCATGCTGGAGCTGTTAAGAGTGACGCATCTGACCTGGAGATATACATGGAGGAGTTCCACGAGCGCAGCATAAATGCGGACAGGAGGCTCGGCAGCGATGATGGGGCGTGACTACCGGCCGTCACGGGCCACTCATATACCGGGCCATGACTGGCTTACGCACGAGCAGTCCGAACTGCTCAGCCAATTGAACGCCGGTTTCAGATCTGAGACTGAATATGAGAAATGGGCGCATAAGGTGCGGACATATAGCGTGCCCGAGAAGGAGGCGCCGGGCCTTAAGGTGCTGTACTCCGCCAACGGCACAATACCGCACGCTCTGCTCACATGGCCGGAAGGCGAAATGAAAAGGAGGTTGGTGATATCTGTCGCAATGTACCTCGTCAGGAAAGGATTCAGGCGCGAGAGCCATGCTGTTCCGCCGCCTGAGGCAACCCCTCTCGAAGCTCTGCCTGGTGTGTCACAATCGCAACGCATTGAGTAATTCGATGTGCTGGGCTTGCGGCTCCTATTTCGCGAGGGATCCACAATGAAAAGGAGAACAGGCGTCTGTGACAACTGCAGAAGGAGAGATGCCGTTTACACATACGGTTCACGCCATTTTTGCAGAGCATGTTATAATAGGGAGGTGAGCTCGCGAAGAGGAATGAGAGCGCTGCTGATCATGTGACGCTGGGCGAATCGGTGACACCGAAGAAGCTGACGATGGCGACCAATCGCCTCACTTATGAGCTGCTCGACAGGGCGCTCGAGGAGTTGCGCACGCAATATTCGCTGTATGACGACCTGCTCGGGTTCCCTTCCGTTCGCCTCTTTGTCGACCACATCGAGATGCAGGCGCGGAATCACCCGTATTTTCGCGTCTACATGACGAAGGTAGAGGCGATCCTGCGTGAATTCTCTGATGGTCACCCCGACATAATGCACGTCACATGGAGGGAATCGCACCGTCGGTTTGCGTTGGCATATGAGCTCGGCAAGGAGATAGGCATCATCGATGTCGAGGAACGTGGATCGCACGATGGCGCAGGCGGAATGGTGGAGATAGTCGAGGCCTCTCCTGAGTTGTTTCTTTTGCCTTGGATAGAAGACAGGATATGGAAGAAGCAACAGAATGCCATGATTGCAGTCGTGGGACTTCCTGGCTCAGGGAAGTCATATGGCGCCATAGACATTGCGCTCGAACTCGTCGAGCGAAGTAAAGGCAAGGAGGAATGCTTCCACTTCGATGTCGAGCGCGATGTGATTTTCGACATCGATACGCTGGTTGACATGGCCTACAGGCGTGACGAGCGGCTGCCCAGAGGCCAGATAATCATATTCGACGACATGGGCGTCGGTGCCGGAAACCGTGACTGGCAGAGCGATTACAATGTCATTTTGGGGAAGATTGCGCAGAGCTTCAGATTCATGGGCTTCGTGCTGCTTGTGACAATGCCCAAAATTGAGTTCATCGAGAAGCAGGTGCGGGAGCTGCTGGCCGCAAAACTCATAAGCATGACGAACGAGAACGGCGAGAACATCATTGGGTGCTTCAGCCTGGAGGTAGCCTGCCAGTACGGAGAGGATATCATCTATCTTCCGCCGCAGCTGGACAGGGGAGATTTCCCTGACGAATTGGGTTTCGAGATACGGGCTGAAAGGATCCAGTTGTCTTCACTGCGTCTCCGTGAGCCTCAGAAACCCGTCACCGAGCTCTATGAGGCAAGGAAAGAGAGCGAGCTGCGGGCACAGGTCGTGAAATTGAGGGATGAGATAGAACAGGCCAAGAACATGGACGCAGTCAGACGCGAGGCTTTGACCGCGAAATACACAGCGTTAAAGGAAAAGGTCGAGGAACTGGCAGAGGCTGAGGTCGAAGCGAAGAAGGCCAAATTCGAAGCGGAAATCGAGGAGGCCGAGACCAGGAAGCAGAAAGCGAGGCGGGAGAGGAAAATGATCCAGCATGCGAATGAGGAAGAGGAGAGGCGCAAGAAGAAAATCATCCAGCTTGTAATGGAGGGAAAGAGCCAGGCAGAGATAGCCAAGGAGATGGGTGTATCAAATCAGGCCATTAATCAGGCAATTCGTAGGCTTAGAAACAGGGGAGAGCTCACAACAATCACTCAAGGTTGATACCGGATATGAAACCATCGCTGTCAAATCTGGAGCTACTTATTGTTATAGCTTCCGCGTGAAGGCATGAGGGGTCGGGCCGTTTTTCGCCTCGTAGCCCTCAGGCCGGCACGCGGGGTTCCCAACACTTCATGCAGAAGTGTGCGATTAGGCTGCCCTGAATCAACATAAATGGCGGACTTTTCGACGCCCTGTATGGAAATATCAAATACAATGTGTCAGCTGTATGCTCAATGCGTGTTGCACTCTATGCCCGCGTTTCCACCAAGGACAGGGAACAGGATCCTGAGAATCAGCTGATGCGGCTCAGAGATTACTGCCGTTTAAGAGGCTGGGATTTCATAGAATTTGTAGATCATGCTTCCGGAGCCAAGACGGACAGGCCTGCGCTCAATGAACTGATGTGCAAACTCTCAATGTTTGACGGCATCCTGGTCCTCCGCCTGGATAGATTCGGCAGGTCTGTCTCTGACCTCACATTGAAGATACGGCAAATTAGGGACATGGGCCTGTTCTTCGAAGCTGTCGACCAGGGACTGCGTATATCGGGAGACGAGAGAGATGCAGTCTCGGGACTGATGTATAACGTCCTCGCTTCTGTGGCCGAGTTCGAGAGGGAGTTGATTTCTGACAGAGTAAGAGATGGCATAACCCGGGCACGAAAGCAGGGCAAACGGCTAGGCAGGAGGCCTGTGGCGGAACAAAGAGGCGTCAGCATTGAGCAGGTGTTTGCCTTGAGAGACAGCGGCAAGAGCATCAGGGAGATATCACAGGCGGTTGGAATAGGCAGAGGCTCTGTGCATAGGATATTGCTGTCACGAAATCCCCCTGTCGAAAACGAAGCCTGATTCACGCAAGGAACGTCCCCTGTCCCAGAAACAGTTGTTTGTGGGACGGTAATTTCTCAGTTTCGATTCATTTTTTCATTTTTTTTTGGGAAAAGGACTTCATATCTCCCGAGCCGTCGAAATGTAACAATATGTATTTACTACGGATACCCAAAACAGGCTTATGTTGCACGACTACATCGTAACTATTTTGTCGAATCTCCTCAATTGTGTGGTATTTTCCAATATAACCTCTCACGATAATCTCCGAATTCCTTCCAAGGTAGGGAAGCTCCCCGCATTCACTGCCATGGGGTCCTTTGATGTGCCACTTCAGCAACCGAGCAACTCCAGGTCCGCCATTTGAAATGACTAGGTTGAGATAGTCGTTCGCGATTACCCCTCCCTCACCAAATCTATTGGGACCCAATTTATTATCAGGATAATCGAATAATGTTCCTTCTGGTAAATTCTGCGTCACCAGTCTTGCCCATACTGTTGCGGCATTCGCGAAAAGAAAGTTCATAACAGTCAATAGAATCGCTATTGCCGAAATAATGATGCCCAGATAAGAAACAAATTCCATAGGCCGTCATCCACATTATGTGTTGGCCCTTGTTAAGTCTAACGGAATATCGAGGTTCCATCTGTCGGCCACCCCTCCCCCCCAAACGCATATTAATGATGTGCGTCTCCCCAGACTTCTGCAAGATGAGAGGCGGATGAATGACAAAAGAGAACGGATTTGTGAAGGAATACTACATGGGCAGGAAAGACCAGTTCGACGTGGATTACGCGCTCTTCAGGGAAGCCGCTATAAGAATCGTCAGTCCCAGATGGGGAGGGAACTCACAAGAGGAAAATTATAACCTTCCAGCAGTTCAAAAACTTCTCCGACGAGGAAAAAACAGCAAACACGGAGTGTCTTTCGTAATAATTGGGACCATCCTTCTCGTACTCGCCCTCTCGATATGAACTTCAAGAAAGTGGGAAAGAGTCTGGGTCTGATATTGAGAGCAAAATGTATTTCAGGAACGAAGCTTGCATTATTGATATCGGCAGATATAGCCGATCCGAAAAGACTTTAAAGCCACTAAAGCCACTTGAAAATTGGAAAAGTTGATGATGCACATGGAGTTCAGGCTAAAAGACAATTGGTTCGACTATCTAATGTCTGGATTCTTTTCAGGAGTCTTCTTTGCACTTATTGTGGTTGGGTACGCGTTTAAAGATGTGGCGATGCCATTTTCATACTTGATTGCAACTTTCGGTGCGTTCGTACTATTCATTGTAACATTCATTGGCGCTTCATTTCGAAGTAAGAACAAATTTTCTTCCAGTGAATATAGACAAGGGTACGCAGATGCAGAGAGTGGTATTAAGTTTTCCATTCCCTGTGTTGTATGTGGTAGCCCTGTTCTTGTTGGCAATAAGTCTCCAGTATATGAGCAAGTGAAGAAGCATTTATCTGATCTTGGAATTCAACATAAGACCTGTCTTGGTTCTGCCGCTACCCCTAAACTGTCAGCACAACAGGCAATAGACATGGCACTGGCATATGTAAAGACACAATCTAAAGGCAACGGAAATGTGGCAGACCCTATCTGCTCGAAATGCAGCGCACGAGTACCGTCAAGTTCAAAGTTCTGCAATTCATGCGGCTCCCCTATTGCGCCATCGCCAAAATAAGAAAGTGACTGCCTAATCTTATAATGATGTGTCGACATGTGCACCGAGTGTAATTATCGAGAGGCAATTCTTCGCACAGCCGCCTCGCCATATTCGTGCCCGGACAACAAGGCTGCATCCGATTATTGAGCTAACAGTTAATCTTTCATACACAGATAAGTGTTAGGAGGCGGTCTCAGGCCAAATATCAGTCTTAGCAACTCTTATACTACAATTTAATTATGCACAGCAACAATTTCGACGCAATGAAGTCACAATACAACCTTACCACCGATCAATTGGAAAGGGTGAAGGTTATCCTACTCACAACACGTTATTATAACGTGGCCAAGAGGGTCAAGAATGAGATAGGAGTACCCAAAAGAAACTATCGTTCAATAATGAAAGCTCATTTCCCAGAGTTCCTTGCTGGTGTTGAAATCGCCGATACTCTGATCTACACTTTTGCAGCATTATTTGCTCTTGCTCTGCTACATGTTCTGTGAAACCGAGTTAATCTTTGATACACAAAAGTTAACTTTTCCCTAGTTCCAGACCCGTTTTCAGACATGGGCCGTTGCGGGGACCCTATGAAAAAGTTAATCATTCCGAAAAACGATTAACTCGCAATGCAAACCTGGAGCTGCCCATGTCTCATTCAAAGTTCTGCAAGTGCGGAAAGCCGACGGACAGCGTCGGAGCCTGCCCCACGTGCGGACAGTTCCCGGCCTTCTGCAGGTGCGAACATGTCCGGTTCCCCGGAGGTCTGACGCACAGTGCAGGGGATGGTGCCTTATGCACAGGGTGCACTCCGACTGAAGGAGTATGACAAGCTCCCGCCGCACATCACCAGGGAACAATATCTGAATCTGCTCAATGCCGTGGAAAGGAAGTATTCGTCCGCAGGACAGTGGGCGAAGAAGGCAAAGTATTACAGGGACAGGGACAAACTCCTCCTGCGGCTGATGTGGGAAACGGGAGGCAGGATAGGCGATATTCTGAACATCGTGCCTGGGAATTTCGACTTCGACAGGAAGGTTCTCAACCTCGGTGTGAAGAAGAGAAAGAACACCAACACCATACCGCTTGATGATGGTCTCCTGCTCGAGGTCAGCAACTATCTCAGAAACTACGCTGTCGGCGGCAAATTGTGTGATTTCTATAAAGTGCAGGCCTGGAAGATTGTGAGAGCGTACGGGAGGGAGACTGGAATTGATGTGCATCCTCACATGTTCAGGCATGGGCTTGCCATACATTTGCTTGAGAACAATGTGCCTATACCGATAATCTCGGCGAGGTTGGGCCATTCAAATGTGCTGACGACCATGAGGTATTATCTCGTGATAACGCCGGAAGTCCAGAGACAGTTCATGCAGGGAGTCAGACTGTGATATGGAGCCTAAGGACAAGTTTGGAAGACATTTGTATGGAAAAGTTTGGCTTCAATTATGTGAGAATGGCGTGAAATTGAAACAAGCAGGGTACTGGGAAAGTAAAAAGAAACCAAACCTGTTCATGAAAATAGAGGGTGACTTCTCATTGTACGCCGACATGCGAGGAACTGAAGAAGTACCTATCTGGGAGGATACAAGTCCGTTGTTTTATGCATATCCAAAAGATCGGAAAGAGGCCGACCAATATCAAACCGAAACGATAAGAACAATAATTGCCTCTGAAATCTATAAGTTGTATTCTGCAGGTCTCGATGTGAGACTTAGTTTTTACGATCAATGTGAGCCGGGCGGCCAGAGCTTTGACGTTTACTACCAATGTGTAAACTGCGATATGCCTTTTGGGTACGTTTCACAAGAACCGTATTGCGATAGGTGTGAGGAACAGCATGATGCGGAGGAATCAGCGAGAGACAAACGGAACGCAGTTATAACATTGAACCATGCTGAAAAGTGTGTGGTATGTGGAGTGCGAATCCTAAGCAAAAACAAACTCGTTAGCATGAAACAAAATCTGGAAGAAGTTACCGATATTGAAGAGGGGCAAGTTCACCATACACATTACATCCCAGAAAAAACAATCAGTACTTGTCGTCAATGTCACTCTAAAATACATCGCTCGAAAGATCCCTACTACCAGCAATTCAAAGCTGAAATAACCAGAAAGGAATTTCAAAAGATTGTGTCGGAACGTGCAAAGGAAAGAAAACAATGGCGATTGAAATGTCATACATTCATGAGACATGCAAAGGAAGAGAGAGAAAAGGAAGAGAGAGAACAAAAACGACTGAAAGATCCTTACCATGCATTTGTAGTTGAGCGGAGAAACCAAAAAGTAAAAGCACGGGAACCGAAGATAAAATGAAGAAGATATACGACCGACGAGCGCGACGTCGACCCGTATTTTGCGAGGCGATTGAGCCTTTGCCAAGCGCATTCCATCAAATGAAAGGAAACGAGATATTTTATTACCCAATCCACGTTCACCATTCGCGGGGATGCTATAGTTTTGAAGAGAAAAAAATCTGATTTGCCCTTCGGCTCGCAATTCAGTCCTTCTCAAATATCTATTGAGGAGGTGCTGGAACTCGTAAACGAGAATCGGGGAGCTACACGACAGTTTACTAATAATATACGGGATCGTTTTTTTGATAAACATGCGAACGGAGATCCGAAGCAACAAATGGAACTTGCGAAAAACGTGAGGCTTTCATTGCGGTCATATGGAATTATCGGGGAAGACGAGCAGATGACTGAGTTCGGCAAAAGACTTTACGAACTTAAGGACAGAGGTGATGAATTCTATAAGTTATTGTCCCAACATATTTTGCTTGAACTGAAGGGTCTGGATTTACTTCGAGCTGTAAGTAATTTGAAAGCCCTCCGCTTGCAAACGGACCTCGTATCTATCGCTCGAGAACTGAAAGAATATGGAATATACGTGCCAGAATCAGGGACCCATATTTCAACGATGAAACAATGGTTGCAAAAGGCTGGAATTGTTGACGAACAGTGGAACATTAATCAAACGCTTTTGAGAAAACTCATTGGTTATAACCTGCAGGAGATTGATGTATTTTCAGATTTCGGTCCTGAAATGAGAGGATTCCTCAGGGCATTAGCGTCTCTCGCTCCTATTGACTGGATATCTTCATGGGATGTTGCAAGGCATGCGCAGTCGATGAGTCATGTAAAATTTGACGCAAAAAACCTGAGAGAGCAAATCGTCTTTCCACTTCGGGATGAAGGCTTAATCGAAATCAGAAAATCCACCAGCGGTAGGGGCGCCAAGCCATATGAGATAAAAGTGACTGATGAATTCAAATCTCAGTATATTTTGCCAATATTGGAAGTGTTATCCGAGTCGGGCGATGTTCCTATCCACACATTATCCAAGCCTCTGTTTGATGTTCTGAATGACGTAGAAAGTGATGACACTTACATCAAGGGAAAAGGACTTGAAATGCTGGCTATGCACTTGTGTCGTCTGCTTGGTCTGCACATCACCTCCTGGCGGCGACGTGGAACAGAGACTGGTGGAGCTGAAGTGGATTTAATAGCAGAGGGGACAAATTATGTTTTTTCAAGATGGGAACTTCAATGCAAGAACACATCACAAGTTACGCTAGACAATATTGCCAGAGAGGTTGGCGTCTCTCTGCATTCAAGAGCCAATGCCATCCTGATTGTTACCACAGGAAAGTTTTCAAGAGATGCTGTCAGTTTTGCAGAGCAGACAACGATAAAATCGCCACTCAGTATTATCTTGATGGATGCGGCCGACCTCAGGCAAGTTATAAGTGATCCATCCTCAATAGGTGCGATATTGAGAAAGCAGGCCAATAAAGCGATGCAACTAAATAAACAAATAAGACCTGAGAGAGAGGGCTGAGAAATGGTAAGAACTGGACCACAGTGGTTGGATGCATTGAAATTACCGCCATTCTATTACAGAACCGGACTCGGTGCTGCTTTCTTGGGTGATTCGATCAAGCTTTGCAGAAAATTGCCAGATAATTCGATAGACTTGATAATGACATCACCGCCCTTTGCGCTGAGGCGTAAAAAGGAATATGGCAATGTCGAAGCGAGCGAATATGTTGAATGGTTTCAGCCATTCGCTGAAGAATTTTACAGGGCCCTGAAACCCAAAGGAAGTTTGGTCATTGATATTGGGGGGTCTTGGAACGAAGGATTTCCCACTCGCTCTGTATATCAATACGAGCTGCTTCTGTCGCTCGTTCGTATGGGTTTCTATCTTTGCCAAGATTTCTTTTGGTATAATCCAGCTAAGCTTCCTTCTCCTGCAGAATGGGTAAATGTTCGTAGGATCAGAGTGAAAGACGCCGTTGATCCTGTTTGGTGGCTATCCAAAGACCCTTTCCCAAAAGCGAACAATAGAAAAGTGCTCAAGGAGTATAGCAATTCGATGCAACAGCTGTTACTGAATGGGTACAAGCCAAAACTCCGCCCTTCCGGACATGACATAACTTCTAAGTTTTCACACGATCATGGTGGGGCCATACCTCCTAACATCCTGATAGCCGCAAACACGGAATCCAACAGCCTTTATCTGAGATCATGCAAAGCAGCCAACATGAATCCACATCCGGCGCGTTATCCGTTGAAACTACCCAAATTCTTCATTGAATTCCTAACAGATGAAGGCGATATAGTGCTGGATCCGTTCGCTGGAAGCAACGTTACAGGAGAAGCATCAGAAATATTGAAACGAAAATGGTTGGCGTTTGAAATTATCGAGAACTACGTTGTTGGTTCCAAATTTAGATTTGATAAGGTAATAAGCAAGGGGAAACCGTCATCAGTGTTGGAACACTACGTTGAGGCATGATGAATACCTTTCGCCCACCCCTCTCCCCAAAACGCATATTAAGGATGTGCATCTCCCCACACCTCCGCAAGATAAGAGGTAGATGAATGACAAAAGAGAACGGATTCGTGAAAGAGTATTACACAGGTAGGAAAGACCAGTTCGACGTGGATTACGCGCTCTTCAGGGAAGCCGCAAAGGCAGCCAAGACGAAAGAGGAGCTTGTTGGCATGCTGAACGAAAAGTATCAATTCGTGATATCAAGAATCGCCGAGAAGAGGGCCAACACACTCAAGGAAGACCTCGGACTGATTTAGATTTCTATTTGGCTGCTCCTGCAGCCTCAAACCCTTTTCCCTCTTCTTCTGCTGTCCCATGGCGCCTGATTGCATTCCCTGCCTCTTGTAGGGCCGAGTTGAATTCGTCGCGGCCGACAGCCACGCACCTTGTGCCGTACTCCCTGCAGTATCCCTTGCAGGTGTTGATACCGGTCCTCTTGTCTTCCTCAACAATCAGCTTGTAGGCCCTCCCAAAAGCTTCCAGGACGTCGGAAGCCTCGCGGGCTGTTATGTTCCACAGATTGTCCTGATAGAACTCACCGAACTGCCTGAGCCTGTTGAATATGCTCAGCGGTGCGATGCTTGTATTCTTGAGGAATGAATTCAGCATCTCATCTCCGGTGCTCTTTCCGAGCAGCTGCAGCATGTCCTTTGGCATCTCTGCCAGAACCGCCGGCCTGGACCATGCCTTCCTTCGCTTCCATGGTAAGAGGTTTTCGATGTTCATGCACTGGCCAGTAGCCACGCTGGCTATTATCCACGTGCGGCCAATTGCAGAATTGATAATATGGAGGGCGCCTCAGTCTGTCCTACCGGAGTCAACAATTTGTATGATTTCCCGGAGCTTCCTGGCTACTTTCCTGCCTTTCAGGGTGCAGAATATGAGGTTTCTCGCCGGATAACTGTCATTGTCAATTCTGCTGCCGACGAGCCCCATTGCCTTGGCTTTCTCTATTGACGAGTAGAGTTGATGGACGGGAATCCCAGTCTCCTCGAGCACTTCGGTCAAGGGCTTCTCGCCATCCTGTGCCAGGTAGACGATGAGCCTGAGCAAGCCTGACTGCTTCTCCAGTGTCCGCAGCACGTCCATGGCAGTGTATCTGGATACTGCAATTAAGAGTTTCCGGTTGCGCAAGCAGAAAGAATATATCTGATGATTGCTGTTTCGACAATCATATGAGAACAAGGAGCCTGTTTCCCTATGCCGGCGGCAAGTTCTATCTCATGAATGAGATAAGGGGAGTGTTCGAGAAATCTGGCAGGCATGTGGCCATCGATGTGTTTGGAGGCTCGGGAAAATTCCTGCTGAATGTGGAAGCCAGAAATAAGGTTTACAATGACATTGACTCAAGGCTTGTCAATCTCTTCAGCGTAATCAAGGAGAGGCCCTTGGAGTTCAGGCAGAAATTTGAATCCTTCGTCTACTCGAGAGAGCTATTTGAGAAATATGTCGATGGGTCTGAAACCGGGGAACCTGTGGAGGATGCGTTCAGAACCTTCTACGTGTTCTACTGTTCATTTGCCGGCAAGGGAGGGACATTCGGATACCAGGTGAGGGACAGAAAATCGCTCGGTCGCAAGGTTGTGGACGTATCAGCAAGACTGCAGGATTTCCACAATGAAATACAGGGCTGGACAATCGAGCACCTGGACTTCAGGGACTTGATGAAGCGTTACGACAGTGAAGATGCATTTTTCTATCTGGACCCTCCGTATTTCGGAAGGAAGTTTTACCGGTACAATTTCACGGAAAAGGATTTCGAAGACTTGGCAGCTATGCTCCATGCGCTGAAGGGGAAGTATCTACTGAACATCAACAAGAACGAGTTTATACTCGACAGGTTCGGCGCGCCCTGCAGTGAAATGGAGTTCAAGAGCTTCTGTGATAACGCCAGAGTCAGTGGAAAGAGGGGGAGCAGGACGGAACTGTTCTATTGGAATTGATGATATTGAACCTCAGGCTCTTAATGACTCATTCTCCACAAATGAATTCAGTTACGCAACTCATGATGAAATGATATCTTGCTGATTCGTGGCTATTTTCTTGGCTGCCGTGGTCAAGGCATCTCTCTCGGGTAACTCATTCAGGAACTTCAAGAGAATGTTATCCTTGATTTGACGATATAGGTTCCTTCTCTTGACTTGATTCCGGCTGAAGACAAGTAGAGTGCTGTGACTGGTATCTGCACTTGCTTCACTCTTTCGCATCATACTTTGGACTGCCGTCCTCACTTCATCTATGTCTGAAAGGAAGCTGACAATTTGTTTATCCCGGAACACTGTATTTTCCCTTGATTCCAGAATGGGGTCCAATTGCGGCTCCTCCTCTCTGTTCTTGGATGCAGTATGCATGGCGAAATCAAGCAGCTCACGCTCCGGTGTCATCCTGCGTGGGCTGTAGTAAAAATAATACTCGGTGAGATCCTTTTCGACTGGAACCCTGCTCAAGTAGCAATAGCTTATAGCATGCTTGAGGTTGGGTATTCCTTCGCTTCTCATATCGCCAGCAAGAAGGGAGTCCACATCGGAGAACATCTCATACAAAAAATGGGCAATATCCCCATATTCCTTTTCACCTAATCTGTCCAACACATCACATAGGTCCTCATAATTTGAATCGAGTGAGCAATTCAGGCTAATGTTCTCATAAATGGAGACAAAATCTCTCTCTAGACTTAGCACTGCACTTACGGGAATCTCTTCCTCTATGAATGAAATCTTCCCATCAATCTTCAAAATGGCATCGGGAATTTTGCGCAGTATTGCTTCGACGTCCTTGTCACCAACCTCCATCGTTTCGCCACCTTGAAATTTCGACGGTGCATATCGCCAAACAGAGATGCCAGTCTCCTTGTATCCGAAGCGCATCGATAGGCGTTCTTTAAGCAGCTTGTAGAAGGATCCGATCAACTTGAGTCCGTAATTGTTCCGTCCATTTTCCCAAACCTGACTGTCTATGTCTGTGTTCAACTTCATGTATAACGCCACAGTCATCTCCCTCCCGAGATGAGAAAATATAAATATCGTTTCATGTCCAACACTCAAACTAATCCTCGAAGTTGTATTTAGCCTTTAAATGGTGGTTATTAAAACTGATTGAGAGTTGTTCGATTATTTTTCCAGTAATCGCTGAGGTCATCCGACTTGATGACCCAAATATCCATTTCCACCCCTTGGATTCTCACTGGTCCGCCACGACGAGTGCTCTTGTTTACGAGTATGTGCTTTGTGGGACTCCGTTTATCAGATCTCTGTTGTTCGTATCTTTGGCCCAGCTTTCCCCACTTGCCGCTTGTAACGATGAGCAGATACCTCACATCCAGACCGTTCATCCTCGCTGCGTTGAAGGTAACACCCAATTGGTCAATTGCCGTATCAATGTGGCCAACGCCCTTCCTTTCAACAACAATCCAATGACATGTAGTATAATGCCCCATCGCGTCTGCCTTTCGCTTTCCTTGAAGCCCGAACCTTTTCTCGATGTCCTCAGGTGAAAGTATCTCATCGACATCGCCTTCAGTAGGCAGGGGAATTATGAGTCGCCTCAGTTCATCTGGGACGTTGTCCTTAGTCATCTGCGCTCCTTCCTCGCTATGATTGTTCTGTCCGAGTTCACTCCCACTCCACCGTCAACCTCTCCTTCTTCTGCGTCTGTCCTCCGGACAGCGCCTTCCGCACATACAGTGTTCCAATCACAGGGTCTGTGAATGTCTTCTCCTGGAACCTGTAGGTGTTCTTCGTGGCACGGTCGAGTTTCAAAGTCGAGATGGTTAGTCACGATCCCTTCTCCGAAATCAAGTGTTGAGCCAACTTAATCAATGCCTTTGTAACGATGATGAGATATTCCGCGTCGGCGACCGAAATCTTCACTTGTTCTGGCGGATATGTTTTCTTGAAGTCCTCTATATGAAGGTCTATGGAAGCTTGATCTTTGAAACTTGTCCTTCCTTGCAACCTAGCGAATGCTCTACCCCATCGTTCCTTATAAGCAAAACTACTCTCACCAAGAGAAACCTTCAACGTCTGGTCCAATAAATCTCCAGCATTTCTGCAGTTAGCGCAAATACTCTTCGTATCCCATCTCATCAGAGATTTTTCTGCCAAATCAACGTATGCCCATGCATCTTTCAGCGTTCTTTCTCCCTTTGGAATCTCCACCACGAAGAATTCCCCGAGACCCAACACAGGAGCAATATCATTTATCCAGTCAGATGAAGCAATCTTGGCCTCGAATTTTGTCTCAAAATGCTCAACGCTAAGATAGCCAGCACCTTGTGTGTTTTGAGACGTATTGGACGAAAGTAGAACCAGATTGCCGCGAGGCTGCAGATATCTATCATTTAGGTACGCGTAGAGCAAAAGACTGATGTTGTTTACGTCTGTGCCAAATGTTTTCGACACCTGGCTCTTGAACTGTTCGGATAGAGGCACGCTATCAAAAGGAAATTCAACAACGTACGACATTTGAGTTTTATTCAAAACATAATCAACCAAGACTTTAATATCAATCTTTACGTCGCCTTTTCTGTCGAGTCTCCTACTTTCCTCGATGAAACTTAGCGATTGTCGGTCGAAAATAGCAACGGCGGAAATAACTTGCTCAACCTCTTCGAATTGTTCACCTATGTACCTTATCGCCTGAAGGGATGCGCCGCTGAATGAGACCTCGGGCATGAGCATCGCGATTGTTTTGTCTTGAATTGTAATCGACCCGCTCAGACTCAGAAGCGCTTCTTGGCTTCTGCGGTACCTCACACCAAAAGTGAAGCGTAATGCGGGTTTGAAATAATCGGTAGCCGCCAGTACGGATATGTGTTTTACATTCATCTTAGCACTCCCATAACTCTCTTCCACAATCGGCTTCCATCCATCACTCCTCCAGCACCTCCTCAATCTTCTTCAGTAGCTCTGCCACCTTCTTCTTGGCATTGATTAACTCGACGTTGTGTTGCTTGTTCATGGCGTTGCCATCCTCATTGTTTTTTACGCTCTTTCCGTTTCTTAAGGATGTCACATAGTGTTGAATCCACACTTCTTGCGATTAAAGCTGAGCCCCAGAGCATAAGAAATGCAGAGGCAACCACTACCGTCATCGCCGATAATGCTGCAACACAGTATGAGTTGAAGTGTGAGTTCTTGACAAAGCCTATTGCGCTGTTGGCAAAATAATTGAAACTGAAGACGACTCCCGCGACTACAAGCCCTACGCCAAAGGAGTACTTGATTTTCGGAAGTCCACCGTTTTCGTCTTTACTCGTCACCCCTCCAGCACCTCCTCAATCTTGCTCAGCAGTTCCGCAACCTTCTGCACATACAGCGTTACGATTACAGAGTCAGTTAACGTAATCTTCTGGAACCTGCAGGTGTTCTTTGTAGCACGGTTGAATGCAAGGCCGAGTTGCCAATTCATAGTTTTACTCCTATCTGGTCTTCCCTTCCTTTGTGGCTTCATCGTTGATTACAACCTGTGAAAGAATCTTAGATAGATACTCCATCAGGGAGACCGTCATTCTGAAACCGAGCAATGCGTCCTGATATGTCGACAAATAAATTTCTCTATGGGCACCTATCTGTAGGAATTGATCAACCTTCTTCTGAAGATTCCCAATGCTCTCGATCAGATTCTTCTGTGCGCCTACGATCTCGAAAATCCGCTCATCCTTTGAGGGTCTACCCTTCTCTGAATCCGACTTCTCGTTGATTGCTTTCTTTAGTTCATTCAGTTTGTTATTTAGATAGGGGTCAAACCTATCCCAGGAGGCTCTGAGGTCGGTAAGTATGTCTGAGGCGTCTGATTGCGGCCCGAGCAATAGTTTTTCATTGGCACTCTGAACCTTCTCAAAAACAGTGCTAAATCCTTCTAACTTAGGTCTCTCAATTTCCACAATCCATTTTTCTCCATAGCCAATATCAGCCAGAAATTTTGTCCATTTAGTTTGCGAAAATGACCACAAACCACCGAGTTGCAACGTTCCTGATGGATTTGGAGAGCCTGATCCTTGCCTTGTGTTGTCTGCACGAACTTCCTCATAGAAGCCCGTCAATTGTAGGTAGATGTCTATATCATCTGTCCTCTTTGACTCAATAAAATTAATAGCCTCCTGATTCAAGTAAAGATAGTAGCGCACTTGAGCTGACATTGTTGGTGTAATTTCTTGAAAACACAAAGATGAACTGCTTATAGTTACGCCACCAAAGCTGATTTCTAGGATGGAAGGTTTGATCCTATATGTGGTTCTTATTTGCATATTTGGTTGTTGTTGGAAAGTTCCATAATCGACCGAAATATTCAATTCCAACTCGACAACACAAAATGGAAGTCGGCTCCTAACTATCAGTTTTGGGTCGCCCTGTATCAATATCTTTCCATTATTTCCCACACCCTGCTCTGAATGAAATGGCATTTATTGTATGCCTCCACGTCTTGTCTGCTTAATGTCACTGATGTAGTTATCTTTCGTCACCCCTCCAGCACCTCCTCAATCTTCTTCAGGAGCTCAGCGACCCTCTTGCCCTTGGGGGTGAGCGAAATCATGTTGCGGGCAGGATAGGAGGAATTGTCGATGCGTTGGGTTATCAAACCAAGTTCCTTTAATTCTGAGATTGAACGTACTAGCTGATTGTTTGGAATGTCATAATCACCCAATATCTTTGTGAAATATGACTCCCCTTCAAGAAGATGATAAAGTAGTCTCAAAATTCCCGACTGCCGTTCGAGTTTCTTCAAACCTGACGCCCCGGCTTTCATCAGACCAACATCGGGTAGCTATCGGATAAGTTATAAGATTGTAATCGCTATTCGATACTGATATATACTTCGTCTATTATTATCTGATAGCGATGGAATATGAACCCTTCTGAGAGTATGTATGTCAGGATAGGTGCCTCAATACGAAGAGACCAAAAAGAATGGCTTGACGAGCACGCTGAGTATAGCATTTCCGGCATACTTCAGAAGGGAATAGACGAATTGATGGATGTTGAGAGGCTGCTTAAGGAAGGCAGAATCGTCCCAAAAGAAGAGCAGGAGGCCTCCCAATGACCGACCCCGGGCACTATCTGTGCTGCCTCTGCGGCGACAGGATAGAAACCCTTGAATCTCCCTTTGTTTTCACTTCGGAACGGCTGGGTAACGTGGATGCAGGCAGCGACGGAGTGCTGTGGCTGCCTGGCGCGAAGGCCCACAAGCTCTGCCACCAGAGGCTGGTTGAGAACGGGAACCGTTACCCTTCGAGTATCAATCGGCGCGTAAACATCCCTTTCCGTGTGAATATGTTAAGGGCGCTCTTTGAAGGGAGGAAGACCGCAACATCGAGGACAAAACGCTATGGTGTTCCCGGGGACACTTTTTCTGTTTCGGGACAGCTTTTCCGGATTCTCAAGGTCAGGACAGAGAAGCTCTCCATTGTCGCAAGGGAATATTGGGCAAAGGAGGGATGCGCGTCACCATCCGAATTCATCGCAACATGGGAGTGGATACATCCGCGCAAAGGATGGGATCCTGAGCAGTTCGTTTTCGTGCACGAGTTCGAGATGGTGAAAACTGACCGTGGCATCTGCCTGACTGACCAGAGAACTGTGGAGGTGGAGGCATGACCGATTTTGTGTGCCCTCGCTGCAGGTCGCCCGCTGAGATAAAGGACTACTTCTCCCTCGGCGGAGGAGAGAGCACCTACGTCATCGAGTGCACTTCCGATTCCTGCGCAGTATCCAGACCCATGAGGATAAGTTTGTCCGGTAACCGTTCTGCCGCGCGTGCTGCTACACTGGCTGAAATTTTTCTTCATCTCAAGGAGGGCGTAATGATATGAATCCGGAAACTGCCACTGTCACGCTGCAACCACAGAATCCTGGTAATCTGAGGACTTTCATCGCAATTTCCGAGGTGAAGAAAGACATGGAAACTCTCGCAACTCTGCTGGTTACTCCGAAGAGGCACTGGTCGCTCGAGGAGATTGCCGAGTGCCTGCAGAGCGATGCAAAGAGGCTGAGCGACCTCGAGAACAAGTTCAATTTTGAGAAGGAGGTGTTCGAGTAATGTGTAAATCCTGCAGCAGGCAGTGCGGGTGCCCTTGCGAACCCGAGGATATCATCCTTTCCGCGATAGGATTCCCATTCTGCATGCGATGCGAGCACCCCCTGGCTCTTCATGATTACAAGACATCCGGTGAGCATCCCATCCCCGAGCACCGGATGAAGGCTGCGGCTGTTCCGGCCTCAGAACCGATTCCCGGAATGCCGCAACCGGTTTACATGGAGATGAGGTGAATGGAACAGTTGGAAAAAGAGTATGTGATGGAAGCAAAGCAGAAGTGGAAGGAACTCACTGAAATGATGTCGTTCGAGCCTGAGGAAGTCAAACTCGCGACATTTCAGGGCCTTCTCAGACCCTTCGTTTACTGGTCGGAGAGCAGGCAGGGGAAGAAGCCCCCTGCTGCCGAGTTTTCCCCATGGTATGTGAAATACCATGAACTGAAACCGTCGAACGACAGGAGATATCTGTCAATCGAGACGAAGATTCCCGAAGACAGGTTCCGCGAAGTGCTCAAGGATGCCAAGATGCACGGCTATGCCTATGACCCCGACGGAAGGGGATTCCTGAAGGTTGGGGAGGGGGCGACAGCATGAACACAGTCCAAAAGCAGCCCGAGAAGGTGGCAGTGTGTGTCTCCTGCCTCGGTGACATACTCAAGGGTGAGGCTCTCGTCCGCGATAGAAAGGGAAACCCGTTACACGCATGGTGCAAGGGAGAGGATTGAATGGACATATTGAGGGGATGGATAGGCAGCGAAGTCTGCGCAACACGGCTCAGCGATAAGAAGGATGTGTGCGGAGTGCTCGAAGCAGTGGATGAGGATGGGATAATCATCCATGTGCAGGCATTCGAGCGGGAGGAGTTCGTCCCGAAGCACAACCTCAAGTGTGTTGAAAGGCAGGTTCAGGGAGAAAGGGAGGCGGCAGTGTCAGAAGGGATTGGGATGCAGTCCAGGGCGACAGACAAACTAAGGGAGGCGCTTCTCGCTTGAGAATAGAGAGGGTGGGATTCAGGCGGTTGCGCAGCTTCGGCGAATACGAGAACATGGGAATTGAGGTTGAGGCTTCGGTCGCGGAGGGCGAGACACCCGAACAGGTGTTTGAGGAGCTGCAGAAGTGGGGCGCAGACAGGCTCGCAGAGGCGATTGAAATGCCGAAGGTGTCCGAACTCCAAAAGGAGAAGAGGGAACTCGAGGAAAGCGTCTCGAACCTCAGAAGAGAGTGCTGGAACAGGAGCCGTGAGCTTGAGGACATTGCGCTGAGAATACGCAACCTGAAGCAACTCAGACTTGAAGAGGAGAGTGACGCGCAATGACATGGAAGTGCGAGATTTGCGGCGAGAAATTCGACGGGCATCTAATCAGACACACATTGGTGTGTTTAGTCCTGTCGACTGTCGAACTGATCAGACTGAGGAGGGCGGTGGCGAAATGAAAGACTCGCTTACTCTCGATGAGTATCAGCTTCTCGCTTCGCGTACGGCCAACGGCATCGATAACCAGACTGACCGAAGATTCAACGCGCTGCTCGGCCTGATTGGCGAAACCGGTGAATTTGTGGAGAATGCCTTCAGGCGGCCTGTGGTCACAGGCAGTTTCATGAGGCAATATTCTGAGTTTGTGGATATAGTGGTTGAGTTCGGTCGCGAATCCGAACGAATCAAGCATGAACTCTTCCACAAACATCCGAAGGGGCACAAAATCGAGGAGCCGAAACTGACAATGGAGAACTGCAGGGAAGAGCTCGGCGATATTCTCTGGTATCTGACATGGCTCTGCTCAGAGTTTGGATTCAGCCTCGAAGAAGTAGCGCAGGCGAATATCGACAAACTCCGGGAACGCTACCCGGAAGGTTTCAGCGTCGAACGGAGCATCAACAGGAAGGAGGCAGGAAAATGACATTGGCAGGCAACGCACCATACTCTGACACGGAAGTTCCGGCAGACAAGTCGAAGTTCCAGATAGAGCAACTGTTGAAGAAGTACGGCGTGTCTGGGTCGCAGTGGACAACCGACTGGGAAAACAACAGAGTCATGTTGCGTTTCGTGTTGACCAACAGGGAGGGGAGAAGGATCGGCATTCAGCTGGAACCCCCGATGTTCATGTCGAAGCACAGGACATGGGACAAGACAAGGG
This sequence comes from Candidatus Sysuiplasma jiujiangense, assembly GCA_019721075.1. NCBI lineage: Archaea > Methanobacteriati > Thermoplasmatota > Thermoplasmata > Candidatus Sysuiplasmatales > Candidatus Sysuiplasmataceae > Candidatus Sysuiplasma > Candidatus Sysuiplasma jiujiangense. Next base: position 316,130 of record JAHEAD010000001.1, read on the forward strand.
GCAGGCACGTTATTGAGGAATCGCCCAATTGGGCTCAGTCCATGAGGCTCTTCTACTACTACATCAAGAGCAAGCTCGAGGCAGTCTCCTGGGGACTGAGGGAAGTCGAGCAGGAGTTCCTCAACGACATCATTGTAAGGGACAGCGCAGGAAGAGAAACAACGGTGGGCAGACTTGTAAGCCGCAATGCGCTTGCGGATCAGAAGCTGGAGTATGAGAAACTTCGGGAGGCTCAGGAATGAATCCGTCACAAGGCAGGACTCTTTCTCCCGATGAAAAGGCTGGATTCAGGACTTGGGCAGTGGGAACGGGGAAGTACTCGGTGGCAACCGCAAAGAGGATGGCCGGCAGGGTGGCGAGGCTGTCTCTGATTCTTGATGTTTTCAATCCCGTTGCAGAGGAATACTGGAAATGGGTGGAGAAGGAGCTGTCCCGCGGGAAGAAGGAGAAATCCGTGGCCAATGACATCTGCGACCTGAACGCATGGTTCGAGTACAAGCACATTTCTGTGAACCTGCCAAAATTGAGGCAGAGAAGGTCGCCGGAACCATGGGTTCCCGACGACAATATTGTGCTTGCGATGATATCGAGGCAGGACAGGAGGCCTGACAGGTCAGCTGCTGCCAGGGACAAGGTGATTATCGAGATTTTTGCCTTCGGAGGCATCCGCGTGGGGGAACTCGTCCAGCTCAACCTGGACGATCTGCGGGACGGTCTGCTGCATGTGCGGAGCGAGAAAAGGGAAAAGGAGCGTATGATAGGCCTTCCGGACTTTGTGATGAACGACATCAGTCGCTACATTACCACCTACAGGATAGAAACATCAAACGCGCTTTTCACCACGAAGAAGGGAAGAGTGACATACGATTACATCAGGAAAATCATAAAGCAGGAAGGAGCGAGAGTCGGCGCGCCGGGAATGCACCCTCACGCCCTCCGGCATTTCTGCGGGACGGCGCTGGTGAACGCCGGCGTGAACCTGAGGGCGGTCCAAATGCACCTGGGCCATGCCTCCATCAGCACGACACAAATATACACGCACCTGAAGGAGACAAAGGTGGCGGAGGTCGTGGCCAGCGCTTTTGAAAACTGCTTTCGGAAAGAGGTGGGAAAAACGGAATTTGGGAAAGAAGTCGTGAATGCATGTGAAGGTGGGAATGTACCAAGTGCAGGTGTCGGGATTTGAACCCGACTTGTTGGCTTTCATCCTTACGATGGAAGGCCAAAATCCTAACCAGACTAGATTACACCTGCAACCGGTGAGAGCAGAAAAGCGCCGCCATATTATCTTTTTTGGTCTCTCTTCTATCTGTGTGCATTAGCTCTCCTCCGATGGACTAGCAGAAGATTGCAGCATATTGGATTGAATATGAATTTGCGGAAGGAGTCTTTCATTTCATTTCACTTCATTTTCGTGCTCTGGATTCAGACTAAAGCTTAATATTCAGGTTACCAATGCATTTTCGAAATCTATGGAACTCAAGGTAATCAGGGAAAAGGACAGGGAGATAGAAATAGGAGCTATTGGGGCAGATGATTCTCTAATGTACCCTCTACTTATGGAGATGTTAAAAAACGAGAAGGTCGCAGAAGCGAAATACATCAAAGGACATCCTGATCTTGATGTTCCTTCATTGTATGTAAGGATGAGTTCGGGCGATCCTAAAACAGCATTGAAGAAGGCGGCAGAATCTCTCAACGAAGATTTTTCCTCTTTAAAGAAGAAGGTTGAGAAGAAGCTGAAATAATTCCTATGTCAGGTCCAACGTCTTCCCAATCTGATATTGCAATAGGAATGAGAGTTTATCTCACCCATTCTGAAGGCATTGGAGGCGCAATAAAGAACGAAGCTGATGATTTCATCGTTGATGAAATACCTATACTTCCTCAGCAGAAGGAAGGTGGACGCTACTCGATATGCAAGGTCACCGTCAGGAACTGGGAAACAAACAGACTTATTAGGGAAATTTCCCGGAGGCTGCATATCAGCAGGAAGAGGATCGGTTTTGCCGGAACCAAAGACAAGAAAGGAATTACTTCACAGTTCATGAGCTTCGAGGATGTTGATGAGAATGCTCTTCGTTCCCTGGATATCTCCGATGTCGACATACAGTTCATCCAGAGATCAGGCAGAAAACTCAATATCGGCGATCTCTGGGGGAACAGATTTTCTATCAGAATCAGAGACTGCGATTATTCGGGTGCTTCTCTCATTGACCGCGCAGAAGCAGTGGTTTCAGAACTTCGGGCCAACGGCGGCTTCGCGAATTTTTTTGGTGTCCAGCGTTTCGGAAGCATAAGGCCAAACACGCATATTGTTGGTTATCGGATAGCGAAGAGGGATTTCAAAGGGGCAGTTCATGCGTATGCGGGCAATCCTTCAGGAAATGAGAGTGAAGCTGTAAGACATGCAAGAACCTTGTTTGACGAAGGAGGGAATCCGGCAGACATACTACATTCGATGCCTGATGTAATGGTTTTCGAGAAAATGCTGATCGGGCATCTGTCTACACATCCAGACGATTACATTGGAGCGTTAAGGCTTTTACCGTCGAACCTGCTCATGATGTTTATACACGCACTTCAGGCAAAACTCTTCAACGATATCATCAGCATGCGAATTGAACAGCATCTGCCATTGAACTCAGCTATTGAAGGTGACATTGTTCTTCCGGCAGACGCCAGACATCTTCCTGACAGGGACAGACTGATAACCGTTAATCCTACAAATATATCGGCTGTCAATAATCAGATTTCCATTGGAAACGGTTTTGTGTCCGGCCTCCTTTTCGGGTACAAGTCTGTTTTCGCAACCGGGCCGCATGGTATTATTGAAAGGGAAGTCGTACGCATAAATGGTCTGAATGAGGAAGATTTTATTGTCCCCGAAATATCTGAATGCACTTCCTCCGGCAGCAGACGAGAAATACTTTCTCCGCTGACTCATGTGGAGATATCCGCTGATGGAAACAGTCTTTTGCTAAAGTTCGATCTTGTGCGCGGCAGCTATGCCACATCTCTCCTCAGGGAAATTATGAAATAATACACTCTCAAAGCCCGCCGCCTGCACTTCCTTCCTCCTCGTTCATCAATATTATGCCGCAGTTAGGACAGCTCCCTCCTGTTGCGGTAAGGCATTCGTCACATATGTTTGTCTGGCACGCTCCACATTCACCTATTGCATCCTTTCCATGATAGAGGCATTTTTCATCCTCCTGCTGAATTTCAACACGTTCTTCAGGCATACTTTCTTTTTTGCCATAATACTGTTCCATGAGCTCCTGTCTTGACTCGTAGTCGTTATAGATGCTGCTTTCCTGTGCCATAACCGGGGGAGAGACTACAACATAGTCAGAACGGTAACCGCTTTTTCCCATGGCAGCAAGACTTCCCATTATGAGTCTACCGGTGTAAATGCCAACATTCAGATTCCTGACAATCCCTATTGTATTCCTATCCTCGGGTCTCAGTTTTGTTGCCTTCTTCATAAGTTTTTCGAACCTGCTATCTTCAACACCTTCGATTATGTTCATCTGCTGCACTTTTCTTATGTATTCCAGTGACTGCTTGCACTCGTCGAGAGAATAAGATGTGAAGTTTGCAACTATGTCGCATAGTCTCAGACCGAGTGAAGCCGTCTTTTCATTTTTGAAGCATTTGAGCATTACTTCAGCTGACCTGTTTTCTATCGCCTCCCAGCCAGGATCACCTGCCGAAGGCACGGTAAGTGTTGTCGGCTCCTGAACAGCCTCGAATGCGTCATCTATTTCATCTATTGGTATTTTGCAAACTGAAAAAGCTTCCTCCCTTGTCGGTATCCTGTTCATTTCATATTCCAGCTTCAGGAGGGACTTTGCATTTTCCTCCGACTTCCGCTTCCTTTCCTTCAATACGCACAATTCGAGTTTCTCCTTTGCGTCTTCGTTACCTGGTTCGAGTTCCAGTGCCTTTGTAAGGAGTTCTTTTGCTTTACTGTAAAGGAAATCGTCGATATTCAGCGTTGCAAGCTCCAGGAGTGCCGATGGGAATTCTGGCTCAATACGTAAAGCTTCCTCAAGTGCCTTTCTTCCTTCAGAAACGAGCCCCTGTCTGCTAAGCGAGAGACCCAGATAACACCAGGCCTCTGCGTTCTCATGTTCCTTTCTTGTTAATTCATTTAACGTCATTGCTGCCGAAGAATATTTTCCGGTGCTGTACTCGCATATGCCCTTACCGAGAAGTATGTCGGTTCTCCCCGGTTCCATCTTCATTGCCTTTCCATACGAGTCAAGTGCTTCCTGGAACTTTTCAATATGCATCAGACAGTCTCCTCTGAACCTGTATATGTTGCCCGTGCATATTCCGGCTGCAAGAGCTCCGTTGAACACTTCAAGCGCGCTCGAAAAATTGCCTTCAACCATGAGAAGTTCGCCCTTCAGCTCAAGTGCAATGGAATCTTTCGGGTTGAGGGTGAGTGCCACATCAACAGAACGCTCAGCTTCAATGTACTGCTGAGTCGCCATAAGTATTCTGCTTCTGAGCGTCATGTGGCTGCTGGAGCCGGGATCCGACTGCATTGCCCTGTCAGCGTATTCAAGTGCATCAGAGTATCTCTTCATAGAAAGGTAGGCCTCTGCAACTCTGCCCGACAGCAATGGATTGTTTCCGTCAGTCTTCAATAACTCTAGAAGCAATGCGACTTCATCCGCAAATTTTCCCCGTTTGTGCAAGATACCCGCTTTTCGTAGAACAGCGGTTGTATCCGCTCCAAACTCGTCGATCGCCGAATCGTATATCGACAATGCGACATCATATTTTCCTTCACTTTCAAGAATGCTTCCCTTTTCCAGTAGAAGATCCCTGTCCCGGCCATGCTTCTCAATAATCATGTCGATAGTTTTGACTGCTGATGCGATGTTGTTTGTAGCGGCATATGCTGTCTTCAATGCGCTGAGAACATGTTGGTCCTTTGACTCACAGGCATTCAGAGACGCTATTGCCTCATCATATCTCTTCAATGCCAGCATCGTGAGACCTCTAATTCTCCAGGCGTTGACATTTTTCCTGTCGCTCCTTATGAGATTTTCGGCACTCTCCAAACACTTCTGGAACAGTTTTGCCTCATAGTAAAATGTCAGGCACTCCTCCTGCGCCCTGATTGAAGCTGCGAACATCTTTTCAATGGCACCAAATTCAGATATGGCTTCTTCCGTCCTGCCCATTGAATTAAGGAGTTTTGCCCTCCTCACGTAAACGAGCGGATCAACCGAACCGCACTTTATTGCTGCGCTGTAATGTTCCAACGCTTCTTCGCTTCTGTTCAATGAAATGAGTGCATCAGCGACCATTGCCTCGGCAAACTTCGCAGGGTATCCGAGTTTCATCGCGAGTCGTGCCGCGCTAATGGCTTCATCATACCTTCCTGCTCTGTTCAGCGCATCAGACTGCAGATAGAATCCTTCCGGTGTTTCCTTCTTTCTGATGTGTTCTTCCAGAACTTGAAGTGAACCGGCGGAATCTCCCTTTTCTAGCTTTATTTTAGCTAGCCTGTAAACGAGTCCAGAAGGTATTTTGTCGTTTGCCTTAATCGCATCAGTGAGAAGCCTCTCCTCTTTCTCAGCCATACCATGTCTTGCATAGAATGAACTCAGCAGTTCGACAGCGTCTATTGTGCTCCCGCTGGCATATAGTTTTTTAAAGCTGCGTTCGCTTTCTCTTGTCCGGCCCAATCTTTCAAGCGCGGTTGCCTTATTGTTGTAAACAGCCGCTGTCCTCTCGCCGACGGATAACATTGCATTGGCGCTTCTGAGCACCGTAAGATCATCTCTGGCGGCTTTCGCTATTTCGCATAAAACTTTAAGTGCATCTGCACTGCCAACCCTCAGAACGGTCTCTGAAAACGCCTCCGTCGCCTCTTTCTCTTTTCCTCCTTTTGCCATCACTGTGAGTTTCGTAATCAGCGCCTGAGTATTATCTCTGTGCTTCAGGAGAACACTGTCAGCTATCGACGATGCCTCCTCCAGTCTTCCCAGACCAAGAAGCACAGCCATTCTTTCCTCTTTCACGTCCTCGGTGCCAGGGAAATTTTCCTTTATGAACCTCAAAGCTTCTTCGAATCTGTTCAATGCTATCAGGGTTTCGAGTTTTATTTTTTTCAGCGATTTGCCTTCATAACCCATCTGGTTTGCAATTTCAGTTGATTTCAGTGAAAAATCATACATCCCTCTGTCGAAACTGGCAACTGCCAGATCTGCGAATATGGCACCCGTTGCAGTTCTGTCCCGTTCGTTCGAATCATCTGGATAAAACCGCAGCAGCTTGTTAGCTTCGTCTCTCCGACCGGTGCAGATGCAGGACTGGCAGAAATATCCGATGATATCCCTTTGCGTGATGCGTTTCTTTTCATTCGCCGACGATAATTCGTTATATGCATTTCTGTATTTTCCGAGTCTGGTCTGTACGACCCCAAGGGCAATCTGGCAATCATAATCATATTCGATACCCAGCGATGATGCAAGAAATTTTTCTGCCATCGCATTGTCTCCCGCATCTGCGAGGGCTATTCCTGCCGATTTCAATATTCCTGCAGAGCTACCGCCTTTTCTGAGCAGCAGCTTATAGAGCCTGAATGCTTCCCTTGCATTCCCTTTTTTCACAAGGGCATCTGCCTTGAGCCTGAATAATTCCCTCTTTTCCTTTTCCGATGAAGGTAGGCTGAGAAGCCTGTCAATGATTTCCATATTGTGCTCTTCTATGGAAAGTGCCTCTCTGTATGATTTCTTCGCTTCCGGAATGTTCCCTTTAACTTCATTTAGTTTACCCATGAGTATGAGGAAAACTGACCCGGATCCGGACCAGTCCCACGTCTTCAGGAAGTTTGCAGCCTCGCTCGCCTTTCGTTCGGAAAGAAGTGAATCCACAATAATTCTCTTGTCATTTAACTTCATTGATCGTTCTGGGATGAGCTTGAGGAATCTCGTTGCGAGATCCGAGTAACCCGAGCCGAAACTTGAGTAGCCCAGAACCCTCGCATACTGGCTGAACCTGTCCTCATCAATCGACATTCTGCCCCCTGACAACAGGTCAAACAGTTTCCTGAGACGCCGTTTCTTCAGGTGTGAGGTCGCCTCTATTCTCGACGACGCAATGGCTCTCTCCAATTCCTTTGCCGATCTCTCGGCCGCCCGGTACATCTGGTCTGAACGCATTTTCCCATCCCACTCTCGGATATTGTCTGACAGTTGTCAGCTCATATGTTATATTAGGTAGTAATAAATTTCTATGCATTACAGGCTGTAACTTCACTTCAAGGCTATTCGAAGAATCATTTGTAGTCTGTTCTGCTTACTATTCTCCTGTAGAATATTGCCAATGTCCAATCGAGGAGAATGCCCATTTTGTTTCTTATGGTGCTTATGTAGGCAAGGTGCACGAAACGCCAGCTGAGCCATCCTGGCAGTCCCTTTATAAGCACACCATTGCCGAACACGGATACCCCCTCAAATCTTCCGAGAGACAGCATTACACCTTTGTCTCTGTAGGTGAAGTTCATTACTGCCGTCTTCTCCGGCTGTTCGATTGTGTAAGCGAGATGGGTTCCGGCAAATTGGCCTTCCTGAACGGCAGCGGATGCAGTGGCAGGAACTGCTCCACCTTCCATCGTGGAAACATAGGCACAGTCTCCCAGTGCATAAACTTCACGAAACCTTGGCAATCTGAGTTGTTTGTCCACTACAATTCTCCCATTCTTTTTTTGCACTATAGCATCGTTCAAATCTGAAACTAGGGAATTAGGTCTAATTCCTGCAGTCCATATTGTCGTCTCGGATTGTATTTTGGAGCCATCAGAGAGCTCAATTTCCCTTCTTCCGACCGATTTCACTTTTTTCCCCAATACTACAGTAATGCCTTTTTCAGTCAGAACGGTCGTGCATAAGCGTGACACCCTTTCATCCAATTCAGGCATCAATCTCTTTTCTGCCTCTATAAGATAAATTCTTGCGTTATTTTTCAAATTCAGATCGGAATAGTATTTATGCAGTATCTTCAGATAGTCAGAAAGCGTTCCTGCAAGTTCTACTCCTGAAGATCCCCCGCCTACAACTACAAACGAAAGCAGTCTTCTTCTTTCATCTGCCTCTGTTTCTGGTGACGAGGCTATTTCGAGACACTTCAGGAGTTGGTTCCTGATGGCTTCTCCATCCTTCAATTTCTTAAGAAAAAAGGCGTTATCCTTTACACCCCGAATACCAAAATCATTGGGTTCAGAGCCAGGAGCCAATATAAGAAAATCGTAAGGAATCGTGGTCTTCTCCGTTTCCACCAGCTTATTCTCAATATCGACTCTCTTGACTTCCGCTTCGTAGAATTGAGCACCCAGACTTGCCGCGATGCTCCTGACGGGCTGAATAACATGATAAGGATTGGCGAGGCCAGAAGCTATCTGATATAACAATGGAGTGAAGAGGTGATAGTTTCTGTCGCTCACAATTGTAATGTCTACGGTGTCGACCGAGAGATCGCTTAACTTATCCGAAAGCGCCTTAGCAGCAGTAATTCCGGCGAATCCGGCTCCAACAACAAGAACTCTAATTTTTTCGCCCTTGTTTTCACTTTTTATCAAACTCTTGCCCCCTTCTTCGAATTTTCAATCATCCGTTACAGGAACATCAGAATTCAAAATTTTCTCAGAAAGGTTCGGATGTTCGACGAAATGCCTGAGTAATTTCATCTTCGTACAGCACTGCTTTTCTGTTTGTGGTAGCATGGTCAGAGTGGGAGGGTGTAGGTGAATGTCACGCTGAGGATTTGGCCTTAAATTGTGCTCAAATTCAGTCATTCCGTGTTCATCGTTGTTTACAGTCACACATCCTATCCGATTGTCGTACTTTGCATGTGAACTTAGGAGTCCCCTCAACCTCGTGAAATTTCCGTTACCTGCAATCATGGCTCTTGCCTTATTCATGAAGCGCGCAGATCGCTCTTTTGCAATGAAATGGAGTTTAGCGGAGAGATGAAGAACTTCTATGGACCTGCCTTCTTTTCTGCTTGTCATTGCATTGCCGCCCTCTTTTCCTTAACAGGTTTTAAGCAGATTTTCTGCATTCAAACGGCTTAAGATATCCAAGTGAAGAGTGTCATCTCTTCCCGCTGTAATGCCTGAGTGCACCGGAAGGCATCATCCCGCTCTCTACGAAGTTCATTGGCCGCGGATAAGATATAGTTGTTATTGAAATGACAGTACAGAGACACTGTCAGTCCATTGCCCCATTTTTCTTATTGTATCAAGTGTTATTACAGGCAAGGGTACACCCTCATATGAATGTTGTTGATGTGAGCTAGCGCTTTCCGTTGGACATGCCTGAATGGAATGTGCACATTACGTATTCCAACTACCGTATGGACTTCTGATGTACCTACATCAACATGATGCTGGAAATCCCACAGGCTGATGCATCTGCTACATGCACCCTTAATCTAAGTGTATGAACAGTGTCTGAAATCATTTGTATCCACACGTATGCAACGTCAACGTCAACGTATCATCATGTATCTGGACTGTCTGAGATGAGATCGCCCGTCCAAGGTAGTTCAGCCCGGGAAATTGCATCTTACCATGTTTTTACCATTGAGCACACCCCATCTTCCCATGGTTTCCAAGGTGGCTATAACCGTATGCGATGCTCTCTCCGGCGATCCACACAGAGATATCCTATTTCTCTGATTCGTCTGTCCAGAGACGATTTACAGGCTACTCTACCAAAGGTAGTAGGCCTGCGGTCTGATACGCAGAGGTCTTCCTGCAGTTCAAGGCAGGATTTCATCTGCGACAATAATCGCTCCGACCACCTTCTTATTGTCTTTCCCGGAAAGAGTGTTTTGTTAAGATCCCTGGCGGTCGATGGACATTGCTTCTTCTGAAAAAAGAGCTTCCTGAGTATTGCGCTTTCCTGTTTGGGCGAAATCACATTCCTGTCGTGACCGGCAAACCACATCAGAGTCGATAGATTGCCGAAACAGAAGCACCTAAGACTTGATCAACACTTTATTTTGACACTGAAATTGCAGTAATGAATAAACAGTCCGGCATTCACTGGCCCCTTGTTTTAAATCGGCATGAGATATTTTGGTAATAAGCATGGAGTCCGTTGTTCACTTTGCTTCCCGGCTTAAAAGTGTGAATCGCAGAAGAGTGCTCAAACCGGACTGCGAGAACATAAAGCAATTTATTCTCGATTAACCGAAGCATGTTTTCTGTACGTTCTAAATTCACTTACTATCGATATTTAAACGGTTACCCTTACCTGTAAGTTCTAATCTATTTATTTGAGATTAGTGAAAACCATAAATCATGTCCGAAGTAAAAAGTAAACAAATAACTATTGCTATAATTTCCTCAATCCTGTTTGCTTCAGGTATTTTCGGAGGTTTTCTCATTGCAAACGGACCACTTTCAGGGATCAGGGCAGCATCACCCCAAGCATCCGGCGCCTATCAGCTCGATCTCGTGATAACCACCAACAATTGGTATAATAATTCGATTGGTTATCAGCCATCTTACTTTGTTGTTCAAAATGGTAAACTGGTTTCTGCCGCAAACATATCCCTTCCAGGCAACGTGCCTATCCAAGTCACCATAGTGGATTATGATAATGGAAGTGCGATTGTCCCTTCCGAATTCGGCAACGTCACTGGCGTGTCCGGCAATAGTGTATTCCTAATAAATAATACAAATGTCAATTCAACCAACAGCCAAAATGGGCATCTCATGGTAAATGGTGGTTACTCTGCAAGCCATTTTGTTCCCGACAGTATTGCCCACACTTTTACTATCTTCAGGAATGGCAAAGTGGTCGTAAACATACCTGTGATGCCTTCCTCTACTGAATATGCGACATTCACCCTGTCTCCGGGTTCTTATGAATGGCACTGCGAAGCGCTCTGTGGAAGCGGTCCATATGGTGCAGCCGGTGCAATGCTTACGCCTGGATGGATGGATGGAACGATTTCAGTCAGCTGATTAAAACAGTATCAGCCATATTTAGGTACTAAACGTCTTCATTTTTATTCTATCACTCTGAACGAATTAAATTTAATATTTTCATCATCCCGATATGTTATGAGTAATGGAAGCCAGCTATTCAATTATGGAAAACACAATTGTTAATATCTGGTTCAGTTTTCACATGTGTGACAATAATATTCCAGTGTGAATTAATTTGATTTCAATATTCGTAATTCTGCGCAAAAGGTTCAAAAGTCTCTTTAACAGAAGGAGAGCACTTGCAATCATTCTTTTTAGCCTGTGTGTGATTATATTCGGCACTGTGGCATTCTATCTTGCTGAACCTGTTCTGCCGTCCGGCCAGAAGAATACGTTGTTCCTGTCATTTTACTGGGTGATGGAAACCATAACGACTGTGGGCTACGGGGACATTTATCCGGACAGCGTATCTGCCAAAATTGTATTCTTTGCTGTAATAATTCTTGGTATTGGTGCATTTGCAATGCTTGCAACCGAGGCTTCAGCATACATTATAGACGCAAAATTTTTAGAGTTCAGGGGATTACATCGTACCGCTTTGAAAAAACATGTTATCGTCGTCGGCTATAATGACTCGACTCAGGAGTTGATCAATCAGCTTTCCAGTCATAGCATTGATGCCCTTGTTATAGAATCGGGTTCAGATGCCTCCGCCATAAAATCGAGGGGAATTAATGTCATCGCCGGCGATCCTTTGTTGAGCGAAACTCTCGAAAGGGCGGGTATAGCGGATGCATACGCACTTGTCATTTCGGAAAAGCAGGATGAGCTTGCGGTCATGGTTGCTTTGAAGGCAAGAGAGATAAATCCGTCTGTAAAGGTCGTTTCCACATGTGCCAAATTCGAAGATTATGATATAATGAATGATGCGAAGATTGACACCGTAATACCGATATCCAGGATGCACGGCGGTATGCTTGCAAATGCCGTGACAGATTCAAATGGTATGTCCTTTCTCCTGGATATAATTACTGAGGAGAATGGCATTGCTCTGGACGAATTTGACATAACGGAGGAAACAGTGCTTTCCTCACTCCCCTTGAAACCAAATGAAAAACCGATCGCTATATGGCGCGACGGCAAGGCTACCACGATATTTGAGCCAGCGACTAAATTGAAAAAGGGAGACTCTGTCATAATTCTCAGTGCGCTTCCATCAAAATAGAAATTCATTTAGTGCATGGTGAAATTGCCGGAAGCGACACGTATGTTGTGAAGGTCTTTACCTAATAGGATCTATCCCGCTACGGATCTTCGCCACCTTGTCAAGTTTTTGCTGGTGTCCTTTAACATGCTAGGTTCTGCCCCGCCTCTTTTCGCCAGAGCAAAATCATACTTTGCCTTCAAGGAAAGCCCACGGTAAGCATCCTCGCGACAGCACTTTGTTCTCTGGTTGCAATAAGGAAGTCACACCACCTTCCTTACCACTTGTCAGATAGTATGTAACGGAAGTGTACGCCGCTGGGCCACCATAGCCGTCCCGCGATCACTTCCTCCTTTCTGCACTAGGCTTGTCCATGACGACTTGAAGTAGCACATCCTGTTCGGCTCTGGATATCGCGCTATTATCAGGCGCGCCTTGCAGTCATGTTACTGACGCCGAGGTAACGCCCCAGCAGGCGTGCTTACCAATGGTTAGCATTCGAAGAGTTCTAATGCAGCATTGCCTGACTAAGCACTTTACGGACTCCTGAGGAAGGCCTGAAGCTCTATTCGCACATGTTGCATCCATTATTATGTCGTCGAGACGCAGCAGTACGAAATGTTTCCTAGCCAAACCAACCGTATTTGGTCACGTGATGAGTTTCCAGATAATGTCGTCGTTCCTTATCCCATCGGCGGTCTTCGGCGCGATGCATGTGCTCAAAACGAGCAGTGAGGAGTGGAACTGCCACGAGATCAACTTTCAAATTCTTCTTTCTATACAGTCGCCAGAAAACTAAGTGAGGATACACATCTCGCATTACACTGTGTGCAAGTCCCAGGCATACTTTGGTATCGCTCAACTTCAGTTACACTGAGATAGTCTGAACTCGATATAACAGCTTCTGGTAATGTATATAAGCTGAGGCAACCTTCTCTCTTCTGTGAGATGATTGTGTCTTACTGTCCCAATTGTGGCAATCAGACAAATGTGGGGGCAAAATTCTGTGAGAATTGTGGTTATGCCCTCCAGAGTGCCACGGTTCAGACCATACAGACGCAGTCGCAGCGGGCTCCGGAACCCGTGTCAAAACTGGATTTTCTTAACGATGCCGTCATAAGAAATTATCCTCCCATCGCCCCAGCCACGAATCTGCCCTTCCGGCTGCAGGATGGAGAAATAATACTAAAGGAGTTCAGGCCGAAACGAAAGGTTATCGTCAAGTTCGCTTTTGGTGGGATAATAACTACCCTTTTTCTGTTACTTTTCCTGATCCTGCCACTCTCCTCGTTGTTACTTACTACCAGCGCTTCAGGTGGCAAGGCACCTGCCGCGCTGATCGTGATCGTCGGCGTCTTTGGCGTCCTTGTGGCACTCATCCTGATATTGAGCATCGTTTCTGGTTTTCTGGGTTATAAGAAGTACAGCTACTGGATTACCAACCATAGGACAATAGGCAGGCGCGGAATAATCGGATACACAATGGATTCCATGCCGCTGGAAAACGTCGCGGATGTTATAATCTCCAGAGGGATAATAGACAGAATACTTGGCCTTTCGACCGTGTATATTCAACCCATAGGAGGATCTGGTTTCATGGTGCCTGTCAGGGGAATGGGTTTAAATAGATTTGGAGGTACTAATAATTTCCAGGGACTGACCCCTAGCGAAGCCCCTGACATACAACAATTAATTTTTCATCTTCGGGATTTAAGGAAGAGGGAAACGGGTAGAATACTCTGAGTGATTCTTCATCCAAAATGTAATGTATCGGTTCAACTGCGAATCTGCATGCACTATGTATCTGTGAACACTTTCGCTTTCCTTGGTACAGAGCAGGGAAGTGGAACGCAGGAACATAAAACACGATGTCGAAACACTGAGACTGATATGGGATGAGATCGGTGCCCAGTTCTCCGAACCTGACACCGAACAGAGGAGAGGATGTGTGCCTTCTTCCTGACCGCCGCTCAGATGTTCAGTATCGTTTCACAAAGATCCGACGACGGATAAGGATGGGTGATGGAGGAAAGGGAAGGAAAGTGGAGGTGGCGCGGCTGACTGTCCCGAAGCATAGACAGCATTGTGAGAGTTCAGGAATGCGCTTCCCATCTCCCTCAGCTCATCCCTGTTATAGTGGCATCAGTGGCTCTGAAGGAACGATGTCATCCTGCGGCTGACGGGAAGCTCGACGGGATGCACACTGGGATCCTTCTTCGGATGGGATTTCACCACCATCTACGGATGCCTCCCAAGGAATCTACACACCTCGTCCGTGCCGTGGCAGGATGCCCCGTCGATGAACAGTATTGCCTTCTTCAGCTTCTTCCTTTTGCAGTATGCAGCGACGGTAGACAGGTGTCTCCTGAACTTCACGTTCCTCCGCCGTGGGAAGGAATTTCAGACAATGCTGCCTGTAGCGTAATCCAGCGTGATAAGGAAGTTACACCTGGTGGCATATCCGGACGTGGGCACGAACATCTCCGTTCCCTTCCTCACCCAGACGGATTCAAGTCTGGCAAGCAGCTCCATTCATTTCTCATGCTCGAAGAAGACGCCGACGCCTCTGCTCCTGAGTGCGGGGACTACGCTATTGTAGTTATCGACGATCTTCCTTTTCCTGTAGTCCCTGTGTATCGACCCGGATGCCCTCAGCTTCGGTCTCCCCCAGGCGCACTTCTTCTCTATGAGTGCCCTCCTGACAGTCGATGCGCTCACATGCATGCCCTCCTTCTCAAGCTGCATGGCCATGTCGTCAATGGTCCATCTGCCCCTCCAGATGAAGAATTCGACAGGCTCATGGCACAGCAGCTGCGGAATGCGTTTACTTGCCGCACTGCCATTTGAACTCAGCGCACGTTTCCTCTTCCTGTTCTTCAGCTCGGCGATGCCCTTCCTCATATATCCGGCAGTTCAGACCGAAACAGTCTTTTCACTGACGCCGTGTATGGCAGCCACATCCCTGACGCTCGAACTGCCGCCCCTCATGACGATATCCGAGCCCCTCCTGTATTCGCATTTCGATTTCGCATGGCACTCCTTCATGAATGAGCTCAGCTCATTCACTCTCTCTGACGATAAAGTAATTCCAGACTCTGGAGGCATCCCATCTCTCCAGACACCGGATGACACCGGGTAGATCACCTTTAACAAGAAGAATCGCTGAGAATATGGAATGAACATTTGAACGCGCAGCACCAGCATGCGGCGGACACATTTCAGCCGGGTAGTCCTCAAATCATACGCAGGAATGCTAAGTGTGTTACCGAAAGGTAGCTGCAGCCTGTATTGCATGGAGTTGTGTAAGCGTTGTGTTTCAGCCTCTGACCTGATAAAATTCGTGTCCAATCACAGACACAGGGACTGCCGGTCTTAAACTGTTTCTTCATACGATATGTACGCTAAGTGTCAGAACCTCCGAACAGGATCGTAATCTTCGTACGAAGATCGAGTGAAATATGCCTGTATTCCTGCTTTCCGGTCCTTTTGCCGCCTGCCCGCCGATCCTGTTATAACGTTCCGCCGCGAATCCACCCCTGATGCAGGGTGTGCTGAACAGGGAGCGACTCTACAGGTCGCTCACAACACTCGACATATTCGTGGACAGGGCACTGCACCTCACACCGAAGTCGACGACGCTGTCAGGCTTCAACTACAACAGAGACCTGCTGAAAGCGTCAATGGCTAACACTTACCTGGAGACTGTAGGCAGCAGGGCAGACAGCATTCATCTTGCTGTCAAGTCTGTGAATCCTTCAGACATATACTGGGCCTATCTCGGGACACTCCATGCCATGCTGCCCAGGACCGGCTTCACGGAGCATGATGCCGTCCTGGCCTTCGACCATACAGACGAGGAGTTCTACGGCAGCGTGGAAACTGCATGGATACACAACTGGACAGGGGAGCATGCGGTGACGGGCAGATTCAAATTCCTCACATGCGCACTCGTCGGCAGGGATGTGCCGGAGAAGGTGCCCCTCCTCTCCATCCCGGTGCACATAGGGTACAGCAACCCGGCCGATGTGTCGTTCATGCTGGAGCTTGTCCGCCCTCTGTTCCGCTCTATAAGGCTTGCCCTGTTCGACAGGGGGTTCTACAACAACGAGCTCATGCTCACGCTCTCCAGTTCGAATGTGCCGTATCTCATAT